>CAZSOK010000120.1:0-2470 GCA_964608445.1 uncultured Treponema sp. | reverse complement strand
ATGCTTGCACCAGCCCGCGCTCGCGTAGACTGCCTCAAAGTCAAAGCTTCCCGTCGCAAGCACGTCGCCCACCGGAACGTTGCCGTGGTCAGTCTCAATGATTTTCACGCCGGGATGCAGCGCGTCAATCACCGCGCGCACTTTCTTGAAATCGTCCTCGCTGACCAAATCCTTCTTGTTGATGACGAGCGTCGAGCAGAATTCAATCTGCTGCACGAGCAGCGACGCAATGTCCTCCTCGCCCATCGATTCCTTGCGCAACAGCGCGTCGCCGCCGCCGAATTCGTCCACGAGCCGCGCCGCGTCCACCACGCCAACCACGTTGTCAAGCCTGCCGTTCTTGATAAGCTCCAGTTCCTGCGCAATCGGCATCGGCTCGCACACGCCGCTCGCCTCAATCATAATGTAGTCGTATTTTCCCGTCTTGATCAGATTCTCAATGTTCTTGGCAAGCTCGCTTTTGAGCGTGCAGCAAATGCAGCCGTTCGTGAGCGGCACGATGCTCGACGTGTCGGTAATCTTCGCGCCGTCCGCAATCAGCTTCTCGTCCACGTTCACCTCGCCGATGTCATTCACGATGACCGCAACCTTGTAGCCCTGCTGATTGTTCAGCACCTGATTCAAAAGCGTCGTCTTACCCGCACCCAAATACCCGCACAGCAGCGTCATCGGAGTCACTTGCTTCGCCATTATCACACCTCGATTTTTCCTGTCTTTTTTTAGGACGATATGCATCGCCCGCCGCGAAAAATCAACCGGCAGACCGTCCTTGCGCGGCTCGGTAACCCTCGGTGCTCCGCACTTGCTGCGCAACCGCTCCAGCACGGCGTAAGATTGTCTGCCCCTGTCCTTTTCGTTTCTTTTAATATAGTACATTTTCGCAAAATCGGCTATAGTTTGGGCATGACAATCGACATAAAAGATACGCGCGACCTGGAAAAACACGAACGGCGCGCGCACCTCATGGGCGAGCTGGCAGAACTCTACCACCGCAACACGATTTTTATCCGCCTGCGCGATCCCGACGATTTCTACAACCGCCTTGACCCCGCCCCCGAACACGAGCGCGCCCTGAACGACGACGTGGAAGCCTACCTCTTCAACGAACTGGCGCACATCTCTTCCCAGGCGCGTATCGGCGTGACGTTCGTGGTGAGCGGCGTGTCGCTGTACACGGCGGAACTGATGCGCAAGGCGTTCGAAAACCATTTCAAAATCCGCGCGGAAGAACAGCTGATCAAAAACCGCAAGTCGCGCAACCACTGGCTGGTCACGCTGATCGGCAGCATGATGGCGCTCGCGCTCTTCCTGTTCCTCGCGCACGTGTTCCGCACCAACGCGGCAGGGCATCCGTTTTTCAGCATCCTGAGCGAGGGATTCAGCATCATCGGCTGGGTCGCGCTCTGGGAACCGGCGACCTATTTCCTGTACGGCAGGAATCAGGAAATCAAGGCACTGTACGACTACATGCGCCTGCACCGCGCCACCGTGACCATCCGGCACGACGACACCGCACGGAGCGCGCCATGAAAAAGACCAACGCGATGCGGATTCTGGACGGACTGAAGATTCCGTATGAAACGCTGTCCTATAACGACGACGGCGAGCACGAGCTTTCGCGCGGCGCGGCGGAACGGACGGCAGCGACACTCGGCATTGACGCGGGCGCGGTGTTCAAGACCATCGTCATGCGCACGGACAAAAAAGAGACCGTCGTGTTCTGCCAGGACGCGCTCCATGAGATAAACCTCAAAAAAGCACGTGCGGCGTGCGGCGCAAAAGAAGTGTCGCCGGTCAAGAGCGACGAACTGCTCGCGCTCACCGGCTACGTCCGCGGCGGATGCAGCCCGCTCGGCATGAAGCGGAAATTCCGCACGTTCATTGACCAGCGCGCGCTCGCCCACGAAAAAATATTCGTGAGTGCCGGAACGCGCGGCGAACAGATTGCGCTCGCCCCGTCAGACTTAGTGCGCGCCACGTCCGCGCAGACGGCAGACCTCGCGCTCGACCCATGATTCGCGGCGAATGAATGCTGCGGACGTGGTAAAACGACTCGCAGAGGCAGGCGAGAACACCGCAACGGGCCGCAATTCGTCCGCAGCAATGGGCGGGAACGAATTTGGCGCGGATCATTCGTTGTCCGCGACCGCGTTTTGGCATCCCGTTGCCGCCCGTGCTACCATGCCGCAGAAAAAACGATACCAGGAAGGAAAATCTGAGCATGAAGAAGGCAGTCTTTGTCGCAATCGCGACAAGGCCTGTGCCGTGTGCGGTATTCGCACTTGTCGATGGTTTTTGCAAAAACGAGGACAAGACGGCCGCGCTCATTGAGGCCGCGAGAGACAATGACGCTTTTGAGGCACGGCTGCTCATCTGGACAGGCGCGGACGCAAACGCAAAGAACGAAGAGGACAAGACCGCGCTGGCGATTGCAAAAGAATACGACGCGCCAGACGTGATAGCATTGCCC
>CAZSOK010000119.1:0-5732 GCA_964608445.1 uncultured Treponema sp. | reverse complement strand
AGGACGATATGCCCCGCGCCGTCCTGCGTGACGAAGTGCTTCGCGAGGCAGCCTTCGAGCGCGTTGAGCGCGGCAGGGGCGCTCGGAAAACTGCCGGTGATTTCTTCCGCCGTGAGCGTTTTGCCTCCACCGATGAAAGCGAGCAGTTCCAAAGATAGCACGAAGTGTGTATGTAGGGATGAGCTACGTAAGATGTCGAAGGACTGACAGCATAGTTTTTGCAAATCTATTGTAAAAAGTCGCAAAATGGTAATTATGCTAAACTTAGATTAAGGGTGATTAGACAGTATGGATTTGACTTTTATGCTGATTCAATATATATTATGTTCATTGGAGGTTGTTATGGAAAAATTGCGAAAGAAAACCTCAAAGAAGAATTCTGCCTCTCGTTCTTCCACAAAGGCTGATTTATTTCAGGATAAAATTCTTGCTTATTGTGGTTATAAACTTGTCAATAAAAAACTTGTTACTACGGGCAACTACAATCCTGTTCCTTATCAGGGGTTGTAGTTTCTGTGTATTCTGTAAAAGACAATCTGATATTCGGTTTCCACGGTTGTGATGAGTCTCTTTGCAATAAACTTGTAAATGGTGATTTGCATTTGGATTATAGCGAGAATTCTTATGACTGGCTTGGCAAGGGAATGTACTTTTGGGAAAATGACCCTGCGCGTGCTTTGCAGTGGGCAGAATCTGCTATGAAGCATCCTCAGAATGTGAAGCAAACAATTACAAAGCCTTCGGTTGTAGGAGCTGTAATTTGTCTTGGCAAATGTCTTGATTTCATGGAGATTGCAAATCTTCGAAAATTGAAAAAGATTCATGATGAACTGGCATCTTCAGGAAATGCTCTGCCAAAGAATACAGGCAAAGATTTTTATAAGCGTAATTTAGATTGCTTTTTAATCAACTATCTTGTTGCACAGGAAAAATTACAGGGAAATATATATGATTCTGTGCGCGGTGTGTTTTTTGAGGGAAACGAACTTTACAAAAATGCTGGATTCCGCGAGAGAAATCACATTCAAATCTCTGTAATTAATCCCAACTGCATAAAAGGCTATTTCAAAGTAAGAGAAGTTGATGAGAATTTCCCGCACGTTTAATCTGATTTTAATGCAGTCAACTTTGGAACTAAATCCTTCCATAGCAGTTGCCACAAAATTGCACATCCGATGGCAGACCACCTTACGGCAATAGGAAAGCCTCGCAACAATCGAGTGATTCTTTGCCATAAGACATAAGATTTTCATACTGGTGAAAGCGTTTTTTTTCTAGTTTTAGTGGAATGAATGTACTTTTTACGAGGTTTGTTTGTTCCTCATATTTTCATCTGACCTGTAAAGTGTCAAAATTATTTTGCATTCGTTTTTCAGCCGATATATGCTTTCAGTTTTTGAGTAAGTCGTTTTGCTTCCCGTTTATTTTGCTATCTTATTTTTTATACTTCCTGTCGATGATTCACATCATTTCTGCTGGACTCACGATAAACGGCTTTATCGGAAAATTCTTGATAGTGTCTGTGACAAGGCGCGTTTTGTGTTTTTGCTGTGCGTCGTCTGTAGTCACTTCGTAGAAGATTACACTCTTGTAATCGGACGGTGTTTCGTTGGTTTGGATGTCGAAAAGTTTTATTCTGTTTTTACGATAGCTTTAATAATGTCGGAAATTTTCTGCACCAAAAGTTGATACTTTCCCTCGTTCCTATACGGGTTTCAAACCTGCCTTTTGCCTGTTTCGGTGAGGACGATATGCCCCGCGCCGTCCTGCGTGACGAAGTGCTTCGCGAGGCAGCCTTCGAGCGCGTTTCGTGCGGCGGCCGTGTTCGGAAAACTGCTGGTGATTTCTTCCGCCGTGATCGTTTTGCCTCCGTTGATGAGGGCGAGCAGTTCCCGCTCCAATGCCGTGGCGAGGAAGTCGTTTTGTTCCGGCGGATTTTTTCGTGCCATCGTGCTGATTTTATCAGATTTCTGCGGGAATTCCAACGGCGGCAAACCGTGTATCCGCCGTTCTGCCACGGGCAATTGTGTTTTGCCGGTCTCTGTGGTATGCTGAAAACTGGCGTGACGTTCGCGGGGCTAGCGGTCGTTGCGGCATTGCTTGTGCCGGGGATTCCGGGCAGGGCATTTTAGGAGGCAGACATGAAATCAGTCATCTTGTTTTTCAAGGGAATCGTCATCGGCATGGCGAACGTTATTCCCGGCGTGTCCGGCGGAACGCTTGCCGTCGTCTTTAATATCTATGACAAATTCGTGAACGCAATCACGCTGAACGTGAAGCGGCTGCGGGAAAACCTGCCGTTCCTTATTCCGCTCCTTGCCGGAATGGCGGCGGGAGTCCTTCTGTTCAGCAAGCTGATTTCGTTCCTGTACGCGCACTTTCCCGTCCAGACGAACTGCGTCTTTACCGGGCTTATCCTCGGAAGCATTCCGCTGATTTTCGGCTACGCAAAGAAAGTCCCGGACGAAAAAAAGGCGGGCGCGTCGTTTTTCATTCCCCTTGCGCTCTGTGCCGTGGCGGGATTTGCCGTGCTGCTGTTTTTTTCGCACCTCGAAGGCTCGGTTGACCGCTCTTCCGTCGCAAGCAGCATCCTGCCGCCGCTCTCCGTTCCCCTTGCCATCAGGATTTTTATTGCCGGAATCCTCGGCGCGATCGTGATGATTGTCCCTGGGATTTCTGGGTCGCTTATCATGCTCATCATGGGCGTGTATACCATTGTCATCACCAGCATTCCGGCGTTGTTCAGCCCGCAGACGTTCATGCACGCGCTGCTGCTCCTGCTCCCGAACGGCATCGGCGTGATTTTGGGACTGCTGTCCGGCGCAAAACTCATCAGTTTTTTGCTAAAGAGAATCCCGAACCACACCTACGCCGTGATTTTGGGGCTGCTGTGCGGCTCGGCGGTCACGGTGTTCCCCGGCGTGAAAGCAATCGGCTCTGTTCCGGCAGGAATTGCCTGTGCGCTGTGCATTGCGGGCGGCGCGTTCCTGGCATACGTTTCTTCCCGGAGCGAAAAAGCCGAAGATTAAGGATTTGCCGCCGTCTTGCGGCGGGCGAAAACTGCGTTCCTCCCCTTGCCTTTTCTGCGGAATTATACTATAAATACTACCCCGCACGCAGAAAAAGACGATGACGGCATCGTGCGGGCAGGAGGAAAAAACAGTCATGCTGAACATCGCGCTGCTTCAGATTGCACCGTGCGGCACGGCGGCGGAAAACTTGAAAAAAGGTATCGGCTCGTGCAGGAAAGCGAAGTCGCTCGGCGCGGACATCGCGCTGTTTCCCGAAATGTGGAGCAACGGCTATGACATCTGTGCGCGCCCTGCCGCGCAGTGGACGGCGGATGCGCTGCCTGCCGGCGGGGATTTTGTGGGCGCGTTCGGTGCGCTTGCGGCGGAACTTGGCATGGCCATCGGCATCACGCTGCTTGAAAAATACCGCGGCGCACCCCGCAATTCGCTCGTCCTGTTCGACCGGTTCGGGCGGCGGCAGTTTGTCTATGCGAAAGTGCATACCTGCGATTTCGGTGCTGAACGGCATCTTGCGCCCGGCGATGATTTTTATGTGGCGGACCTTGATACTGCCTGCGGAACGGTGAAAGTCGGCGCGATGATATGCTATGACCGGGAATTTCCTGAAAGCGCACGGATTCTGATGCTGAAAGGCGCGGAGCTTATCCTCGTTCCCAACGCCTGCCCGATGGAGCTGAATCGCCTTGCCCAGCTGCGCGCGCGTTCGTATGAGAATATGCTGGCAGTCGCCACCTGCAATTATCCCGCTTCCGTGCCGGACTGCAACGGCGGGTCGAGCGTGTTTGACGGGGTTGCGTATCTTCCCGAACGGCGCGGGTCACGCGACACTTGCATTTTGCAGGCGGATGAATCGGAAGGAATCTTTGTCGCCGCGCTTGATATAGAACGGCTTCGTGCGTACCGCGCGCGGGAAGTCCACGGGAACGCATACCGCCGCCCGGAGAAATATGCCCTGCTGCTCGACACGGACAAAAACGAGCCGTTTATCAGGAAAGACTACAGGAGATGACCGCATGGCAAAAAACGCTGTCCAGATTTCGGATCATTTTACGATGGCGCGGCTGTTGCGCTTTACGTTTCCGTCGGTCGTCATGCTCGTGTTCACGTCGGTGTACGGCGTGGTGGACGGACTGTTCGTCTCGAACTTTACGGGCAAGACGGCGTTTGCGGCGGTCAATTTTATCATGCCGGTGCTTATGCTGCTCGGCGGCGCGGGCTTTTTGTTCGGAACGGGGGGCGGCGCGCTGATTGCGAAGACGCTCGGCGAGGGCGACCAAAAGAAGGCGGACGAAACGTTTTCGCTCGTGGTGTACGCGGCGGCATTCTGCGGGGCGATGATTGCGGCGGCGAGTTTTTTTGCCCTGCCTGCGGTCGTCTCGTTTTTGGGCGCGGAGGGCGATCTTTTGGAAGCCAGCGTGCGGTACGGGCGGATTGTCTGCGCCACGCTTCCGCTGTACATCATGCAGTATGAATTCCAGTGCCTGTTCGCCGTTGCCGGAAAAACGAACCTCGGTCTGTTCGTGACGGTCGCGACGGGCTGCACGAACATGGTGCTTGACGCGCTGTTTGTGGCGGGATTTGGCTGGGGGCTTGAGGGCGCGGCGGTTGCGACAGCGATCGCGCAGGGCGTGGGCGGCATTGTCCCGATCGTCTATTTTTCCCGGAAGAATGCGAGTACCCTGCGCCTGGGAACATGCCGGCTCGACTTTTCCGCGCTCGCAAAGACGATCACGAACGGATCGTCGGAGCTGGTCAACAGCGTGTCGGCTTCCGTGGTCGGCATGCTTTACAACGTGCGGCTGCTGAAATACGCGGGCGAAAACGGCGTGGCTTCCTACGGCGTGCTGATGTACGTGGGCTTCATTTTCAACGCGGTTTTCATCGGCTATTCGGTGGGCGCGTCCCCGGTTGTCGGCTTCCACTACGGCGCACAGGATCACAAAGAATTGCGGGGGCTGCGCAAAAAGAGCCTGGCGATTGTCGCCGTCTGCGCGGTGTGTATGTTTGCGGCGGGCAGGGTGTTCGCGCGGCCGCTTGCGGGAATTTTCGTGGGATACGACGCGGCATTGCTGGAACAGACGGTGCGGGCGTTCGGCATCTTTTCGTTCTCGTTCCTGCTGTCGGGCTTTTCGATTTTCGGCTCGTCATTCTTCACCGCGCTCAACGACGGCCTGACTTCCGCGCTGATCTCATTCCTGCGCACGTTCGTGTTCCAGTGCGCCGCCGTGCTGCTGCTCCCGCTCCTGTTCGGCACCGACGGCATCTGGTTGTCCTGCCCCGCCGCCGAATTCGCCAGCACCGCAACGACCGCCCTTTTTCTGCTCGCAAAGCGGCGGCGGTATGGGTATTGAGTTGTCATGTTGTGCTTTTGTCGGAAGGGGGAAAATATGGCTTTGTCGGTGGAGAACAACGCAGGTTGCGAAACAGATCCATCCCTCACGTTCTCCGTGCCACGACAATCCTGCCAAGCCGGTATATGCTGTCGTCCAAAAAGATGATGAACGGAATTTCCATGCACCAGGTTGCTCCGTAGCCAAAGACAGTGCGGGGCAGTTTTGTCCGGCGATTGGTTCAAAGTATGCTGTTTCTACCGCAGGGGATGATGCTTTTGCCGACCATGACGCGGCATTTTGCGGACGAAAGGATTGCTTTGGCGAACGCTTCGTCCTCTCCGCCGCCCGGCTTTGATGTTATGCTGCC
>CAZSOK010000118.1:0-5938 GCA_964608445.1 uncultured Treponema sp. | reverse complement strand
CTTTCACCCATCCTAAACAAAAACATATCGAATATCTCTTGCAGTTCTTCTTTGCCTGCACGTCGCCTGTATGCCAAAAATGAAGCGGAAAACTGCAATACTTTGTTTTTCATTTTCGCGCCCACAAGAATGCAAGCAAACTACGCGCCGACGACCTCGACCTGACCGTACTCGCAGAGCGCGTCCGCCACCTGGGCATGCTCAAGCAGCTCCAGGTCTTTGCCCCGTTTCTTGTAGACGCGGATTTCGCCAAATCCCGTCCCGCCGCCGAGCACTTTGAGCAGCTTGCGCTCGCCTTCGGGGGCTTCGTAGTCGCGCACGAACATTTCCGCCGTCTTGCAGAAAATGTCCACGTCAATCACCAGACGCTTGCGGTGCACGCTGACCGTCCAGTGCAGTTTTTCGCCGTCACCGTCAGGCGGCATGGGCGAGCAGTCATGGATTTCGGAGAACCGGTCGAACAGGGACTTTCGGTGGATGCACAGCTCGTCGCCCTCAAGGTTGACGTACAGTCTCAGCGCGCCATCAAATTCGCCGCTGATGGCAAAGCACGATGAGGCAAGCGGCTTTCCCGTGATGAGGCTCGTCAGGTTCGATGACGAAATATGCAGCGACGGGGAACTGAGCGTCCCGCCCCAGCTGCGGTCAATGTATCCCGATGATTTCCGCGGGGAAACGACGTACTCCACGCCGTCAATATGCACGACCCCCGCGAACACTGCCTTTGCGCCGCCCGCGATCCAAACCGCCCCTTTCTTCTTGTACAGCGGCGCAGATGAGATGACCTTCTCATAGCGCAATGCCCAGTCCATCACGCCGCTTGAGCACAGCATTTCGGGACGCTCGCGGATCTCTGACGGCGCGACGCGGACTGCCCCCGTCATCCGGTCTGCGCCGAACGTGCAGTTCGACACGACGAATTCGGCCTCATTCTTATGCCATGACAGCTTGCTCGGCGCAAAAAAGGCGTTCAGCTGCTTGCCGTCCGCCCCGAACATGCCCGCCTTGACCAGCGCATACGAAGGCTGCACGGCAAGCTCCGCGCCCGCGTTCTGGGCAGAAACCGTCCCGGCAAGCGCATACTGCAAGTCTGTCTCCGACAGCGAGAGCCGGGATTTCTGCGCCAGCACCGGTTCTTTCGGAGAGACGGCAGGATTTACCAGATATAATTCGACAAAAAAAGCGCGCTCCTCGCCCGTCGTCTTGCTTGCGCCGACGAACGCATAACGCCAGCGCTCAAAACCGTTATGGCACAATTTCCCGCGCAACAAATAATGATCATACCGCTGATACTTTTTCGCCCTTGCCATAACTGAAACCCTTTCTAATCGCCGCGCATCACCCAAAAAACGTCACCGACGCTCAGTTGAAGAACGGCTTGAGTGCCTTGTTGAAATCGGTCTTTTCTTCGGGGGCATTGTCGCCGAGCCATTCAAAACTTTCCACGGCGGCGCGCTGCATATGCTCGTACCAAATCTGGTACACTTCCATGTCGAACGTATCGCCCGGATACGGCGCACCCTGCACGCCCGAAACCAACTGGCGCAACATTTCCACGCATTGATCGTATTTTTTGCTCATAAGGAATCCTCCCTAAAAATGCGGCACCGCAGACACCGCATCCGTTTCAGCTGCTGATCCGAAACGTCCCATATCATCATATTATACAGGCAATCGGATAGTTTTTCCAGTCCCCATGCCGTTATTTCCGCAAATTATTGCGCGTTGCTTCTGCCCCCGCGCGAATTCTGCCAGGCGGACGAACGCCGCCTGCAATTCCTGCGGCGTGGCGGACAGCATCGCGCGCACTTTTTCCTCACGGTCCTCGTCGCTCACGGCATACAGCATGCGCAGCAGTCCCGTCGCCCCGCGTCCGTGCGGCGAGCGCGGCTGGATATTCCCGGAATACGCCCCGACCACGGCGCGCTCCACCTCCTCCGCGTCGAGCAGCAGCCGCGCGCACTCCTCAAGGCAGGCATCGAACACGTCCGCCGATTTATGCGGCGTGGGGTCGCGGTACGTGCTGAACACGAGCGACCGGGAAAGCGGCTCGGTATAGCAGAACGCGCCGTATGCGCCGCCAACCGTGCGCAGTTTTTCCCACAGGAGCGTGTTGGAAAGCCAGTGCGCGCAGACTTCTTCCAGCGCGGCTTCCTTCGTGCCATACGGCGAGCAGGGCGTACACTGCGCCGCAAATCCCACCTGCGACGCGGCGGTCAGCACCTCCGTCCCGTCCGCCCCCAGGTCGGTCAGCGCGACGAACGATGCCGCGTCCGCCGCCGCAGGCGGCTTGAGCGACTGCAATCCCGCGCGACGAACGAAATCCGCAAGCCGTTCTTTTACGAGCGCGATGCCGCCCGCCTCCGCCGTGACGTGCACGAACGCGCCGCCTGCCTTGACAGCGGCGAACAGCGCGCGAAGCCGCTCCGCGACCGCCGCCGCATTGTCTTTCGGCAGCCGGTGGAGCGTGAACAGCAGCGTCAGCCCGTTCCAGATTTCGTCCACGGCTTTGGTGCGTGAGACGGTCCGCCTGGTACGGAGCGAAACATAGTCGTGTCCGTCGGGAATGACCGTCGCGTCGATGTCGTTGCGCAGCTCATTGATGATGTCCTGCAAGCGTTTCGTGTCGCGGAAATCCGTCTGCGCGATGCAGTCGGCAAGCAGTCCGAGCGCAGGCCCGCATTCTTTTTCGAGCATTCCCATGCGGTAGACCAGCCATTCGCGGCTGACCCATGCCGTGCGCCCGGCGGCAATTTTTTTCGTCCGCGCGGATTCGCCCGTGTCCGACACGAGCAGGCTCACGGAAATGCCGCCCGTGTGCAGCGCCGTCTGCTCCGCCGCCTGCGACCAGTCCAAGCCGCCCCAGCCCACCTCGGTCACGCTTTCGGCAAGGACCGGCAGAAGCGGATAGTCCTGCGCGGAAAGCACGTCCGTGGGAAAGCCGATGTCAACGTAGACGATGCCGTTGGTATGCTCGCAGTTGGTGAACAGCGGGATCGGCTTTCCGTCCGTGCCTGACACCGTGCCGATGTCCGTCGCGATGACGTCCACGAGCGGCGAGCCGTCCTTCAGGAAATCCGCCGGCTTGATGTGCGGCAGGCATGAATCATCCTCGCTCCTGCACTGGAACGCGTGAAGCCGTTCGTTCGCCGCGCGCACGGCAGCCGCGTCCGTCTGTTTCAGCAGGGCGGCAATCAGTTTCTGCTCGGCTTTCTCGCGGCGGCGCGTGTACGCCTTTGTCGGCGTGACCACCACGAGCGAGCGTTTGTTGTTCTCCAGAAGCAGCTCCGTAATCAGCCGCTCAAGGTAGCCTTTCTGCGCGCGGATTTCCTGCGCGATGCGGTCAAACGTCGCGCGCAGGCGGAACGATTTTTGCAGGTCATGCCCGTACAGCCACGCGTATATCGGTCGGCTCATCAGGCGCAGCGCATACGGACCATGCGCCCTCTTGATCTCGCACTGCGCGTACTCCATGCTCATCAGCGTCGCGTCAATGTCAGCCTGCGGAATGCCGTCCCTGGCAAGCGCGGAAAGCGTGTCGAGCACGACTTGCTGCACGCGCCGCTCGCTGCCCTTTTTTACGCCGCGCAGGCCGACCGTCAGCATATACTGGTACAGCGAGCCGTCCAAGCCCGTCTGCGGCGCGATGTCCTCGCCCAGGCCGCTTTCGAGCAGGGCTTTTTGCAGGGGCGAGCCGTCATGGTTGAGCAGGATGCCCGCGAGCACCTGGTACGCGAACGAAGTCCCGGCATCGGGGCAGGGACCGAACAGCCAGCTGACCAGCACGGTGCGCTTGCCCGACTCCTCCCCGCCCGCAGGTCCTTCGCCGTACACCGTCAGCGGTCCGGTGACGGGCGCGGGCGTGACGGACTGCACGAACGACGCGACCAGCGACTGCCGCGCTTCCGCCGTCGTCCGCGCGGGATACTGCCGTTGCAGGCGGTCAAGGAACTGCTCCTGCAAGAAATCCAGCTGCGTCTCCGTGGGAATGTTGCCGTACAGGAAGACGAGGCAGTTGTCGGGACGATACCAGCGCCGGTGGAAGGCGACCAAATCGTCGTGCGTGAGCGAGGGAATCTCCAGCGGGTCGCCGCCGGAATCCTTTTCGTACACGCTGCCTTTCAGCAGGCTGGCCGACGCGATGTCCGCCGCGACGCTCTCGAACGACGAATAGCTGCCCTTCATCTCGTTGTAGACCACGCCCTGCACCGACGGCGCGCCGTTTTCGTCCAGCTCCAGCCGGTGCGCCTCCTGCATGAAAATCTCCGGGTCAAGCCGGGGAAAAAACACCGCGTCGCCGTACACGCCCATCAGGTTGAAATAATCCGCCCTGACCATCGAGCTCGCGGGGAACACCGTGCGGTCGGGGTACGTCATCGCGTTCAGGTATGTCTTGACGCTCTGGTTCGACAGCCGGATAAACGGGTCTTTGAGCGGGAAACGCTCCGATCCGCACAGCACCGAATGCTCAAGGATATGCGCCGCGCCGTCCGCCTTCGGGTTGGGCGTGCGGAACGCGAACGCGAAGAGATTCTCCTCGTCGTCGTTCAGCAAGTGGAACACCTCAAGCCCGCTCTCATGCCGCAGGTGAATGCCGACCGCGTGGTAGTCCGCCACCGCAAACACGCTCAGGACGGAGAACGCGCCGTGCGTGCCGCCCGCTTTCAGATTCGTTTTCGTCTCAGACATAGATTTCATCGTCCCGTCCTTTGATGACCATCGCGCCGTCCTCCCAGGCGCGGCGCAACGTGGTGAAAAACTGCGACGTGACCCGCTCGCAGTCGCTGCGGCGCATCGGCTTTCTTGCCTGCTCCTCGTCCAGGACAATGGCCGCGCGGTTCTGGCTCACGTTGCCCAGGATTTTCCGGCGGAAGCCGTCGTCTTTCCCCGCGATCAGGAGCGCAAGGTCGCCGTCGCTCATCGTCCGCAGGAGTCCCTGCACGTAGCGGTCGTCCGCGCGCAGCACGTCGTCGCCCGTAAAGAGCCGCTCGCGCAAGTCCGCGCCAAGGTCGGGATCCTGCTCCGACAGGCGCGAAAGGATGGCTTCCTCGTCACCGGGCGACAGCTGCTTGAGTATCTGCGTGAGCGCGGCGCGGCCGTCAATGCCGTCCGACTGCTCCACCGCAAGCGCGTTGAGTTTTTCGCGCATCGCCGCGTCCACGCGCCGCACCACGTCGGGGCTGACCGTCTTGAGCCGGGCAAGCCGCATGACGACATCCTTCCTTTCGCCGTCGTCCAGTCCCGTAATCACGGCGGCTGCCGTCCTGGCAGGAAGGTGGCTCAGGACAAGCGCGCGCACCGCGCCGCCCTCGTCCCGCAGCAGCAGGGCGACTTTCTCCGAGTCCGCCTCGGAAAGATACTCGAACGGCTTTCCGTCGGCGAACGGCACGGATTTTTGCAGCACCGCCGCCGCCTTCTCCGCGCCGAACGCCTTCTCCAGCATCGCGCGCGCCGTCTCCACGCCGCCGTCCTCACGCGCTTTCTGCATGAGCGACTGGAATTCCGCAAGGATCGCCTCCGCCTCTTCCGGCTCGACCCGCCGGATTGACGCCAGCTCAGGCACGATTTTCTCGATCTGCGCCTCGCCCAGATGCGGCATGATCTTCGCCGCCTCGTTCTCACCGATCAGCAGCAGGAATTTCGCCACGCGGCGGTAGACGCTTTCCTTGCCGTCCGCCGTCCGCGCGGGAACTTTGAGCAGGCCGCCCTGCGCCAAAGCCTTTTCCGCCGTCCGATCCGCCAGCGCGTCCGACACCGTGCCGTTTATCGTGCTTCCCCGGTACAGCCGCCGCGCGTCAGCGTCCTTTGCCCGATCGCCGTCGGACTTCGCCATGTTGCGATACGCCCGCAACCCCCTGTCCTGCAAATTCATAGGGACAGTATAGCGGAAAGCACCGTTTATTTCCACTCCGCGCAAAACGCTGGCACAGAAAGGCAA
>CAZSOK010000117.1:0-5938 GCA_964608445.1 uncultured Treponema sp. | reverse complement strand
TTTTTACAGCGTTACGCCGTCTTTGAAAATGGCGATTTCGCGGTAGCCGTTCTTTTCGTTTTTGGTGACTTTTCTGCCGGAAACGATGTCGATAATCAGTTGCAGCAGGCGGTCGCGCACGGTGTCGCTCGGTTCGTCAAGGACATCGGCGGCGTCAAAGTCGATCCAGCCGTGCTTGTTCTGGGCAAGCGGATGGTTGGTCGCGATTTTGACGGTGGGAACAGGCGCGCCGAGCGGCGTGCCGCGCCCGGTTGAGAACAGGATAATGTTCGCGCCGGCGGCGGTCATGCCCGTGGTCGATACGATGTCGTTGCCCGGTCCTTCAAGGAGCGTCAGTCCTTTTTCGGTGAGGCGTTCGCCGTATTTCAGTACGCCGGTGACGGGTGCTTTGCCGCCTTTCTGCACACAGCCGAGCGATTTGTCTTCCAGCGTGGTGATGCCGCCCGCCTTGTTTCCCGGAGAGGGATTTTCGTAGCAGACTTGGTTGTGGCGCGCGTAGTAGCCTTTGAATCCGTTGATGAGGCTTACGGTTTTGTCAAAGCGGGATTCGTCCACGCAGCGGTTCATCAGCATCTGCTCCGCGCCGAACATTTCGGGGACTTCGGTGAGCATGACGCGCCCGCCCATGCCGGTCATCGCGTCGCAAATGCGTCCGATGAGCGCGTTCGCGGTAATGCCGCTCATGCCGTCCGAGCCGCCGCATTTCATGCCGAGCACGATGTCGGTGAGCGGAGCCGGTTCGCGTTTGAATGCGCCCGCGTATTCGGCAAGCTCGGCCAGCAGTTTTTTGCCTTCCGCAAGCTCGTCCTCAAAATTCTGCGTGACCATGAATTTGACGCGGTTTTCGTCGTATGCGCCCAGGAATTCCTTGAAATACGGAATGTTGTTTTCCTCACAGCCGAGCGAGACGACGAGCACGCCGCCCGCGTTCGGGTGATGGACCAAATCGGCAAGGATGGTCGCCGTGGTCTCTTTGTCTCCGCCCATCTGCGAACAGCCGTAAGGATGCGTCCAGGTGAAAAATCCTTCCAGTCCGCCCTGTTCGTTCGGCTTTGGTTCGCCGCCACAGAACTGCGCGTTTGCCCAGGCTGCGAGCGTCTCCGCAATTTTGTTCACGCAGCCGACGAGCGGGACGACCCACACTTCGTTGCGGCTTCCCACGCGTCCGTCTTTGCGCTTGTACACGTTGACGGTCGGCACGTTGGCGCGGAGTTTTTCGGTGTCCTTGTACCATGCGTCGTAGGCGGCTTTTGCTTTTGCGCCGTCGTAAGTGTAGGCAAGTTCGCCCGAAAGCAGCGTGTGGATATTGTGCGTATGCACGTGCATTCCCGTCGCAATGTCTTCCGTTGCCTCGCCGATCGGATAGCCGTATTTGATGATTGGCTCGCCTTTCTTTATCTCTTTGATTGCGAATTTGTGTCCCGCAGTAATATCTTCCTGCAACGTCACGACGACTTCCGGCACGTCGTCCATTGCCTCAAGCGTGACCTGCGTTCCTTTGGAAAGCGGCTGGAGCGCGACCGCGACTACATCCGCCGCGTTAATTCTGATGGCAATTTTGCTCATGGAATACCTCTATAATTGAAAAAACTGTGACTTTAGTATACTATGAAAATCAGAAAATGTATATGGAGAATATCATGCAGATAAGCGATACGATCAAATACGTCGGCGTTGACGATCACGAAATCGACCTCTTTGAGGGGCAGTTTGTCGTTCCCCACGGCATGGCATACAATTCGTATGTCATCATTGACGAAAAGTCGGCGGTCATGGATTCGGTGGACGCTCGGTTTGGCGACGAGTGGCTTGCGAACGTTGCGTCGGTGCTGGAGGGAAAATCGCCGGATTATCTTGTGGTGCAGCACATGGAAATGGATCACAGCGCGAACATCAAGCGGTTCGCTGAGACATACCCGGACGCAAAAATCGTCTCCTCAAAAATGGCGTTTATGATGATGAAGCATTATTTCGGCACGGATTTTGCGGATCGGCAGGTAGTCGTCGCCGAAGGCGCAACATTGGAGCTGGGCGCGCACACGTTGCAGTTTGTGGGCGCGCCGTGCGTGCATTGGCCCGAAGTGCTGTTTACGTATGACACCAAGGATAAGGTGCTGTTCAGCGCGGACGGATTCGGCAAATTCGGCGCGAACGATTATGACGACCCCGAAGGCTGGGCGTGCGAGGCGCGGCGGTATTATTTTGGCATTGTCGGCAAGTTCGGCGCGGACGTGCAGTCGGTACTCAAAAAGGCGGCAAAGCTTGACATCAGCGTGATTGCGCCGCTCCACGGCCCGGTTCTGCGCGAAAACCTTGCGTATTATCTGAAGACTTACGACACCTGGTCGAGCTATGGCGTGGAAAGCGAGGGCGTGACGATTGCCTACACGTCGGTGTACGGAAACACCAAGCAGGTCGCGGAAAAACTGGCAGAGATTCTGAAGGCGAAAGGCTGTCCCAAAGTGGCGATTTCTGACCTTGCCCGCGCGGATACCTACGAGTGCGTGGAAGACGCGTTCCGTTATGGCTCGCTCGTGCTTGCCACTACCACGTACAATGGCGACGTGTTCCCCGCCATGCGCGAATTCATCGAGCATCTGACGGCGCGGAATTATCAGAAGCGCACGGTCGCGCTCATTGAAAACGGCTGTTGGGCACCGATGGCGGCAAAATGTATGACGGCAATGTTCGCCAAATGCAAGGACATCACGATTGTGGACACGTGCGTGACCGTAAAGATTGCGATGACCGATGAGACGGTGCGGCAATTGGAAGCGTTGGCAGACAAACTGTTGAACGCATGATAATTATATGGAGACAAAGCGATGAAATATCGTCGGAAAGAAACCGTCGAGGCAGTGCAGTGGGACGGCGCAAATCAGGAGGACGTAAAGGCGTTTGCGCGGCAGTTCGCGCTGTTTGACTACGCGGACACCAACCATGACGGCAAAACCTTCGATGCCGTGCTTAAAATAAAGACGATGCATCACATCGTCCCTGCGGAAATCGGCGATTACGTGGTGCGTGGCAATAAAGGCGATTTTTTTGTTGCCAAGCGCGACGAATTTGAGGCAAAATACGAGGAAGAAAGATAACGAACGGCAGTTTTGTAACTACCGTTCGTTATGTATGATGCCATGGATTCTGCCAGTTTTTACGAAACAAAACCGCTTGCGGAGCTGACTGCGGATGAATGGGAACGCCTGTGCGACGGCTGCGGAAGATGTTGCTACCGAACGTTCGTCGTCGGACGCGGAAAACGTGAGAAAATCGTCGCGACGCGCATTGCCTGCGACTTGCTTGACGTGCGGACGGGAAGATGCACTGCATATACCGACCGCTTTAAATTGAACAAGGACTGCGTTCGTCTGACGAAAAACAATGTGGGCAAATGCGACTGGCTTCCCCAAACGTGCGCCTACCGCCTGCGTTATTACAAACGCCCGCTGCCGGATTGGCATCCGCTTGTTTCGGGGCGTGCGGACAGCGTGCAGGAAGCCAGCATTCCGATACAAAACGGCGTCCACGAACGCGATGCGGGCGACGATTGGAAACGTTTTGCCATTGGTGAATCTTAAATCATGCTGACAAAAACGCCGACGCAGGAATTTGCGCCGGCGTTTGTTTTTGATGTGCTGTGTTATTGCGCTTGTGCGAAGTGCAACAGTGTCGTGCCGTCCGCGTCATACAGCGTCAGCCCGTCGCCGTTGAGCGAGTATGAAGCCGTCTTGAAAAGACTGTCGATGAACAATTGTTCTGTCGCCATTTCTTCTTCCGACCCTGCGCGCTCCGTGAGCTCTCCCCCGGAGAATGAAAGTGCGTGTGTCTTTTCGTCTGCCGTATAGCCAAGGTTCAGGAGGAAGTTGATTCCCGTGAATCCCTGCGCTGTGTCTTCCCTGAACGCTAGCACGATGGTCTCCGGCTGCGAAACGACCGCATTGCCTGTATTCGCCGCAGCAAGTTGCCATGACGTGCCGACCAGGCTTTTCTTCACGAATCGGGCTGTTGTCGTTCCGCCGGAAAGCACGAGTTCGGAATCCGTCACGCTCCAGGTGTCCGCAGTGCCGAGCAATGCAAGGTACTGCGTCTCAAATTCCATTGCGTCTTGCGGTCCTGCCATGCGCGTGGAGGCAAGATTTGGCGCAAACGTGATTTTGTTTCCGTTTGCGTTCAGGCTTCCCATGTAATTGTTCACGCCGGAAAACCCCGCAATGCCGTATTCGCCCGCACCTTTGTCCGTAACGGAAAGCGTCGCCGTGACGATGGCGACTTCCGCCCCGTCTTTTTCAAAAGAGACCAGTTCCCAGTCGCCGCGCGCATCCACCTTCGCCGTTTTGGAAGCGCATGAAACCAAGAGTCCGCATGATGCCGCCGCAAGGGCGAGTGCCGCAAATCGTTTCATAGAAATCTCCTGTTATTATTATAGTAGAAATTTTCGCAATCAACCTACCTCGACGCAAGCGTCGGGGTATAAACTCTCCGCACGAATCATAGAGAAAAGAAGCGGTTTTTGCAAGTGCCGCCGCTACTTTTCCGCCCGAATCCGCGCGAACAGCCGCCGCAACAGTCCCACTTTGCCCACGGAAAGCCAGAACAGCAGCATGAGAAACAACACGCAAGGAACGCCGAACACTACGACTTTAAGCGCGACAAAACCGAACGCCACGAAGAAACGCGCCACGTCACCGATGAATTCCCGCGCCGCCGTCCGTATGCTCGGCAGGACAAAGCCGCCGCGGCTGTTTTGATTTACGGGAAGCTCCAGGTAAACAGAAATCTGCGAAAAGTCGATTTGCGTTGAAAGGCGGTTCATCTGCCCTTGCATTCGTTCTAGTTCCGCCGTTACGTCGTTGATTTTTGTTTCGATTTGCAGCAGTTCCTGCATCGTTTTTGCGGTGGCAAGGTAAGCTTTGAGCCGTTCGAGCAGCACTTTGCGCGTGGAAAGGCGCGTGCTGAGGTCGTAGAATCGCTCGGTCACGTCGTCGGTATAGATGTTCTTTGATTTGAGGCGACCGAACGTTCCGCATTCTTCCATTGCCTGTGCGAATGACGCGCTCGGAATGTTCGCCGTGATGTTTGCCGAAGTCTCACTTTCGGACGAGTTGGAAATGTATCCGCCGTAACGTTTGACCCAACTTTCAACCATTTCTTTTGCCTCGCCAAGATTCCGCACTTCCAGCTGGAGGTTGCCGCTATAGATGATTTTGCGCTCCTGCCCGGCATTTGCGCCGGATTCGTTGCCCGCCGCCGGGGCTGGAACGGGGCTTTCCATTTCTACCGCCATGTCCATGACATCCATTGAGGCTTCTGTCATTGCTGCCCGGCTTGCCCGTAACTTTGCCGACGCATTCTGCATCACCGTGGCTTTTGCCATGCCACCGACGCTGTTTTTTGTACAAGAAGCCAGCGCGAGCAGACACGCACCCGCCCAAACAAACCGTGCCATGGCGGCACGCATCGTACATTTTTCCATGAAAATCTCCTGTATGCAGTGGGAATGTTCAGAGTTATATAGATAAAGAAACGGTTTGGGCGAAAGGTTACCGTGCGGGGATACTATCTTCAAGCCTGTGCCTACGCGAGATGATGTATTGCCGTTTCACAGTTTATTACTTGCTGTTCCAAAATTTGTAGTTGTCGTTCCAGAATTTGGTAGTTGCTACTCCAAAATTTGGAGCGACAAGTTTTATTTTTGGTGTAAGCAAGGAACGCGGAGCGGACAAGCAAAGCACGGCGACAAGAACGGGATTGCCTGCAAGAAGCCGGAAATGGGAGACGATTGGGATTGGGGCGCGGAATGGCAGGAGTATCTTCACGAATGGACAATCCTGCTGTTTTTTCCTATAATCGTACTGACCATGGGAAACCTTTTCTTTACGGCGGTAATTTATCCGCTTACGCAGGTGATCGAGTTTGCGTTCGTTTTGAGCGACAAAAT
>CAZSOK010000116.1:0-5954 GCA_964608445.1 uncultured Treponema sp. | reverse complement strand
CCGTCGCATCGCTTTCCGCCGCGAACATCAGCGCGGTCTTGTCATAATTATTCTTCGCGTTCACTTTCGCGCCCGCTTCGATGAGCAGCTTCGCCATGTCCGCCACATTTTCTCGCGCCGCGTACAGCGCGCACAGCGCGAGCGCGGCAATTGCGATGAAGATTTTCTTTTTCATATTGTTCTCCGGTTTTGTCCGATGCCGTGATTTTTCGGATGGCTGACCCGTTAGAACTCAAACCATTGTTCGTCGGTCGTCAGGTACCAGTCTGCCAGTACGCCGCTGAGCGCGGGATTGTACCAGCTGATCGAGCCGTCGCGGTTCAGCACCACCAGGCGCGTGCTGTTCTGCGCCAGTTTGAGCGGCAGGGACGCGCTGCGCTTGTAGGTGAAATCGCGTTTTGTTCCCAGGTTGTAGCCGTGCATTTGGCTTTTTCCGATTGACGTGTACAGGACTGAGCCTGCCAGGTACGTGAACGAGTCGCCGTCTTCGTCAGTGATCGGCAGGAACGTGCTGGCACTTTTGGTTTTCATGTTCCATTTGAACAGCGAGGTCGTCGTCTTGTTGTTGTTCGTGCCGATGACCACGCCGTACAGGGCATCGCCGGAGGCGTTCGCGTCAAAGCTGAGCGCATAGGCGATGTTTCCGCGCAGGGTGAGCGGCACGGTTTCTTTTGTCGCCACGTTCACGTACAGCAGGGGAACGTTCGGGGTGGTCGCGCTCGATTTTGCGACGTACAGGTCGTTGGGCGAAGTCTGCAACGCATCCTGCAAGCTTGCGCCCAGATAAAGCTGCTCGCGTTTTTTCTGCACGATGTCGTAGCTGTTCACGGTGGCGTTTCCCTCAATGAAAATAAGCGTGTCGTCAAACCGGCGCAAGGTCTGTATGCTCATCTGCGGCGTGAAGAGCGTCGTCAGCGTCCCGGTCGCTATGTCCAGAAGCTGCACCGGCTTTTTCGTTTCCTTTGACCACAGGATGACGCCCGTCCCGTAGGTCAGCAGGTTCGTGTGTCCGGGATTCGCGCCTTTTTTGTCCACGATGCCGTTGTCGTAGGACGAGCGGAAAATGGCATGGGGCGTGAGGAAATAAAAGTCATCGCCCACGCTCGCCACGTCGCTGATGTAGTCGTACATATTGTCCGTGAGCGGGTACAGCGTCTCGTGTGCGGGGGCTTCGGGGATGCTGCACCGGTACACGTTGCCGAGCGACGTTCCCGCGTAGACGATGCCGCCCGTCACGGTCGCGCTCGTCAGCGTCTCGTCCTGCTTGAGCCCGGCGAACGTGCCGAGTGTCTGCGGCCGGATGACGGCTTTGTTGCGGTCGTTGGCGATGGCGTGGAGCGTGAACGTGCGGTTTTCCTGCACGAGGTAGAGCAGGTCGCTGCGGTCGTTCGAGCCGATGAGGATCGGGTTCTGCGCGCCGTACTGGGCAATGGTCTGCCCGGTGGTCGCTTGCAGGACGTAAATGCTGTTCCCTTTCGTTCCCGCCATGAACACCTCGTTGTTGAACATGCAGACTTGGCTCAGGTTTCTCTCCGCCGCGAACCGTGCCTTGCGCGCGCCGGTCCTGAGGTTGTAGTACGTCAGGCTTCCTGCCGGCGAGTAGAGCACGGCGGTGTTCTCCGTCTTTGACGTGTGCGCAAGGCTCACCGCGCCGGTATCTTCCTTAATCTTTGAGTTCACGATGTTCCCGTTCGTCGCGTTCAGGAACACGATGCCGTTCACGGCTGCCGTCCCGCACAGCACGAACGTCCCCTTTGCCGAAAAGGCGAGCGACGTGATCGGGTTTGAGAAGCGGAACGAATACTTGCGCGTCAGGTTGCGCCAGTTCCAGATGGTCACGCGGTTTATCGTCGCGCCGTCAGTCTCATAAACGGCGATGTCGTTCCCGTTCGGGCTGCGCGCGATCATTTTTACCGTCAGTTCGGTCAGCTGGTAATGCTCGCCCAGACCGTCGTCCGTCCATTTGACCAAAAAACCGTCCGCGCCGGAGCTGAACACGCTCGTGTCCATGCTTGCGAGGGCAGCCAGCGCCGTTACGGGGGACTGGTGCGCCTGCGTGGAAATATGCGACTGCGCGCTGAGCGCGTACACGGAAAAAAACGCGGCGGCAATGCCGAATACTTTATTTTTCATGGAACATCCTTGCAAAATAGGTAATGTCGCCTGCCATTGCCACGACGAACAGCGCCGCCAGCAGGGCAAGCCCGATATATTGTACACGAATTCGCAGTTTTGGGGAAAGAGAAATGCCGAAAACCGCTTCGACAAGCGAAAAAAAGATAAGCCCGCCGTCAAGCACGGGAACGGGGAGCATGTTCATCATAAAGAGCGAGACGCTGATAATCGCCGTGAACTGCAAGAGCGCGGCAAGCCCCGTGCGGAATCCCGCGCCGAAACCGTCCTTTACCGTGCCGCCGAGCATCGTCACGATCCGAGCCGGTCCGCTCACCGTCTCGCTCACTTTCGCGCCCTTGAAAAGCAGCCCGATTCCTTTGACCGTGAGCGCGAACGTCATCCCGGTCTCTTTGATGCCCTGCCGGATCGCGGGGAAGAACGCATACCGTCTTGCCTCCCGCCGCACGACCGATTCGGGATGGCCTACCACGCCGAGCTTTCCCGCGCCGTTTTCCGCCATCATCGTGTGCACGGTGTAGGGCAGTGCTTTGCCGTCGCGTTCTACGATTATTGCAAGGTCTTCGTCGGGATGCCGGGCGACGATGCTGGCAATGTCGGCGAAATCCGTGACGGCCTGCCCGTTTATGGACAGGATCGTGTCGCCGCTTTGCAGTCCCGCTTCGGCGGCCGCGCTTTCGGCACCGGGATAGGCTTCATGCGCAAGGCGGATTTGGTTTCCGGCGGCATAATAGGTGTAGCCCGTCATCGCCACGACCGAATAAGCGAGGACGGCGAACAAGAGGTTTGCGAGCGGCCCGGCAAAGCCGATTGCCGCCCGCGACAGCGGACGCACGCCGAACATTGAGTCTGCCTCGGCGGGGATGCCGTCCAGTCCGTCGTCGTAGGCCTTTGCGAAATCCTGCTCGCCTTTCATCGCGCAGTAGCCCCCGATCGGAATGAGCGAGATCCGCCAGTCCGTGCCGCGCCAGTTTTTGTGGAGCAGCACCGGTCCCATGCCCAGGGAGAATGCCTCCACGCGCACGCCGCAGAGCCTTGCCGCAATGAAATGTCCCATTTCGTGGATGAAAATAATGCCGCCCAGCGCAATCAGACCGTATATGACCGTCACAATACCGCTCTCGCTTGTGTCCGCGCTTCCGTGTCGGCGGCAAGCACGTCCGGCATGTCGCGTATTGCCCCCGACCAGTCATGGCTCATGACGCTTTCCACCACGCGCGCGATGTCCGTAAAGCCGATATGCCCGTCGATAAATGCCCACGCCGCGATTTCGTTTGCCGCGTTGAACGCAATCGGATAGGCATCGTCATTCCGCGCCGCGTCGAATGCGAGGCGGAGCAGGGGAAAGTCGTCGTACCGCGGCTTCTCGAACGTGAGCGTCCGCGTTCCGTCCGCCGTGTCAGTCAGGTCGAACGGGCGCATGAAATTCGCGCGCGCGTGCGGATAGTCCAGCGCCTGCATAATCGGATGCCTCATGTCGGGCTCGCTGCACTGCGCATAGACAATGCCGTCGGTCGTGCGCACGAGCGAATGGACGATGCTCTGCGGATGCACGACCACCTGAATGTCGTCCGCCGGAAAACCGAACAGCCGCCGTGCCTCAATCACTTCCAGCCCCTTGTTTCCCATCGTGGCGGAATCCACGGTGATTTTTTTCCCCATGTGCCAGGTCGGATGCCTGAGCGCGTCGTCAATCGTCGCGCCTTGAATCTGGCTGCTCGTCCAAGTGCGGAACGGACCGCCGCTTGCGGTGATGATGAGTTTCTCCACGTTCTCGCGCCCGCAGTGTCGCAGCAGCGCGAAAATCGCCGAATGCTCGCTGTCCACGGGGATAATCTTGCAATGATGCCTTGCTGCGAGTGCGGACATCAGCGGGGCGGCCATGACGATTGTCTCTTTGTTTGCGAGGGCAAGGTCAACGCCCGCCTCAAGCACGAGCTGACTGGGAACCAGCCCCGCGCTTCCGGCGATGCCGTTCACCACGATGTCTGGTTTTGCCTGCTCGATGAGTTTCCTGATGCCGTCCGTGCCTTCCTCTGCCGTAAGCGAGCATGGTGCGCCACATTCTGCCGCAAGGCGTTCCAGTTCGTCCCGGTTACGGTGAGCCGTCAGCCCGCAGCAGGAAAAGCGGTCGCTCTGGTTCCTGATGATGTCGAGCGTACTCGTGCCGATTGAGCCGGTCGCGCCGAGCACCAGCACTTTTTTCCGTGCGCACTGCATGTTAAACCGCAGGATGGTAAAGAATGCTGACAAGCCAGTAATAAATCGGTGCGGAAAATACGATGCTGTCCACGCAGTCAAGCATGCCGCCCCGTCCGGGTATCAGTTTTCCGCTGTCCTTTACGTTGGCGGAGCGTTTCAGGACCGATTCCGTCAGGTCGCCGATAATCGCCGAGCATCCCATCAGAACGCCAAGGACGACGGCTTTCCACGGCGCGCCGCCGAAAATCACGATGCCGCTGTATTTCGGCAGCAGGTAATGACCAATCAGCCCGACTGCCACCGCTCCTGCGATGCCGCCCGCAAATCCGGCGAGACTCTTGTTCGGGCTTGCCTTGAAGAAACCTTTGTTGTTCCTGCCGAACAGCACGCCGAAGAACCATGCGAGCGAATCGCACATGAACACGAAGAGCAGGAAGAACGCGATGTACGCCGTCGCGGAGGGGAACAGCGTCATCTTGGAGACAAAACTGAAAAAATAACCGCAGTACAGGATGACGAACACTGACGTGGCGATACGCACGTTCGACTGCGCAAACGTCTGCGCGGTCAGCGTCTCGAATGACAGCACGATCAGCACGGCGGCGACAAACGTGAAATCAATGTAGCATAAGTCCCATGCAAGAAGCGCGCACAGGATGCCCATGACCGGCAGCGCCGAAACTAACGGCAAGACGAGCTGCTTGGGCTGCACGGCGTAGGTCTTTCCCAGCATCGCGAGCAGTTCGTTCGCCGCAAAGAATGCCGCGCACAGCGCAAGCAGATGCATGGCAAGGTGATTATAACAGGGAAGCCACACCAGCGTGATGACGACCGGAATACCGATAAAAAATACCAATAATCTCTGCGTAACTGTACTCATAAGCCTATTGATCCGGCACGGCACCGAACCGTCTGCTCCTTTTCTGGAATGCTTCTATATGACCAAAAAACTCTTCCCTATTATAGTCCGGCCAAAGCGTATCTGTAAAGATGAATTCCGCATAGGCTGCCTGCCAGAGCAAGAAATTGCTCAGCCGCTGTTCGCCGCCCGTCCTGATGAGCAGATCCACGTCAGGCACGATGTCGAGCGCGCCCGTGATTGACGCTTCGGTAATTGCGATGTTTTTTTCGGCGAGCGATGTGACGGCACGGGTCAGCTCGTCGCGCGCGCCGTAGTTGATTGCCAGTACGCACGTCGTCCCTGTAAAATGCGCCGTGTCCTCTTGTGCCTTGATGACTTCCGCCTGCACGTCAGGGGGCAGACCGGTCAAATTGCCGATGTGTGCGATTCTGATGCCATTTTTTTTGTAGAATTCGAATTCGGCGCGCAGATGCCGTTTGATAAGGCCCATCAGATAGCCCACTTCTTCCTGCGCGCGTTTCCAGTTTTCCGTGCTGAACGTGTAGAGCGTGATATACGCGATGCCGAGAGACGCTGCCGCCGCGACGATTTTCTTCGCCGCCGTCAGCCCTTCTTTGTGACCTGCCGTCCTCGGCATTCCTCTTTGCTTTGCCCAGCGGCCGTTCCCGTCCATGATAATTGCGATATGTCCGGGAAGCCCGCGTGTCTTCAGTTCGTCAGCAGTCATGTGCGTGCAAGAAGTCTGCCCCGCCTTTAC
>CAZSOK010000115.1:4710-6019 GCA_964608445.1 uncultured Treponema sp. | reverse complement strand
CGTATTGACAAGCCGTTTTAGAAAATATACTATGACGGTGCATGACAATGATGCCAGTCTTCCTTGCTAGCGGGACGACTGGCATTTTTTATGCAAGTGAGGTAACCTTTATGATAAAGTATTGGACATTGCTCGGAACCGCAGCCCTCTGTGCCTTTGCCGTTTGTGGCTGCTCGAAAAAATCAGTTGCTAGTACCGCCGATGCTGCCCAAAACGAATCGTTCGGTATGTCAGGACGCACGAATGTCAGCGCAGACGGCGGGAATGCGAAATCGGACATCGCCATTTTGGTCATCGACATGCAGAACGACTTCGTGCTTCCGGGGGCGGTGCTGTGTGTGGCCGGGGCGCAGGCGACCATCCCGACGATACAGGATCTGCTTTCGCACGGGCGGGCAAAGGGCTGGCACGTCGTCCATGTAATCCGCGAGCACCGCTATTCCGGCTGCGACGTGGACATGCCGCGTGTTCCGCTGTTCACCGACGGAAAGCAGGGCTACTGCGTGCCGGGAACGAAAGGCTGGGAAATCGTGGAAGGACTTGCGCCGCAACGGGGCGACATCATCGTGAGCAAACGGCGCAACAGCGGCTTTTTCCAGACGGAACTCGACCTGGTGCTGCGTCGGCTCGGCGTAAAAACCGTGGTCATCGCGGGAACGCAATATCCCAACTGCGTGCGCGGCACCGCCGTCGATGCGATGAGCTACGATTACGACACCATCGTCTGCACCGACGCATGCTCCGCAAAAACCCCGGAAGTCGCCGAGGCGAACATCTTTGACATGAAGAATATGGGAATCACCTGCATACCGCTTGCGGAACTGAAAACGCGGCTGTAGCGGCAGAACGCCTGGCTTATGCCTGCAAGGGAAACCTGAGCGCCATGAGGAATGCGGCAGTCTTTTCTCCGAACTGGACGAGAGCTTTTCTCATTTCGTGCAGTGTTTCCCGGCAGCCAGCGTAATCCGCCAGGATATGCGCCTCCACATAACAGCACAGCGCGATGACGGCAAAGACGGCGAACTTCCTGAAAATCGTCCGCGCCGGAAATCCGCAGGAAAAGGCGAATGCAAAACTTGCGATGAGGCAGATTGCCGTAAAAATCCAGAACTTATCCGCCAGCAATGCGCAGGCAAGGATCGTCAAGGCAATCATCAGGGCGGACACGGTTTTCTGTGAGACCGGGCTTTTTGCGAGCAGCACGACGACGATTTTCAGCACGACATACAGCGCAAGGAACAGCGCGACAAAAACATTCCGGGCGATTTTTAGTTTTGGCGGAATGGTTTGACTTACTTTGATTTGAATC
>CAZSOK010000115.1:0-4610 GCA_964608445.1 uncultured Treponema sp. | reverse complement strand
CCCAGCAACTGCGGCTTGACCGCGATGACGACGGCAGAGAAGAACAGCAGCCCCGCCAAAAAATCCACGACAAAAACGAGAATACGCCGCGCTTTGGTATGGTGATGCCGCCCGCCGTGTTCGTGCTGAACTCCTGCGCCGTCCGTCGCTGATTTTGCCGCGCCAGATGATTCCGTCTGCCGTGCGCCGTCGTTTTCGCCGTTGCGGGATTCCGATTCCCGCTCCGCTGATTGCCTGGACGTTGTGCCGTCATTTGCGCCCGTTTGGCCTGTGCCGGAATCCGCCGTTCCTGCCGGGCGTTTGAATGCATTCTTGCACGAACGGAATGCGTCCGCCGCCGTTTTCTTCATGCCCGCAACAGCAGCGTTGATTCGCCGTGACAGTTCTTCGGCAGTTTCGTCGATTTTGTCCGCCGCCGCGTTCGCCACCTCGCGTATGCGCCGAATGCCTTCCCTGAAAAAATCTTTCAGTTTGTCAAAAAACGAATTCATGCAGCTTCCCTCTGCGCATTCGTCGGCAGGACAGTTTGCGCCGATTAGACGCTCACGCTGAACAGTGCGCCTGCTTCCGGCATTACGCCTGCCAGTCCATAGCCCGATACCTGCGCCGTCTGCATGGCAGTGTGGAGCCGGGTCTGGTACTGTTCGATCAGCGTGTCCACCTGTCCGTCGGGTATGTTTGCCGTCGTCGGTGCGTCCGGCGAATGCTTCATCGTGACCATCTGATTGATGAGCGAGTTGAGAATCTGAATTTTGGTGATGGAAATGCCGTCCTGATTCGCTTCGGCGGCAACGCCAGAGATATGGTCGAACTGCGCGTACACGACAGAAGACGGCTTGACGGGAACATAAAGCTTTCCGCCCGCGCCGGAGACAAAATTATTGTAGCTGTATGCGTTCATAGAAATTGCGTTTCCCATAATGCACCTCGCTTCTCCCCGTTTTTTCCTAGTGAGAGTATCGGCGCGGCAGAAAAATAGTTTAGGGAATATGACAAAAAGTTGCTGAAAGCGCGGGGCTGGTTGTGCCGCATTTTATAGAAAAAATCATGACCGCAATGAAAAAATAATATCCGTAACCGCCTTCTAATTCCTAAAGCTGTGTATGGGTGCGGGGATGCGACCGCCACGGTTGATGAAGTCGGCGCAGCCGAAGCGGCTTACGCTCATAACGGGCATTCCGCCGAGCAGGCCGCCGAATTCTACCCACTCGCCGGCTTTTTTTCCGAGCGCGGGAATAAGGCGGACGGCGGTCGTCTTGTTGTTTACCATGCCGATTGCCATTTCGTCGGCGATGATGCCGCTGATAGTGGTGGCGGGAGTGTCGCCGGGAATGGCAATCATGTCCAAACCGACGGAACAGACGCAGGTCATCGCCTCAAGTTTCTCAAGGTTGATTGACCCTTGCTTGACGGCGTTTATCATGCCCTCGTCCTCGCTCACGGGAATGAACGCGCCGCTCAGGCCGCCCACGCTCGTGCTTGCCATAACGCCGCCTTTCTTCACCATGTCGGTGAGCATGGCGAGCGCGGCGGTCGTTCCCGGTGCGCCCGCGCCCTCAATGCCGCATTCTTCCAAAATCCGCGCAACGCTGTCACCTACTGCGGGCGTAGGCGCGAGCGACAAATCCAGAATGCCGAACTGCACGCCAAGCCGGGCTGCCGCTTCCATTCCCACGAGCTGCCCCATACGCGTAATCTTGAATGCCATTTTCTTGATGCCGTCGGCAAGCACGTCAATCGGCTGGCCTTTGTACTCGCGGGCAGCGGCAAGAATAACGCCGGGACCAGAAACGCCCACATTGATGACCGCCTCTGCCTCGCCGACACCGTGGAACGCGCCCGCCATGAACGGATTGTCCTCCGGCGCATTGCAGAACACCACCACTTTCGCGCAACCCAGGCTGTCGCGGTCTTTGGTCGCCTCGGCAGTCTTTTTCAGGATGTCGCCCATCATTTTTACGGCATCCATGTTGATGCCGCTTTTGGTCGTTCCCACGTTCACGGAGGCGCACACGCGGTCGGTCACTGCCATAGCGTGCGGAATGGACTGCATCAGAATTTGGTCGCCGGGCGTCATGCCTTTCTGCACGAGCGCGGAAAATCCGCCCACAAAATCGACGTTCAGTTCCTTTGCGATGGAATCCAGCGTCACCGCCCATTCGGTAAAATCCTGCTCCCCGCTTGCCTCTGCCACCAGACTGATCGGCGTAACGGAAATACGCTTGTTGATAATCGGCACGCCGAATTCTTTTTCGATGTCCTGCCCGGTCGTGACGAGTTTTCCCGCATAATGCATGATTTTGTCGTACATACGGCGGCGGCTTTCCTTTCCGTCGGCACACGCACAGTCGCGCAGGGAAATTCCCATCGTAATGGCCCGCACGTCCAGTTTCTGCCGCATAAACATATTGACCGTCTCTTGAATCTCATTCGGTGAAAAAAGCATAACGTACCTCGTCTTCTACTATAGTCGTTTCCGGCGTAAAAGTCTATCTTTTTGCTTGACGATTTGACGGTCTGCGTTTACAATAAGAACAGACTTCCATACGAGGAGATTTTTATGGCAGATACGACAGAACTTTCATCATTTGAAAAAGCGGCACAACGCGATGCAAAGGCAGCGGCACGGCAGGCTGCATTCGACCGGCTTCCGGTTTTCGTCCAGTTGCTGATCGGGCTGGCACTGCTGGTCTTGATTGCCGCCATCGGTTTTGCGGTTCTGTGGCTGATTGACTTTGGTCTGCTTGACCTTGACCCGATTGGTCGTGCGTTCGGTCTGATTAAATAGGTCAGTTTTTCAGAATCCGATACATTGGAGTTTCGTTCGGACGGAGTTCCAAGATGTGTTTTTCGCAGGGCAACGCTTCGGCTGCGTCGTGGGTGACGTGCAGAAGCGTTGTTGTTTTTGTGTCCGCAATCGTTTCGAGCAAGTCCAAGATTTTCTGCCGCTGCCGTTCGTCCAGTCCGTGGCACGGTTCGTCCAAAATAAGCACTTTCGGCTGCTTGACCGCCGCACGGATTATCAGAATCGCCCGCTGTTCGCCGTAGCTCAGCGAGGAAAAACTCTCGCGCTCACGAGCGGAGAATCCCGCGAGCGCAAGCCATTTTTTTGCGGCGGCAAGTTCGCTGTCCGTGGGAAGCCCGTACAGCCCGATTGAGTCGCGGAAGCCAGAGATAATGACGCTCAATAAATCAGTTCCGCCCACCATGCGGTATTCCACGTGCAGGCGGTAGCTTACGATTCCCAGATGTTTTTTTATGTCCCAAATCGTCTCGCCCGTGCCGCGCTTGCGCCCGAATATCCGCACGTCGTTGGAATACACCTGCTTGTTGTCGCCCGTGATCAGCTCAAGCAAAGTCGTCTTGCCGCTGCCGTTCGGCCCGCGGATGAGCCAGTGCTGGTTGGGATAGACCGTCCAGTCCATGTCGCGCAGGACAAGCCGTCCGTCCCACCCGACATTCACGCCGCGCAGGCTGACATGCGGCTGGTCGTCCGCGCCGCCTTCGTTTCCTGCATTGCTGTGCGCCGCCGTCTCCCGCACGATCTGACCGAACGCGTCCGTGAGCGCGCTTTTTTCTGCGGCGCGTGTCTTCTGCGCCTCGCCTTGCCGCACGGCGATGAGCCGCTCGTAATCGTCTTTCGTGCCGCAGAATGAGACTGCGCCGTCCGCAAATTCAAGCACGTGCGTTATCGTCTGGGGGACTTCCGCATACCGCTCCATTGCCAGAATGACCCGCGTAACGCTCATGTCCGCGCCCGCGTCCAGCTGCCCGCGCACCATCGTCTGGAAGAATTCCCGCAAGATATGGCGGCTCGTCACGTCAAGCCCCGCAAACGGATCGCTCAAGATGAGCAGTTTTTTTTGGGAAAGCAATGCGCGGCACAAAAGCGTCCGCCTGATTTCGCCCGTGGACATGGCCCGCAGCCCGCGATCCAAAATATGCTCCACGCCGCACAGCCGCACTTCGCGCATCGTCTCCAGGCGACCTGCAATCGGGGGAAGCGGCTGGCTGCGGTGCTTTGCGTCGGGACCGCCCAAGACTTCCGCAATGAACCGCCGCCCCGTGCGCCCCTCGTCCATATGATCCATATAGTCGGTCTCGTCCAAGTCCCGCTCTTCCTGCATGAGCGCGGCCGCCCGTTCCAGCGACACGATTTCCGCCGACCCGTCAAACGGCGACGAATACGCCGCGTCCTGTCCTGCCGTGCTGTTCGGCACAAAGTCTTTCTCACCCGCAAGCGCGCGCAGGAACATATCTTTGCCGCTGCCATTCGCGCCTGTCACCAGCCACGCCTCGCCCGCATGCATCTGCCAGCTGACCTGGGGAATATACGTCCGCCGTCCGTCCTGTACGCGGCAGTTCCGAACAGAAATAAGCGCCGCCATTATAATCCCGCCTTGCCCGGCGGCAACACTCCGCCGTCTGCGCCAAAAATATGTTTTCTGTAAATCGATGTATCGTCCGTTTTGGAAACAACCATTGCTTCGTTCATGGAAACAGCATACAAGATGTGCATACAAAAGGCAAGATTTGAACGAGGGGGATAAGCGCTCCCCCCGCAGAACGAGCCGCAGTATCTGCCACGGAAGTGGAAACGTATGCACTTG
>CAZSOK010000114.1:0-6083 GCA_964608445.1 uncultured Treponema sp. | reverse complement strand
CATTTTTCCGCCTCGCCGCAGATGTTGCAATAGTATAGCACATATCCGCTGATTTGTCCTTTTCCGTCCTTCCCGGTTTTTCAGGCGTGGGCGAATCTTCAGGTTCGGGCGGTGCTGATTGTAACCGTTGCGCAAAAAGAGGTCGCCGTTCAATAATTGATATGCGCTTTTCTTGCCTGGCTGCACAGGTCGCGGGTTGCCAGCGTGTAATGCTTTCCGTCCTTGATAAAATGCGTCCCGCACTGCCGGAACGCAAAATGCACGTTGCGGGCAATGCATTGCTCGCGTATGGCAAGCACCCAGTCATAGTCGAGCGGACGGGCGTTCCGGTCCGATTCGCCGCCGCCGACGACTAATTCCACGTTGTCAAGGTAGGCGGCAAGGTTTATTTTCCCGATCAACGGCTGGCAGACAATATTCTTGTGCTTGATCGGCAGCCTGTTGAAAAGGGAAAGCCGGCAATCGGCCCGGTCCTGGTTTTCTACCGTGCAGCCAACCGTAACATTGTCGTATCCGTCGCCCCAGTCATCCGGGATGCAGTCCATAAACCGCTCGATGCGCTTGGTGAGGAACAGGAAGTGCAGGTCGGTGCGCTCGCGTATCATCTGCCAGCATGCCGGTCGCCATTCGTCGGCTTCTGCAATCAGGAAATCGGTGGAGAAGCAGAGGTACACGGTCTGCCCCGGTTTGATGCGGTATGCGCCCGATTTGTTTTTGGCGACCGGGGCGGAGAAATTATCTGTCTTTACAATAGTATTGGTATCGACCCCGCGCTTGCGGTCGCCCTTGTGGATGTAACAGTACCTGCACCCTTCGCTGTGCTTGTGGCAGCCGCGCCACGGATTCCATAGTGCCATAAATATAGAAGATTATAGCGCGTTTGCTCCCGGTTTTCTACGGCGGACTTCCCCGCCGTGGGCAAAATTTTCGTTGTGTTTCGCACGGAAGCGTGGTAAAATAAGAGCGTTATGGACCACGGGATGATCACATCGGCTTCTGGCTGGAGAAAGGTTTTTGCGGTTTCGGGGGATGAAGCGGATGCCGGCAGCCTTATCAGCGCGGACGATACGGTGATTGCCGCGCTTGCCGCCGATACGTTTGCCTGTCGCCTGAAAGCAAAGGTGACGCATACGCCGGTCATTGTCGTGGGGACGGACGCGCGGCCGACGGGACCTGCCATTGCGGATGCCATGCTGCGCGCGCTTTTGGCGCATGCCGTTGCCGTCAGGTATGCGGGTATCATTGCCGCGCCGGAAATCATGGCATACGCGCGCGATTTTGACGGCTTCGTGTATATTTCTGCGAGCCATAATCCGATCGGACATAACGGCATAAAATTCGGTTTTGATGACGGCGGTGTGCTTGACCGCGACGAGAATGCGGCGATGGTCGCGGACTTTGAGGCGCGTTGCGCCGACCCGCAGGCGATTCAGCATGCCATTGCGCTGATGGGGCGGTGTCCTGCCGCGCGGCTTGACTGGGCGTATGCCGAGCAGGATGCCGTCAAGCAGCAGGCATTTTCGGCATACCGCGCGTTTGCGAAGCGGACGATTGCCGCCGACGATGACCGTGCCGCGCAGGACGAACTGTTCGCGCAGATCCGGGCGAATGTTGCCCGGCAGCCGCTGGGCGTTGTCTGCGACATGAACGGGTCGGCGCGGGTGCGTTCCATTGACGCGGCTTTTTTGGCGGACTGCGGCATTTCTTTTTATGCGATCAACAATACGGCGGGGAGCATTGCGCACGCGATTATTCCTGAGCCGGAGAACCTTGTTTACTGCGCGCGCAAGATGAATCGACTGCACCGGGACGGCAAGGCCGACGCAATGCTCGGCTATATGCCCGACTGCGACGGCGACCGGGGGAACATCGTCTACTGGAACGAGCGGACGGGTAAGGCGGAAGTGCTGAAGGCGCAGGAAGTGTTCGCGCTGTCCGTACTTGCCGAGCTTGCGTATGCCACTTACCAGAACGGCGGGATTCCCGCGCACGGGTTGCTGGCAAAGGCAATCCAGAGCAAGAACGACGCGGAAGACCCCGCCGAGCAGCGGCTGGGCGTCGCGGTGAACGGACCGACCTCACAGCGCGTTGAGGACATTGCCGCCGCGTTCGGCGCGCAGGTGTTCCGGGCGGAAGTGGGCGAGGCGAACGTGGTCAACCTTGCGCGGGAAAAACGTGCGCAGGGCTATATCGTGCCGATTTTGGGCGAGGGATCGAACGGCGGGAACATCACGCATCCGGCGGCGGTGCGCGATCCGATCAATACGCTGTTCGCGCTCGTCAAGCTGCTCGTCCTGCGTGACACGGGCGACCGCAAGGGGCTGTTCCATTTGTGGTGCGCGGTGAGCAATCAGCTGGACAAATACAAGGACGACTTTACGCTTGCCGACGTGATCGGGACGCTTCCCGCTTACGTGACGACGGGCGTGAGCGAAAAGCGGGCAGTCCTGCACGTCGCCACGCAGAACCAGGCGGTGCTGAAACGGCGGTTTCAGCACGTGTTCGTGCAGGAGTGGCAGAAAAAACGGGTCGCCCTGCTCAAAAAATACGGCTTCTGCTCGTATGAGGCGGTCGCCACCAACGGCACTAAGGAAACGCGTGGCATTGAGGATTTCGGCATCAGCGGGAAAGGCGGGCTGAAAATCGTCTTTTATAACGAGAAAACGCAGCCGCTCGCGTTCATGTGGATGCGGTGCAGCGGTACCGAACCCGTGTTCCGCGTCCTGTGCGACGTAAAGGGCGCGGACGCAAAAAAGGAAAAAAGTCTGCTGAGCTGGGAAACGGAGATGCTCGCTCAGGCGGACGAGGAATACATACGGTCGCAGGAAACGGAATGCGGGCAGAACGACCCGCAGGTTTCGCCCTGACGGCCGGAAGGAGTACGTATGGACAAGGCAGAGATTCTGGAACGGGCAAAGAAATATATTGCCGAAGAAAAGGACGCGAAATTCCGCGCGGAAGTGGAAGAGTTGGTCGCCAAAGACGACATGAAGGAATTGGAGGACCGGTTCTATCAGACCCTCGAATTCGGCACGGGCGGCCTGCGCGGCGTGATGGGCGGCGGCACGAACCGCATGAACCCGCTTGAAATCAACCTCGCGACGCAGGGGCTGGCGAACTACGTGATAAAGGCGTTCCCCGAAAAGGCGAAAAAAGGCGAGCTGAGCGCGGTGGTCGCCTATGACAGCCGCAACAACAGCGACGTGTTTGCCGAGGCGACCGCGCGTATTTTTGCGGCGAACGGCATCAAGGCGTATCTGTTCACGGGGCTGCGCCCGACACCTGAGCTGTCGTTCGCTATCCGCGAGCTCAAGGCGCAGACGGGCGTGGTCGTGACGGCGAGCCACAATCCCAAGCAGTACAACGGCTACAAGGCGTACTGGGACAACGGCGCGCAGGTCATCGAGCCGCATGACGTGGGCATCATCGAAGAGGTGAACGCCGTCAAAGAAGTCAAGACGATTACGAAAGAGGATGCGATCAAGAGCGGAAAACTCGTGCTGATTGACAAGGAAATCGACGAGAAATACTGGGATATGTGCAAAAAGCAGCTGTTCCGCCCGGAACTGATCCGCGAGAAGGCAAAGGAAGTCAAAATCGTGTACACGCCGCTGCACGGCACGGGCGCGATGCACGTGGAGAAAGTCCTCGGCGACTTGGGGCTGAAAGTCATCACGGTGCCCGAACAGCGCGAGCCTGACGGCAATTTCCCCACGGCAGACAAGCCGAATCCCGAAGAAGCGCCCGCGCTCAAGCTGGCGGTTGCGCTGGGCGAAAAGGAAAAGGCGGACGTTGTTATGGCGACCGACCCCGACGCGGACCGGTTCGGCACGGCGTTCCCCGGCAAGGACGGGAAGTTCGTGCTGGTGAGCGGCAACCAGATGGGCGCGCTGCTCTGCGAGTACGTGCTGCTGAGCCACAAGGAAAAGGGGATGCCCAAGAATCCTGCCTGTATCCGCTCGATCGTCACGAGTCCGTTCGTGGACGCTATCTGCAAGAAATACGGCGTGGAGCTGCTGGAATGCCTGACCGGCTTCAAATGGATTGCCGCGATCGAGGATGCTTTTGAGAAAGACGGCAGCAAGAGTTACGTGTTCGGCTTGGAAGAGAGTTACGGCTACAAGGTCGAAAAAGAAGTGATGGACAAGGACGGCGTTTCCGCGGCGGCGATGTGCTCGGAAATGACGCTCTACTGGCGCAGCAAGGGAATCAGCCTGCTTGATCACCTGAACGATATGTACAAGGAATACGGCTATTTTGAGGACCGCTCGATAAGCCAGTATTTCCCCGGCGCGAGCGGCAAGACGGTGATGGACGGCATTATGACCAAACTCCGCACGGAAGGGCTGAGGACGCTCGGCGGAAAGACCGTGCTCAAGATCCGCGACATCGGCACGCAGGTCGAATTCGATCCGGCGGACGCGGGCAAGAAAATCCCGCTGCCGTTCCCCAGGAGCAACGTCTTGCAGTTCTTCCTTGACGGCGGCACGATCGTGAGCGCGCGTCCGAGCGGAACCGAGCCGAAAATCAAGTTCTACATCAACAGCTGTACGCCCGTTGCCGGCGGAACCGACGCGGGACTGGAAGCGGCGCGCAAAGAGGCGGGGACGCTGTGCGACAAGATTGCCGCGGAGATCAAAGCAATCCTTGATGCCGCGCATTAAACTGCTCGCGGATTTCAAACGGCTGTACCGCCTGTTGCAGGGCGGTACGGTCTTTTGTGCGTTCGACACCGAGACGACGGGGCTGTCCTCCCGGAACGATCGCGTCATCGAGGTGGGGGCGGTCAAATTCACCAGGGACGGCGTGCTGGACACGTTCGGCACGCTGGTCAATCCCGGCATTCCGTTGCCGCCAATCTGCACGCAGATTTCCCATATTACTGACGACATGGTGCGCGGTGCGCCGGATATGGCCGCCGTGCTGCCCGGTTTCCTGCGCTTTGCGGACGGGTGCGTGCTTGTCGCGCACAATGCGCCGTTCGACCTCAAATTTACCAACGAGGAACTGCGGCGGTGCGGTCTGCCCGCGCTCGCCAATCAGGCGGTGGACACGCTCGCATTGAGCCGCTGGGCGTACCCTGCCAACGAACACTGGAGCTTGCAGGTGCTTGCCAGGCAGTTCTGCATTGACGTGCGTGCTGCCCACCGCGCCTGCGACGATGCCCGCGTCTGCATGGAAGTCTTTTTGCGCTGTATCCGCGACACGATGGACCGGCAGAAGCCCCTGGTTGAGGAACAGCGGCTGTTCTGATATACTGGCGCGGTGCAGTACGAAGAAATTGAGCAGCCCCGTGCGGGCGATACGGTCGTGGTCGGCATGAGCGGCGGCGTTGATTCGACGCTCGTGGCGGCATTGTTGCAGGAACGCGGGTGCAACGTCATCGGCGTGACGATGGCGTTATGGAAAGGCGACCTGCCGCCGCTGCCGGACGGGCAGAAACTGAAAAGCTCCTGCTACGGGCCGGACGAGACCGAAGACATCGCGTCATGCCAGGCGTTCTGCGCGGAGCGGGGCATTGCCCACCATGTCATCGACGTAAAAGACGCATACCAGAAACAGGTGCTCGATTATTTTAAGGCCGAATACCGCGCGGGCAGGACTCCCAATCCGTGCGTCCGCTGCAACCGCTTTGTCAAATTCGGCGCGCTGCTGCAAGGCGTGCAGGACATGGGCATCCACTACGATTATTTCTGCACGGGGCATTACGCGCGCCTGGTGCGTCCCGCGTCGGGGCTGTGGGGCAGCGACAGAACGCCCGCGATGATTGCCGGCGCGTCCGACGTGACCAAAGACCAGACGTATTTTTTGTACCGCATTCCGAGCGCGGTTTTGGAGACGGTGCGCTTTCCGCTGGGGCTGACGGCAAAGGCGGACGTGTTCGCCATGGCGCGCGGGCGCGGACTTGTCGCCGCCGAGCGCGCGGAAAGCCAGGATTTCATTCCGCCGGAGTATTTTGACTATCTGTTCAGCGACCGCCCCGGCGTTCCCGGCGACATCATCGACCTGGACGGACACGTGCTGGGGCATCACAAAGGCATCGAGCATTACACGGTGGGGCAGCGGCGCGGGCTGGGCGTCTC
>CAZSOK010000113.1:0-6202 GCA_964608445.1 uncultured Treponema sp. | reverse complement strand
GAAATCTTTTCTCCGAAGCCGTTCTTTACAATCCTGAATCCCAAATTGTCATCCTTCCATGTGGGAATCCAAGCATACCTTTTGCTTACGCTGCATTCTTCGTCAAAAGACTGTTCCCAAACTTCTGAATCCCAGCCTCCTCCCCGATAGATTTTTGCAGTGCCTCTTTCGGGTCCTTTGGGGTTGTCTGTGTCATCAAGATTATAGTCGTCGCACCAATCCCAGCACCATTCGCTCACATTGCCAGACATATCATAAATCCCAAGAGAATTCGGCTTTTTCTTCATGACATCATGAATGGTCGCGCCGATATATTCGTAATACCACGCAACTTCATCTATGTTGTCGCTTCCGGCAAAAAAGGTCGTTTCTTTATCTCCGGCTCTCGCGGCGTACTCCCATTCTGCCTCTGTTGGCAATCTGTACCCGTTTGCATTCCTGTCGCATATAACGACATCGATTTCTTCTCGCATGACACTACCTTCCACCGGCACTCTGTATTCAATCGTTTGTTTTGCATCCGAAACTGTGTAGCAAGGAGTCAGCCCTTCCTTGACGCTTCTTTTGTTGCAGTACAAGATTGCGTTATACCAGTTTACTGTATTGACAGGATAATTGTCTGACTTTTTATGACTGGGATTGTTTCCCATAATCTCAGTCCACTCTTTCTGTGTCACTTCATGGACGCACATATAAAAGTCATTTACCGTGACTTCATATTCCTCATCACGGCATGGATTCTTTTTCCTTTGCATAATGTCCGTTTTCAACGCGAGTTTTCCGCCTTTTACCAAGACAAAATCATTGCAAAAAAGCGTACCAGACAACAAGCATACCAAAAACATGATTGCGGCATTTTTCTTCATTTTGCACCTTCCCATCATTTTGACCGTCCGAAATTTTTGCATTTCGTTCGCCCGCGTTTTATCAAATGAAAAAACGTTTTTTCACCGCATTCGCCACAAAATTGCAAAATCGTCCCATAAGCCAGCCGTTCTGTTGCCAGGCGACATTGCAATTTCAAATGCCCCAACCTTCTGAAAATCTTGGACAACGTTTTTATCAGAGACATTATATTTTGACCCATATTGCTTGTCTATCATATTCTTCAAAAGGAATTCCTCCGCTTCGCCGCATTCCGCGCGAACATCCAGCCAGCGTCATCGCAGTCGCTTATCAAAATTGATTTCACCCCCCCCCATTTTCAACGTCCATTTCTCTGGTAAGAAAAAAAATTCCTTCTTCAAAGCATGACAAGGCATATTCATTAAAACAGACATACAATTCGAAATTGCCAAACCTATACCAATAGCCGCAAGTGGCTCAACAACGCAGTCTCCTCCGCCACAGGTTTTCGTTCACGACCGCCGTCGTTCCCAACACCAAATGCAACACCGCCAATTCTTGAGCCCCCTTGTCTGCGAGCAGAAATAACATAGAAGACACAAGGAATTTCCAAGTCTGCAACGAAAAATTCTAAAAGCGTTAAAACCGCTCTAAAACCGCTTATTTTTAGGCTGCTTGATAATTACTCAAAAAATTTAAAATAACGCGTCTACGGCAATCCTCGCGCGTCTTTTACTTACATATATAATTTATATGTAAACATATATTTTTATTGTGTTATCATATAAGTTTACCTGTATTTTATACAAATCTTTTACACATATTTTATATATGTTGTCATATATTTAATTTGTGTTTACATATTTTTCATATATTTTACCTATTGCTTTTTTACAGAAATTAACATATAATCTAGTTTAGTAGAATTTTGAGGTGTGTATGAAAAGTATTTGTGTTGCAATTCAAAAGGGTGGGGTAGGGAAAACTACCGTAAGCGTAAATTTAGCGGCAGAACTTGCAAAAAACAAGAAGGTCATTCTGATAGATGCTGACCCACAGGGAAACAGCACAAGCTCCCTTATAGATGAATTTGAACATGAACTTGCAGACATTCTTTACGGAAACATCGCTGTTGATAAGGCGGTCACAAAAACCGATGTAGAAAATCTATTTTTAATCCCCACGGCAGCAATAGACGAAAAAGAAAACAACCGGTTAAAAAAATACCGCGCGAACGAAGCGGCGGGCAATCCCTTTGCTTTCGCAGATATAACGGACGCGCTAAAAGAACAGGGCTTTGACTATTGTATTTTTGACACGTCCCCAAACTTTGACGCTTTCGAAGAAAACATCATGGCGGCAACAGATGAAACGCTTGCCGTAGTCATGCCGGACATCTTCTCTCAAGACGGTCTCCAAATTTTTGAAAACAATCTTCAGAATTTTAAAAAACGAAAACGGGTAAACAATCCTGTTTTCAGGACTTTTGTTTTCAATGCGGTAAACCTTTCCACAAAAATGGCTCGCGACATCCTTTTGCAACTCTCTACAAGCGAGCTGAATTATGTAACCGTACCTCAAGACCAGAATTTTAGGAAAGCTCAAGGAGTCAGAAGAACAATACAGCAGTTCGGCGCAAAGAATGACACTTTACGCGCATTTGAAAAATTAGCAGCATTGGTAAGATGAGGCAAAGACTATGGCAATATCAATAAAAAAATCATCGACGGATGCTCTTAAACAAACTGTTACATCGTCGCTTCCAGAACAGGTTCAGTCTCAGATTTCCAATAATACAAAACTGGACACGACCGATTACACGCAGCCGTTTTTTAAACAGAGTGTTACATCAGAAACAAAAGGAAAACGTTCCGACGATGTAGTCCAGTTAAAATTTTCAAGAGGGAAAAGGGCAGAAGCAAAAGCTTTTTTTGCCTCCTACGACCTTAAAATGAATTCTGGTTTTGAAATAGCCTATGAATTTTTGAAAGAAGAAGTTCTTGCAGGCAACGTAAAACTTTCTAGAAGTGGAATTCAACGATTAAAAAGCAAGGAGAGTCTATAGTCTTAAATAGACTGTTACATATTTGGTATGGCAAAGATCAAGAATAGCACATCGCTTATTCCTCAAAATCAGGACGAATCCTTACATGAATTGTTCAGTATTATTGAAAATGGAGAGCAGCCAAAATATTTAAGTTATATTCCAGGTCTGTTTACGACTGCATCGCTTCCATTCAAAAATGTGAATAAGACTGTGTTTACACGCAAAGGCAGCCAGGGTCTGACATTGACGCTCACGTCCCCCGTAAATGTCCCGTTTGGTCGTTACGGAAGACTTCTTTTGACGGTATTGACCACACATGCGGTTCTTTCTAAAGAGAAAAATGTCCCTGTGATAATCGAGTACAAGTCTTTGTCTGAATTGTTAAAAGAAATGCAGTTGCCGCGGCAGCGGGGAAAAGATATAAAAGAGCAGTTAGATTGTTTTACCAACGCTACGTTTGCCTTTACTCACAAAGAAACCTCTTTAAAATCAGGGTATCTTTTTACCGAATTGTATGATGGAAAATATCCTAACAGAGATGTCGAAGTCACGACACATACCACTGGTTCTATCCGGTTTACAACTGGCGTTCAATTTCAAGAAGTAGACGACAAGGTAACGGAAAAAAGATACGGAAATTTCAAGATTGTAATTTCAGCAGAATTCGCGAATTTTTGTCAAAAGCATGCGGTTCCTATTGATTATGGTGTCTATAAAAGCATATCTAGTGCTGTAGGAAAAGATATTTATGCCTGGCTTGTGTTTAGAAACAACGGATTAAAGAATCCCGTGTTTATCAGGCGGGATCAATTGGTCGAGCAGTTTATGCCTGTGACTGAAAATCAGGACTCAAACACCGTGAACGTAAACTATGCCTTTATTATCAATCAGATAAAGGAAATAAAGAAGAAGTATTACAAAGAAGTGAGGATAGATGAAACAACTTCTTCTGATGGAATCACTTTGTATCCAAGTCCGACTCCTGTCATAAAGAATGACACGAGATATGCTTTGATTACTTCAACGATATGACAATGTGTAACAGAGTATTTAAATAGTTTGAGTTATCCACATTTTCCACTGTACTATTATTAGTTTAAATATATATTTGTTAATTATTTGATAGTATAGAAGATTTTAATGGTGTGTGACACTTTCTTAAAGACTTTGTTACAGGTAGATTTTTGCGCTTATTTTTCTTCTATAAAATAAAAAGGTGGTCAAGATTTACGGATTTTAAACAAACTGTTACAAAAAATTTGCCTTTTCCGCAGAATTTTGTGGATAATTTTAAATGGAGTGTGACATAAATGTTAAATAAACTGTTACATAAATGTCTCGCTCTTCATTGTTTTTATCATACAAGAAGCCTCTTTTTTTGATATGCATATTCCAAAAATTCTAGTTCGGGCAAACTAGTATTCAGGAAAATCTTCTTAAATACAATGTTACATTGAGGTTATGCGCGGCTGGCTGAATGCCGGAGTCGGTCGGTCGCCGTAAGGTTTTACGGAAAGATGTAACAAAGTGTTTATCCGTGTAGTAAAAACTTGATGCTTTCTCATTGTATCTGTGGTCGTCCGTGTAGGCGGTGAGGATACTTCCCGGCACGATGCCGGACACGTTTTTTCTTCCACGCTTGCCGAGGCGGGCAGGGGAGAAAACGGGATCAGCGCGTGGTGCGATTCGAGGCTTTCTGGGTTGAAGATGTTCCGTGTTTTAAAATAGCCTACAGATTTGCCTGCGCGGAGCGCGTCGGCAGAATCTTTTGCCGCTGAGAACTTTTCCGTAAGGATGAGCATTTTGGGGAGAACCTCATGCTGGTATCAACATCCCATAATTTTACCATGGGAACGGGAAAAGTCAATGAGAGCCGAGAGAAGGACAGCGTATGTCTTTGGAAGCAAGATAAAGGAAGTGACACCACTACGGCCGTTCAGAGCCGTAAGTCCTTATGATGCCGTGAGTTGCGGTCAAAGAATGTGATGTCAACGGAAATTCGCGTGGTGTCTCATTATAATCTGATGGCGAAAGTGAGGGACTTCTTGAGAATCACGAATGACAGTCGGCACAGAATCTTTTCGTGAAAAAACCATAAATTACCCGGATCGCATACGATTATTGGAGAAGCCTGAAGTTAGTGCCACCAATGGTATGGATATGATTCTTATATCTGAGGACACTTCAAGGATTTTCTGGGAAGTTCCTTGAAACGGATTCTCGGCTGATACGAGGAAGCGACAAGGGGAATGACAATCAAAGGTAAGAGGATTTTCCGCGGCTACAAAGGGGCGAACTTGAACGTCATGGACGCAATAAAGCGGAACACCGAGGTCTTTGGGGGAAGGAGCGCCCATGAGGGTAGGGGATTCCATAAAACTGCGGCTCACGATAGACAGCCCCACAGGGCGAAGAGGCATAAAACTCCCGCCGACTGATTTCAAGGTCGTTTTGTACTTAAAGGTCAACAACTCAATCGCCCTCATCTCCAAAGACGGCAAGCAGAAACACATAAAGCCGCCCGATGACTTTATCGCGATGGCTCAGAGAGTGGAAAAAAACAGGAGCGGAAACAACGGAAGGAGGCATGGGAGAACAGCATGGAAACACAAAGCCGCAACCGGCAAAGGTCGCCAAGCAAAAAATTGATGCGCGAGTTTTGGCACGCACAGCAAACTCCAGCAATAAGATAGTGACCTTACAATGCAAAGCCAATATCTTTCGCTTTAAAACGCCCGAACGGCAAGAACCCAAGATTTTCCACCCGAGTCGCGTCCTACACTGCCGTTGCTGAGCCTCATACACAACGCATAGTAATCATTGTACTGCAACGACGACCAATACCATTCATCGCTGACAATCTTTCCGATTTTCTGAAAGGCTTCATATATCAAGTTCAATTCAAATTTGCTCGGCAAATACCATTCGCCTTCGTTAGTCGTTTCCGTGGTATATCGCGAGCACGCATACGCCGCGCAGTTCGACGACGTAGGAGGATTTGCATTATAATGCGTAGCAGTCAGAATATGTTTTGTATTGAGTTTTCCTGCTCCCACGCCGTCCATCGTGATTACATTGCACCATTTATTTCCACACGAACACCACGTTGTTTCTCCCAATTCTTCGGGCGAACATTCCAAATAGTGGCAGATGACGGAGGGCGCGCCGTCCGAATCCTTGACGGAAAATCCTTTTTCGGAATAAATAGAACACAATACCGCCGCCCGGTTCTTTGTCGCCAATCTCGTACTTTCCCGCAGCCTTTCGTTCCTGCGCAAACGTTCCGCTTGCAATCGCGCAAAATGCAAA
>CAZSOK010000112.1:0-6220 GCA_964608445.1 uncultured Treponema sp. | reverse complement strand
CAACCGCTGTGATTGAAGACCCGGCGAATATCTGCTATTATGGGGCATACAGCATATCAACAGAGAAGAGGTATCCGCATGGCAGACACAATGCGCGCGTTGGAGAAGGATCCGGCTTGGAAAGGCCGGCGCGGGCCGGTCGTCCTGGTCATCATGGACGGGGTGGGCTACGGCAAGTTTGAGGAAGGGGACGCGGTAAAGGCTTCCCGCATGAAGTACCTGGACTGGTTCACGGCGAACTGTCCGCACACGCGGCTCAAGGCGCACGGAACGGCGGTGGGATTGCCGAGCGACGACGACATGGGCAACTCCGAGGTCGGCCACAACGCGATGGGCTGCGGGCGCGTGTTCGCGCAGGGCGCAAAGCTCGTGGGCGAGTCGATTGCGAACGGCACGATGTTCCGGGCGGCGACCTGGCAGAAGCTCGTGGCGAACGTGAACGGCAAGGGATCGACGCTGCATTTTATCGGGCTGGTGTCCGACGGCAACGTCCACTCGCACATCGACCATCTGAAGGCGATGGTCGCGCAGGCGGCAAAAGACGGCGTGAAGAAAATCCGCGTCCATGCGCTGCTTGACGGCCGCGACGTAGACCCCACGTCCGCGCTCGACTACATCACGCCGCTTGAGCAGTTCCTCGCGGGGTTCTCCGGCTGCGACTATAAGATTGCGTCCGGCGGCGGGCGCATGTACCTGACGATGGACCGCTACAACGCGGACTGGAGCATGGTGGAGCGCGGCTGGAAGGCGCACGTCCTCGGCGAGGGGCGGCAGTTCGACAGCGCGACCAAGGCGATCGAGACGTACCGCGCGGAAGTGCCGGGGCTGCTCGACCAGGACATGCACGAATTCGTCATTGCGGAGGGCGGCAAGCCGGTCGGCACGATCAACGATGGCGACAGCGTGATTTATTTCAACTTCCGCGGCGACCGCGCGCTTGAAATGACAAGGGCGTTCGAGACACCGGCAGGCGGCGACCTTCCGTTCGATCGTGGGCGCGTTCCGGCGGTGGAGTACGCGGGCATGATGGAGTACGACGGCGACGCGCACGTTCCCGCGCAGTACCTCGTGAACCCGCCGAGCATCGACCGCACGATGGGCGAGTACCTCACCAAGAGCGGCGTGCGCCTGCTCGCCATTTCCGAGACGCAGAAATACGGGCACGTGACCTATTTCTTCAACGGCAACCGGCAGGGCAAGTTCGACGAGAAACTGGAAGACTACATCGAAGTGCCGAGCGACGTGGTTCCGTTCGAGCAGCGTCCCTGGATGCAGTGCGCGGAAATCACGGACAAGGTGATTGAGGCGATCAAGAGCGGCAAGTACGACCATATCCGCCTGAACTTCCCGAACGGCGACATGGTGGGGCATACGGGCGTGTTCAACGCGGTTGTCTGCTCAATGGAAGGCATGGACTTGCAGCTCGGTCGGCTCAAGGCGGCGATCGACGAGGCGGGCGGCATCCTGTGCCTCACCGCCGACCACGGCAACAGCGACGACATGTACGAGCACGCCAAGGACGGCAGCGTCAAGACGGACAAGGCGACCGGCGAGCCGAAAGCAAAGACGAGCCACAGCCTGAACCCCGTGCCGGGCATCATCTACGACCCCGAATACAAGGGCGAGTACGACCGCACGAAGCTCAACGACGGGCTGGGCATCTCCAGCTGGCCGGCGACGCTCATGCAGCTCATGGGCTACGTCCCGCCGACGGACTACGACAAGAGCATGCTGATCATGCGGTAGTCCGCACGACACAAAGTGAAGCAAAACAACAGCCGCCTGCGGAAAGCAGGCGGCTGTTGTTTTTACATAGGCGGATTTATATCATCCCCCGCAGCAGTTCCGCCATGCCCGCCGCGAATGCCCGGTGCGCGTCCGGGGTAAAATGGCAGCCGTCCGCGCCCAGCTCGTGTACGGCCGCATTCGTGTCGAACAGCGGGATATGCTCCGCGCGGGCAAGGTCGCTCACTTCCTGGGCGCACCGCCGCGACTGCGCGATTGCGTCGCGCGAGAATTCGGCATCGCTTTCTATGCCGTCGCGCAGGATTACCGGCGTGGCAAGTACCGTCGCCGTTGCGGGCGAAAGCGTGCGCGTTGCCGCCAGCAGGGCGCGCAGGTTTTTCGCCGTGTCGCCCGGTTGCCAGCCGTTCGCCGCCTTCAGGTCGTTCGTGCCGAGCATCAGCACCACGATGTCCACGGGCAGCTGCGCGAACAGGACGGACGGAAACAGTTCCTGCGCGTTTGCGTTGAAGCATTTGTTGCGCCGCTTCAGCCCGCTTTCACAGCCGCACAGTCCGAATTCCAGAATCCGCGCCCGGTCGCCCAGCATTTTTTGCAGCCGTCCCGTCCACCGCACGTCCTCGTCGTACCGGCACAGCTCCGCCGCCCCCGGAACGTAGCCCCAGGTGTTCGAGTCGCCAAAACAAACAATCCGCTTCATGCGACCAGTATAGCCGCCCGCCGTCGGCAAGGTCAAGACGGGGGAAGTCTCCCCCTCGCTCCAGCCCCCTGCGGGGCTTTCGCTACCCCCTCTGCGGGGAACTTCGTGTCCGTAAAAACCGGTCGCGCCTGCCCCGCAACGCCCCGGAGTTTTTCCCCGCTTTTGTCACATCGGAGTTCGTGGCTGCCGCGACGATAGGCGTTTTCGGCGTTCTGTGGTATACTGTCCGCGATGAAAAAAATCCTTGCCCTGCTTGTCGCGGTTTTCTCCTGTGCCGCCGCCCGTCCGTTCTCTGCCGACGACATCGCGTCGTTCACGCTCCAGAACGGTCTGCGCCTGTTCGTGCTGTCGGACACGACTGCCGCGCCCGTCCGCATTGCGTTGCAGGTTCGCGCCGGGTATGCGGCGCAGACGGAGCGCACGGCGGGCTTTTTTCCTTTGTATGCGCGGCTTTTGGGCGCGGACATTTCCGCCGATGCGGTGCGCCTGGTAAAGACTGTCGCGCCGCAGGAAGCCGAACGCACGGTCGCCGCGCTCGCCATATGTCTCGCGCCGCTGCCGCTCCCCGACGATGTCCTTGCCCCTGCGCTCGCCCAGATGAAGACGGAAGTCAGCGAATACGCGGCAAGCACGGCGGGCTTTATCAACACGGCGATTGACGCGCGGATGTTCCCCGCTGCCCCGTGGCAGGTGGAAAGCGGCGTGTATCCCGCGCTGTTCGCGGCGGCGACGGTCTCATCCGCGCGGGCGGTGCTGCATGACATTGCCGCCACATATTACACGCCGCAGAACAGCGCGTTGTTCATCAGCGGGAACATCAGCGTGCAGGCGGCGCATGCGCTGGCGCAGACGTATTTCTGCGCGGATTCCGGGATTGCCGCTCCGACCGCACCGTCCGTCCCGACCGCGCCGCCGCCGCACAAGTACGTGCTGACCGATGAATCGTTAAGTGCCGACGTGACGCAGATCGTGGTGCAGTACCCGCAGTTTTCGTTGGACGAGGCCGATGTCGCCGCCGCTGTGCTGAATGATGATGGCGGCACGTACAAGCGGCGGCTGACGGCGGAACGCTCGCTCGCCATTCTGGGCGCGGAATATGTCAATGCCGCGAGCGCACAGCGGTTCGGCTCGTCGCGGCTGATTATCCAGTCGCTGCTGGGCGCGGGCAAGGCAAGCCCGTGCGCACAGGCAGAGACATTTTTGCGCGTCACGGACGGGGAAGGCGTGATGACCGAGCCGGAGGTGCGGCGCGCGATCGACCGCATTGCCGCCGAATTCCGCCGCCGCGCCGACGATTCCGCCGCGCTCATGGAGCTGCTGGGCGACTGGACGGCACTCGTGCCGCATGACAGCGTTTCGTCGCTGTTCGCCCGCGCGCCCGCGCTTTCCGCGCAGGTCTCCGCCTCACAGCTGGAATCGCTTTTGCATGCGCGGCAGCCGTCCGTGTTCGTGCTGGTCAACGCAAAAAAATATGCCGCCTGCGCCGCGGAATTCAAGAAAGCGGGCTATGCGGTCGTCACCAAAAAAAACGGTTCCTGGTACACGCAGCAGTTGTACCAGGCGATGCTCGCGCAGAACGCCACGCCGGAAGCGGCGGATACGGTCGGGCAGGATGATGGCGCAGATGCCGCCCTGCGGTTCATTGCCGAAAACAAGGCTCAGATCGCGTCGTTCACGCTTGCGAACGGCATTCCCGTCACCGTCAAGCAGACTCCGCGCGCGCAGACGGCGGCAATCGCGCTTACGATTGCCGGGGGCGAGCTGCTTTTTGCGAAAGACGCGCCCGGCCTGTGCAGCGTGCTGACCGATGCGCTGTCGGTGCATGTCCGCCGTGCGGTGGATGAGCGGGTGGCAGGCGGGGTGCTTTCGGGCGATGTTGCCGTTCAGGCGCAGACGAATGCCCGCTGTAGCGTGCTGACCGTCACGTGCGCCGCTGGCGAAGTGCCGGAATGTGTGCGCGCCGTTGCCGAAGCCCTGGTGTACGGTGACATTACGCCCGCCCTTGCGGACGGCATTACTTATGACGAGCGCACGCAATGGCGCATTCGGTCGGGGGCGGCGACGTTCCAGCTGCTGTGTTCCGCCATGCGCACGCTCTACGCCAAAGATTCCTACCGCAACCTGTTCGACGACAGCAAGGACAAGCCGGTGACGACGGACTTTACGCGCATTGCGGCGGCGTATCCTGTCCTGCTTGACGCGAGCCGCTTTTCGCTCGTGGTGGTGGGGGCGATCGCCGACACGGACGCGCTTGCCGCCACGCTGGAGCAGACGTTCGGCACGCTTATCTCGCAGAAAGAGACGGAATCAATCGGGGAACGCGTCGCGCCGCCGAAGATGCCGCGCCGGGTCAAGCGCATACAAATACGCCATCTGTTCCTGACTGACATCGCTGCCGACAAGGCAGGACCGCGCCCGCCCGTACTCGTCCCGACCAAGCATTTTGCCGACCCTGCGCTGTACTGCATTCCCGCGCCTGGTCTTTCCACGACCGACAGCGCGCTGTTCAACGCCTTGTTCTATGAGATTGCCGCGCGTATGCAGGAAAAACTCGGCACTGCCGTCCGCGCGGACGTTGCCGACGACGACATACCCTTTGCGCGATTGTATGCGCAGGATGTCGAGCGGATTTCCCGAACCGATGCCGCCTACCGCGCCGCTATTGCCGAACTGACCGAGGAGGTGCAGTCGCTGGTGAACGCGCCGGCAGCTGGGGCGGACGGTGCGAAGAAAGCCCCGCTGCTTGCCACGTTGGAGAACCGCTGGCTTCTGCGCACGCTTTCTGCCACAGGTACGGCAGCCGGGACGGCGGCGTTGTTGCAGGCGGGGGCGATGTACGGAAATCCTGCGTTCTACCTTGACCAGTATGCCGCCGTCACGTCCGCCACCGCCGAAGATTATTTTATCGTGATGAGCGGTTATTTTGCGGATCTGCCCGATTTCCGCGTGTATTCCGTGGATTCTCCGCGCTGAACACGATGTCCATCGGCATGTCATGCCGGTCGGTCGGGAGATCGTCCACAATCTGGCACGGAAAGCAGAATCCCGCGAGCGTCACGTCCGCGCCCGTTCGTTTAAGCCGGGCGATATAACGGTCGTAAAAGCCTTTGCCGCGTCCCAGCCGCCTGCCATCCTGCGTGAACGCAAGCCCCGGCACGAGCATGAGGATTCGTTTTCCGGCGAGGGCGGGGGAGAGGGGCAGTTTTTCGAGCGATGCGACCGGCTCGCTGATGCCGAATGCGCCGCGCTCGATCTGGTCGCCGAACGGCAGCGTACCGTCCAGCAGGTAAAAATCCAGGTCGCGCGTGTGCGGCACGACGCGCGGCACGCCGGCCGCTTTTTCCCGCAGCAGCGCACGGTACAGCACGTCCGTGCAGTCCGCCTCGTCGCCGTGGAAAACATAGCCCAACACGATGTCCGCGCGGCAGAATAGTTCCGAAGCGAGCACTGCCTGCCGCGCCGCGAGCGAAACGCCCGGCACGTCATGCGCCGCGCAGAACGACCGCAGCCGCGAGCGCATCTCGCCGCGCATCGCCTGTTTTTGTTCGCTGACCGTCATCGTATGTTCCATTCCATAGGGCATAAAAAAAGACTCCACCGAACGATGAAGTCTTTGCGGCTCCTGCTGGGCTTGAACCAGCGACACATGGATTAACAGTCCATTGCTCTACCAACTGAGCTAAGGAACCAAAATGTATTTGTATCCTACCAAAAAGCACGGGCGGTGTCAATATGATGCCGCCGAAAATATCGACGACAAACAAAAAAGTACGGCGC
>CAZSOK010000111.1:0-6272 GCA_964608445.1 uncultured Treponema sp. | reverse complement strand
TCTTTCGCAACTCTGTCCAAGCCAACCACATAGTCAGGTGCTTCAATTTCAAGAATGCGCACTCCAGACGATGCCCTACCCTGCTTGGAAATGGAATCCGCCTGCACACGTAACGTCTTGCCTTGACTTGTCATGCATACCACTTCGTCAGTATCAGCAACGGCAAGCGCACCAATGATTTCGCCTTTGTCTTCTACATTGCCAAAGATTTTCTGTCCGCCTGTACCGCGACCATGCGCGCTATATTCGTCAAAGTCCACGCGTTTGCCAAATCCTTTTTCTGTTATGACAAGCGCATTCATATTCGACTTAACGCAAATCGCTGCCGCCAATTCATCGCCACTGGAAAGACGGATACCCGTCACGCCACGGCTTGCCCTTCCCATCGGGCGCACGTCCTCTTCAGTGATACGCAAAGCCTGACCGCGACGAGTAACCAACATTAGTTCGTCATTGCCCGTCGTCATAATCGACGATACCAAATGGTCGCCTTCTTCAAGTTTTATAGCAACAATGCCGCGCGTTTTTGCGTTGGCGAATTCGGTAATCGGCGTTTTTTTGACAACGCCGTTTGCAGTTGCCATAAAGACATTCAAATCTTCTTTGAATTCTTTCATCGTCACGATTGTCGTTATCTCTTCGTTTGCGGAAACAGAAAGCAACGACTTGATATGCGAGCCACGGCTGTTCCGGCTAGCTTCGGGAATTTCGTGTACTTTAACCCAATACGCCTTGCCTTCGTTCGTGATAAAAGTAATATACGAATGTGTAGTTGCTATAAAAATCTGATTGATGTAATCGTCCGCAACGAGGTTCGCGCTCATGCTGCCTTTTCCGCCACGGCTCTGGCTTTTGTACGCAGTCAGCGGCACACGTTTGATGTAGCCGAGCTTAGAAATCATAACGACAACTTCTTCTTCTTTTATCATGTCCTCCATATTGATTTCTTCGACTTCATCGGCAACGATATCGGTACGGCGGTCGTCGCCATATTTTGCGGCAAGCTCGTTCGTTTCATCCTTGATGACCGCGAGGATTTTTTCGTTATGCGCGAGCAAATCTTCCAAGTGGTCAATCAGTACCTGCAACTCGCGGATTTCTTTCTGCAAATCTTCAATCTGCAAATGCGTGAGACGTTTGAGCTGCATGTCCACAATCGCCTGCGACTGTTCGTCGTCAAAATCGAAACGCTTTTCAAGCGCGAGTTTTGCCGCTTCGGTGTTCAAGCTTTCGCGGATAATTTTGATAACTTCATCGATATTGTTGATCGCCGTAATGAGCGCCTGCAAAATATGCATACGATGCTTTGCGACTTTCAAATCGTAAATCGTGCGCCGAGTAATTACCTCGACCCGATGATCCACAAAATGCTGTATGAGCTGCTTTAGGTTCAGCACTTCCGGCTTCAGATAATTCTGTTTGAGCGTGAGCATTCCCGGCTCGTCGTAGCGAGGCTCGCCCTCTTTTTCCTGCGGAACGAGCGCAAGATTTATCACGCCAAAATTGGACTGCAAATCGGTCTTGGCAAACAGCTGATTCAGCACGAATTTCGTAATCGCGCCTTTTTTCAAATCCACTACGATGCGCATTCCAAAACGGTCGGACGATTCGTCGTTTGCATTTGAGATGCCTTCAATCTGTTTGTCGCGGATAAGTTCCTTGATCCGGCGGATAATGTTGGTCGTATTCACGCCGTAAGGAACTTCGGTAAAGACGATTGATTCCCTGCCGTGGCGATCCGTCTCAATCGTGAACTTTGAGCGAATCGTGATTTTGCCGCGCCCTGTCTTGTAGGCTTTTTTGATGCCGCTTCGTCCATAAATGATGCCGCCCGTCGGAAAATCCGGACCTTTGAGATGCTGCATCAAATCGTCAATAGAAAGATTGGGATTGTCGATGTACGCGGCGATTGCCGCAGCCACTTCGCGCAGATTGTGCGTCGGCATATTAGTTGACATACCGACGGCAATTCCTGTCGTGCCGTTACAGAGCAGGAACGGAAATTTTGACGGAAGCACGCTCGGCTCTTCGGTCGTGTCGTCAAAGTTACGTACCATATCCACGGTATTTTTGGAAATGTCGGAAACCATTTCTTCCGTGACGCGGGACATTTTTGCCTCAGTGTAACGGTAGGCCGCCGGAGGGTCGCCCGCAATCGTACCGAAATTTCCCTGCGCCGTGACCGTCGTATACCGCTGCGCAAAATCCTGCCCCAAACGGACAAGCGCGTCATACACGGAACTGTCGCCATGCGGATGGTAATGACCGAGCACTTCGCCGACAATCGTCGCACATTTTTTTGTCTTTCCGTTGCTCGCAAGATGAAGCGTGTCCATAGCGTACATAATGCGCCGGTGCACAGGTTTGAGACCGTCACGCACGTCGGGAAGCGCACGCTGCACAATAACCGACATCGAATAGTCGATGTATGCCTGTTTGACTTCGGTTTCAATCGGAATTTTTATAATCACGCCGCCTTCGGCTGTCTGTATTGTCTCTAACATCCTCTGTTCCTGTTTCCGTAATCTTTTCTTCGCCCGACCGACGAATTAAATATCCAAATTCGCATAGCTGGAATTTTCTTCAATAAATTGCCGCCGTGGCGCGACTTCTTCGCCCAACAATACGGAAAAAATCTGGTCGGCCGCTTCCGCATCGGGAATGGTGACGACACGCATCTTACGATGCGCGGGATCCATTGTTGTTTCCCACAACTGCTTGCCGTCCATTTCGCCAAGACCTTTATATCGCTGCACATCGACTTTTTTCCGCGTCTCTTCGTCAAACGCATTCAGCGCGGCATCGCGTTCTGCATCGGAATAACAGTAAACCGGCTCTTTCTTTCCCAGCTGCACGCGAAACAGCGGCGGCATGGCAAGATAGACATAGCCGTTCTCAATCAACTGCGGCATATAACGAAAGAAGAACGTCAACAGCAACGTGCGGATATGCGAACCGTCAACATCGGCATCAGCCATGATGATGATTTTATGATAGCGCAACTTATTGATATTAAAATCCTTGCCGAATCCTGCCCCCAGCGAAGCGATGACCGGCTCAAGTTTGTCGTTGTTCATCACTTTTTCAGGGCGTACTTTCTCCACGTTGAGCATTTTTCCCCACAGCGACAAAATCGCCTGAGTACGGGGATCGCGTCCTTTTTTTGCCGACCCGCCAGCGGAATCGCCCTCAACAAGATACACTTCGCACTGTTCGGGATCTTTGAGCGAACAGTCAGTAAGTTTTTCAGGCAAGCCCAGCCCATCGGAAAGCGACTTTTTGCGGGTCGCATCTTTTGCCTTGCGCGCGGCAATGCGTGCGGACGCTTCGGCAATCGCTTTTTCCAGCACTTTTTCGAGTATGTCGGGATTCTGCTCAAAGAAAATCGTCAGTTTTTCCTTGACGAGCGCGTCCACAATCGTGCGGACTTCCGTGTTGCCCAGTTTTTCTTTGGTCTGTCCTTCAAATTCAGGCTCAGGAACTTTCATAGAAAGCACCGCTACAATACCGGCACGCACGTCATCGCCTGTCAGCTTTTCGTCCTTGTCCAAACGCTTTTTAAGCTTGTCATTGGAATCAAATGCCTTGTTCAGCACGAACGTGAGCGCGGATTTAAAGCCTTCCAGATGCGTACCGCCATCGCGCGTGTTGATGTCGTTCACATACGTGTTGATATGCTCTTCAAATCCAGAATTGTACTGGAACGCAAGTTCCGTAATCACGCCGTCTTTTTCGCCCGTGATAAAAATCGGATCATCGGCAGGGAGAAAAAATTTGCTCTTCGTGCGGGAATTCATTTCTTTGACGTACTGGACGATTCCGCCTTCAAATTTGAGGATTTCTTCTTTAGGAGTCTCCAAGCGTTCGTCGCGGAACGTAATCGTAATGCCGCTGTTCAAAAATGCCAGCTCACGCAGGCGCGATTTGAGCACGTCAAAATCATACGTCGTCGTCTCGGTAAAAATCGAAGCATCCGCTTTCCAGCGGATTGTCGTGCCGTGTTCGGAAGAATCGCCGACAATCTCGACTTTCGTCATAGGAATGCCTTTTTCGTATTTTTGCCGATAGATATGTCCGTCGCGCTTGACCGTCGCCTCAAGCCAAACAGAAAGCGCGTTCACACAGGAAACGCCCACGCCGTGCAGACCGCCAGAAACTTTGTACGCGTTCTTGTCAAATTTTCCGCCCGCGTGCAGGCGCGTCAGAACAAGCTCAAGCGCGCTGATTTTTTCGTCCGGGTGAATGTCAACAGGAATGCCGCGCCCGTTATCCTCAACGCGCACGATGTCATCTTTTTCAAGCGCGACCGTAATCGCGTCGCAGAAGCCTGCCATCGCTTCGTCAATACAGTTATCGACGGTTTCATACACCAAATGATGCAGTCCGCGCGGACCGGTCGAGCCGATGTACATACCGGGACGTTTTTTGACTGCCTCAAGCCCTTTCAAAACCTGAATATTGCCTGCTGAATAAGATGAAGCCACTTTTTGTTCCTTAACGTAAAGATAAAATTCTTTAACACTCCCTTACATAACATAAACTTTTTGCCTTTTCGACCGAAAAACAAGATTATTTTTATATAATAAGAAGAGATAAAGATATTTTTAGTATATCCGTATTGAAGAAAAAAGTAAAGGTGAGATATACTGTAAGCATGAGCGAACAAAATTACCGCGAAGTCTTTACGGAAGCGATGACCCAAATTCATGACGAATACAGACAATCCGGGAAAGAAAGCGAATTCATGCTGTGGTTCAACGTCAATTACCTGAAAGACACCATTTCCGAAATCACCGTGTCCGTCGCGTCGGAATTCATGTGGCAGCAAATGGTCTCAAAAGGAAATATCCAAAAAATCGAATCGAAAATCTACGAACTTGTCGGACAAAACATAAAAATCGCCTATGTCATCAAAAACGAGCCAAAAACCGAAGAATCGAAAGGCGAACTGCCGAATAAAGTTGAAAAACCCGTAAAATCTGTCGTCCAAACAGAGCCAGCCGAAAAGAAAAAACATCCGCAGTTGCGCGAGGATTATACGTTTGAAAATTTCATTCCCGGCGAAAACAGCATCTACGCGTTCAACGCGGCACAGGCGGCGGCAAAAAATCCGGGCAAAGCGTACAATCCTATCTTGATTTACGGCGGCGTCGGATTGGGAAAAACGCATTTGATGCAAGCCGTGGGCAATTATATGCACGCGGAAAAAGGAACGTCATACAAAATCTGCTACGTCAGCGCGGAATCGTTCGGAAACGAATTCATCGAATCAATCCGCACCAAAACGACCGAAAAATTCAAAAGCAAATACCGCAAGCTGGATGTGCTTCTGCTTGATGACATTCATTTTTTGCAAGGAAAAAATTCCACGCAGGAAGAATTGTTCTATACGTTCAATGCGCTGTATGACAGGAATTCCCAACTCGTCTTCACCTGCGACCGACCGATTACCGAAATAAAAGGCATTGAGGAACGTCTGCGCACACGCTTTTCCCGCGGGCTGAACATCGATCTGCAACCGCCGAATTATGAGACGCGAAAGGCAATCCTCGAAAAGAAAATGGAAATGCAGAAGATTCGTATTTCGGACGACGTTATCGATTATATTGCAAAAAACGTACAGACCAACGTGCGTGACTTGGAAAGTTGCCTAACCAAAATGATTGGCTACGCGGAACTCGTCGGAAAGAACGTGACGATAGAAATTGCCCAACAACAGCTGCGCGATACGTTCAGTCAGCCACTTTCCGGCTCAATTACCGTGGAGATGATTCAGCGCGTAGTGGCGAATCATTATAATATCTCCATGACGGACATCAAAAGCAACAAACGATCCACAAAATTCGTCATTCCGCGCCAAATTGCCATTTACATTGCGCGCAACCTCACGGAATATTCGTACCCGGAACTTGGTTCTGAATTCGGCGGGCGCGACCATTCCACGATGATGCATTCGCATGACAAAATCGAGAACGCCATAAAAGTCGATTCGTCGCTCGACACGACTGTCCAACAGCTTATCCGCGACATAAAAGACTACAAAAAATAATCAGCGGAAAACCTGCTCTGACCATGACGATTTCCTGTGCAAAACTTCCGACCGTGCGGAAAAGCGGAAAACCTGCGGATTGAAAGGCAAAAGTTTTCCGCTTCATAACGTGTTGTATTGCAAAAAGATACGCACGTTTTCCACAAATTCACCGCGTTTATTATTACTATTACTAAAATTTATATAAATTCATAATAATATAAAAGAACACCGAATTGATAAT
>CAZSOK010000110.1:0-6288 GCA_964608445.1 uncultured Treponema sp. | reverse complement strand
TTGCCCACCGTTTGCAAATCTTGCGAAATGTGGTAGAATAGACAGCGCGCATCCGTGGCAGGGAAACGGCAGAGGCATTGGCAGGCACGGTCTGGGGCGCATTTGGAGGTATTTGTATGGACATCAGGTATTCGACGGGAAAGATTCCGTTCCGCACGATGACGACCGAGGAAATCCGCAAGGAATTTCTGGTGCAGAATATTTTTGTCAAGAACGACGTGAGCGCGGTGTACAGCCATATCGACCGCATCGTGACGCTGGGCGCCATGCCGGTTGACAAGAAAATCAGGCTGGACAAGAACATCGACGCGATGAAAGATTTTGGCGTGGACTATTTCTTGCAGCGGCGCGAGCTGGGCATGATCAACATCGGCGGCGACGGCATTGTGGTGGCGGACGGCGTGACGTTCGAGGTGAACCATTACGACGCGCTGTATCTGGGCGCGGGAACGAAGGACGTTACGCTGGAAAGCAAGGACAAGAAGAATCCGGCGAAATTCTACATGAATTCAACGCCGGCGCACTGCACGTATCCCAGCCGCATCATCACGTATGAGCAGGCGAACCATATCCACATGGGAACGGCGGCGGAGAGCAATGACCGCACGATAAACCAGTACATCCATCCGTCCGTGCTGGAGACGTGCCAGCTTTCTATGGGCATGACGCATTTGGAGACCGGCTCAGTCTGGAACACGATGCCCGCGCACACGCACGAGCGTCGCATGGAAGTCTATTTCTATTTTGACTTCCCGGAGGATCAGGTCGTCTTCCATTTTATGGGCGAGCCGCAGGAGACCCGGCATATCGTCATGCACAACGACGAGGCGGTCATCAATCCCAGCTGGTCAATCCACAGCGGCTGCGGCACGAGCAACTACACGTTCATCTGGAGCATGGGCGGCGAGAATCGCACCTACACCGACCAGGACTGGATAAAGACGCCCGACCTGCGCTAGGTATGTGCCGGATGACGTATGTACTACTTCCTGATTTCTGACCACGGGGGTAACGGACGCGCCGTCCGGCTTTTCCCTAAAATTGAGAGAATCCTCAAGAGACGCGGCGTTCAGTACGCGTACTGGCTGTCGTCGTCCTATGAGCGGGCGGCGGAAATCGTGCGGGAAGTGTGCGCTTCAGGCGACCGGGACGCGCGGCTCATTGTGATGGGCGGCGACGGCACGGTGAGCGCGGTGCTGAACGGCATCCGCGATTTTGGCGCGCTCAAGCTGGGGCTGATTCCCACGGGCAGCGGCAATGATTTTGCCCGCGCGCTCGGCGTGACCAAGCGGTACAAAAAGACGCTCGCAAAAATCCTTGCGGCGGACGGGACGCGCACGGTTGACGTGGGGCAGGTGACCAGGGCGGACGGCAGCACGCGGCTGTTCGGCATCAGCGCGGGGCTGGGCATGGACGCGATAATCGGGCGCAAGGCCGACCTTGCGCCGTACAAAAAGGTGCTGAACAAGCTGCGCCTCGGCAAGCTCATCTATCTGTTTGCGGCGCTCAGCACGCTCGCGCACCTGACGAGTACCGACATGACCGTCCGCCTGGACGGCGGCGAGCCGTTCCGCCTGCGCCGCGTGTTCTACCTTGCCTGCATGAACTGCCGGACCGAGGGCGGCGGCATTCCGATGGCACCGGGCGCGCAGAACGACGATGGCAGGCTGACGGTGGGCGTGGCGCGCGACCTGAAAGGGCTGATGGGATTCGTGTTCTTTCCGTTTATCTGCGCGGGCTTGCAGAACAGGTTTCCGTATTTCAGCGAGATGACGTGTTCGTCAATCGAAGTGACGTGCGACGAGCCGCAGACGTGCCATTACGACGGCGAAGCCCTGGGCGAAAACAGTATGCTCAAACTACAGATTCTCCCGCAAAAACTACGCGTTTTGTGCTGAAAAAAGGCCGTTTTTAGCACGTTTTTCGGAATGTTCGGTCATTTTGCGTACTGTCTGCCTTAAAATCGCCCTGAAATGAGGTAAAATCGGCTCGCATTCGGCAGAAAAACCAGGAAAAATCGTCGGGATAGCGGGCAATCAGCGGCAAAATCATCAAAAACCGGAAAAAAGGTGAAAAAAGATGCGAAAATCGTGCGAATTTTTGCGTCTTTTATTGACACGCTGCGGATAAAACGGTATACCGTATGAGTAAGCATCAAAGGCGATGGAGACACAGTTTTGCGGGGCAGAAAGGTGTTTCCGTCGCCTTTATTTTTTGTGAATCGTGGCGGAAGTCACGGAGGAGACATCATGGCGGAATCGATTCCCGAATTGTTCGGAAGCTTGGTTTTTAATGACAGCGTTATGCGCCAGCGGCTGCCGAAAGAGACGTACAAGTCGCTCAAAAAGACGATGAGCGACGGCACGCCGCTTGAGCTGGGCGTGGCAAACGTGATTGCGAATGCGATGAAAGACTGGGCGATTGAAAAAGGCTGCACGCACTACACGCACTGGTTCCAGCCGCTCACGGGCGTTACCGCAGAAAAGCACGAGTCGTTCATCAACCCGACGAGCGACGGCGGCGTGATTATGGAATTCAGCGGCAAGGAGCTGATCAAGGACGAGCCTGACGCATCGTCGTTCCCGTCCGGCGGTCTGCGCGCCACGTTTGAGGCGCGCGGGTATACGGCGTGGGATCCGACCAGCTATGCGTTCGTCAAGGAAGGCACGCTCTGCATTCCGACGGCGTTCTGCTCGTACACGGGCGAGGCTTTGGACAAAAAGATTCCGCTTTTGCGCTCTATGGAAGCGATCAACAAGCACGCGCTGCGCATCCTGCGGCTGTTCGGCAATACCACGGCAAAGCGCGTGACGACGAGCGTCGGCCCGGAGCAGGAGTATTTTTTGGTGGACAAAGAGCTGTACGCCAAGCGCAAGGACCTGCTGTTCTGCAAGCGGACGTTGTTCGGTACGCTGCCGCCGAAAGGGCAGGAAATGGAAGACCATTACTACGGCACGATTCAGCCGCGCATTGTGTCATATATGCACGACTTGGACAAAGAGTTGTGGAAATTCGGCATCCTGAGCAAGACCAAGCACAATGAGGTCGCACCCGCGCAGCATGAGATGGCGCCGATTTACACCAGCTCGAACCTTGCGACCGACCAGAACCAGCTGACGATGGAAATCATGAAGAAAGTCGCGCTCCGGCACGGGCTGTACTGCCTGCTGAGCGAAAAGCCGTTTGCCGGCGTGAACGGCAGCGGCAAGCACAACAACTGGTCGATGAGTACGGACGAGGGCGCGAACCTGCTTGATCCGGGCGACACGCCGCGCGAGAACGCGCAGTTCCTGCTGGTGCTCGCGGCGGTCATCAAGGGCGTGGACGAATTCCAGGACCTGCTGCGGGCGAGCGTGGCTTCTGCGGGCAACGACCACCGCCTGGGCGCGAACGAAGCCCCGCCGGCAATTATCTCAATCTTTTTGGGCGAGGAGTTGCAGGCGGTGCTGGATTCGATCGAGCAGGGCATTCCCTACGGCGGGCGCGTGAAGCAGCAGATGGAAGTGGGCGTGACCGTCCTGCCGAAGATTCCCAAGGACACGACCGACCGCAACCGCACGTCGCCGTTCGCCTTTACGGGCAACAAGTTCGAGTTCCGCTCGGTCGGCTCCGCGCTGTCCATTTCAGGGCCGAACGTCGTGCTGAACACGGTGATTGCGAAGGAGCTGGACGATTTTGCGACCGAGCTTGAGGGCGCGGCGGACTTCAACACGGCGCTCACGGATCTTATCAAGCGCACGATCAGCGAGCATAAGCGGATTATCTTCAACGGCAACGGCTACGACGAAAAATGGGTGCAGGAGGCCGAATCGCGCGGGCTGCTGAACCTGCGGACGCTTCCCGACGCGATGGAGCATTATCTTGACAAGAAGAACATCGACCTGTACACCAAGTACGGCGTGTATACCAAGAACGAGATGAAGAGCCACCACGCGGTCAAGCTGGAGAAGTATGCCAAGATCCTGAACATCGAAGTGAACACGATGCTCGACATGATTTACAAGGATATTCTTCCGGCGGCGTACCGCTTTATGGACGACGCGGCGGAGACCGTGCTCAAGGTGAAGCAGGTGGCGAAGGGCGCGAAATGTGCGGCGGGCGTATCGGTCGTCAAGGAAATGAGCGAGCGTGCCGACGCGCTGGCGGCGGAGGCGGAAAAGCTCGCCAAGCTGCATGACAAGGCGGTGAAAATCAGCGACGAGGCAAAGCAGGCGCGTTTTTACGCGGACGAAATCCTCGCGCAGATGGCGGCGGCACGTGCGGCGGCGGATGCGATTGAGCCGCTGCTCGGCGAAAAATACAAGCCGTATCCGTCGTATGCGGACTTGCTGTTCAGCGTGTAAGCAGTAACGGTACAAAAAATAACGGTGAACAATGGCGTTCGCGGGCATATTTCTTTGGAAGATGACCCGCGTGCGCCTTTTTTTTTCGGCATAATCTTGGAGGTAAAAAATGGATGTTGCTGAATCGTTGGCCTCGCTGAACGGCGAGGTCTGGGGAATCTGGTTCTTGGCGGGCGCGGCGCTGGTCTTCTGGATGCAGGCGGGCTTTGCCATGGTGGAGGCGGGATTTACGCGTGCGAAGAACACGGGTAACATCATCATGAAAAACCTGATGGACTTCTGCATCGGCACGGTCATGTGGTTCTTGATCGGCGCGAGTTTCATGCTCAGCTACACCGACCCTGCCACGGGCGAGGTGAGCAAAGGAATCTGGTCGGTGATCGGCAAGCCGGGATTCAGCGTGTTCAGCGAGTACGCCACGTTCGACTTTTCGGGCTTTGTGTTCAACCTCGTGTTCTGCGCGACGACGGCGACTATCGTTTCGGGCGCGATGGCGGAGCGCACGAAGTTCAGCACCTACTGCATCTATTCCGCAATCATTTCGGGCATCATCTACCCGATTGAGGCGCACTGGACCTGGGGCGGCGGATTTCTGGCGCAGTGGGGCTTCCACGATTACGCGGGTTCGGCGTGTATCCACATGGTGGGCGGCATCTGCGCGCTCATCGGCGCGGCAATCCTCGGCCCGCGCCTGGGCAAATTCAGCCGCGACAAGAACGGAAAGGTCATCGGCGTGCGCGGATTCCCCGGATGCAACATTGCGATGGGCGCGCTCGGCGTGTTCATCCTGTGGCTGGGTTGGTACGGGTTCAACGGCGCGGCTGCCACTGACCTTCCCACGCTCGGTTCGATTTTCCTGACGACGACGGTCTCGCCTGCGGTGGCGACGGTGGTCGCCATGGCGTTCACCTGGATTAAGTACGGCAAGCCCGATGTCTCCATGTGCCTGAACGCGTCGCTCGCGGGACTGGTCGCGATTACCGCTCCGTGCGACGTGGCGGACTGCGCGGGCGCGGCGGTCATCGGCGCGGTGGCGGGGCTGCTCGTCATCCTTGGCGTGTGGCTCATGGACTACAAGCTTCATATTGACGATCCCGTGGGCGCGGTTGCGGTGCATCTGATGAACGGGCTGTGGGGTACGATTGCGGTCGGACTGTTCGCCACGGAGACGACTCCGGGATTCGCGCTTGCGGGCATTACCGAAGGCGTGTTCTACGGCGGCGGCGTGGCGCAGCTCGCAAAGCAGCTGGGCGGCATGGGAATCATCATGCTGTGGACGGTGGTGACGATGACGATTGCGTTCCTTGTCCTGAAAAAGACGGTCGGACTGCGCGTTACGGCGGAAGAGGAAATCCTCGGCCTTGACAAGCTGGAGCACGGGCTGGATTCAAGCTACGCGGGATTCTCCATTCCGTACACGGCGGAGGAAGTGGCGGAGGCCAAGGAAGCCGGGGTCGCGCTGCCTGCCGAACAGGCGATTCCCGTGGTGCGCCTGTCGAGCGTGGACGGCAAGAAGATGAGCCAGGTGACGATTGTCGCGCGGCAGGGCAAATTCGACGCGCTCAAGCGCGCGCTCAACGACATTGGCATTACGGGCATGACCGTGACCAATGTGATGGGCTGCGGCTACCAGAAAGGCGCGGGCGAATTCTACCGGGGCGCACCTGTTGACATCACCCTGCTGCCCAAAGTCAAGGTGGAAGTGGTGGTGAGCAAAGTGCCTGTTGACCATGTGATTGACGCGGCGCGCAAGGCACTGTACACCGGCCACATCGGCGACGGCAAGATTTTCGTGCACGACATCGCCGAAGTCGTCAAAGTCCGCACCGGCGAAAGCGGCTACGACGCATTGCAGGACGAGGACGAAAAATAACCCGCCCGTTGGAAGAAAAAAGGTTTGAAAGGGAAAAGGAAACCTTGCCAAGGTGTCCTTTTCCCTTTTGTT
>CAZSOK010000109.1:0-6321 GCA_964608445.1 uncultured Treponema sp. | reverse complement strand
AATATTCGTCGTTTGCTATAGCCAATAGCACACACTGTGCTATAAGCAATGTACGCCGTTTGCTATAGCCAATAGCACACACTGTGCTATAAGCAATGTACGTCGTTTGCTATTGCCAATAGCACATACTCTGCTATAAGCAATGTACGTCGTTTGCTATTGCCAATAGCACATACTCTGCTATAAGCAATACCCGCAGCTCACGGCATTCATTGACAAAACCGCCGCACGCGCCTATAGTTGAGTACGACCACAAAGCCGGAGACAAGCGATGACAGACAACGACATCATGCACGCGTCGCAGATGATTACGCAAGTGTTCAAAAATATTTCGCCGCAGGACATGGAGAACGGAAACCGTTTGCTCAATTCGTGGCGGCAGACCGTGGAATCTATCTCGCGGAACGGGGCAAAACTGGCGGCGCACAGTCACGTAGTCGATTTGAAAAACGGCATCCTTTTGGTAGAGGCCGACCATTCCGGGTGGATTCAGCTGCTGCAACTGCACCAAAACTACATCCTGACGGGCTTGCGCCGCAAAAATCCCGCGCTCACCATCGCCTCGCTGGCGTTCCGGCTGGCGGGAAGCAACGCGCGGCTTGTGGACGGCGCGGCAATGGCGCAGAAAGAACGCGAACGCCTGCAAAAACGCTACGACAGCGAAGACGCGTTGCTGAAAAAATCAGGATTCGACACGCCGCAGGGCGCAGGGCAGCCGGACAAAACGCCGCTTCCCGCAGAATTGCAGCATTTGTTCGATAAATTCAAAAACGAAATCTTGACCAATCAGGCGTAAATCTGCTAAAATATTTTCTACATTGCTATAAGAAAATCTTAGGGCAGATATTTTTCCGCCCGACACAATAAGGAGATGTTCCATGAAACGAACATATCAACCAAGCAGAGTCAAAAGAAATAGAAAATTCGGTTTCCGCGCCCGCATGGCAACTCGCGGTGGTCGTATGATACTCGCCCGCCGCCGCGCAAAAGGACGCAAGAAGCTCACGGTAGCTGACGAAAAGAAGAAGTACTAATGCCGCATTCCCAGCGTTTTACGCGTAACGAACGGGTAAAACGAGCCGGAGAAATCAAGCATCTATTTAAAGACGGGTGCAGGGTGAGCGTTGCGGGGGCAAAATTGTTTTATCTGCCCAACAATCTGCCGTTCAATCGGATTGGATTCCCCCTGCCCCGTGGCTTTGGCAATGCGGTTCAGCGAAATCGTTCCAAACGGTTGAGCCGTGAATCGTATCGTAGCCTAAAAGCGCACCTGAACATCGGATTTGATATGCTGCTTTTGGTGTATCCTGCTTCCGAAAAACCATCGTTCCATTCGCGGTGCGCCCAATTCCGTACTTTGTGTGAAAAGGCCGGACTGATAAAAGAGCAGGACAGCAAACCGACGGCATGAGACAGTTTCCGACAAACATCGCGTGTTTTTTTATCCGTCTGTACCAAGTGTGCATTTCGCCCTTGTTTCCGCCCTGTTGCAGATATTATCCGACCTGCTCGCAATATGCGGCAGAAGCCCTGCAAAAACACGGCGTCATAAAAGGCGGTGCGCTTGCTTTTAAACGCATTATGCGCTGTGCGCCGTATCACGCGGGCGGCTATGACCCCGTTCCGTAATGTGTGGAGAATACTATGGAAAGAAATACCCTCTGGGCAATCATCCTTTCGACCGTCGTGCTGATTGTCTTTTTTGGCATTCAGACGAAATTCATGCCCAAACAGGCGGCACAGCCCGCTCCGACCGAAAGCACCGGGGCTGCCGAGGACACGACGACCGCCGGTCAGACGGCAGAAAACCAGGCAGAACAGTCTCCGTTGTTTCATCTTGTGCAGGACGCGCAGGATTCTGAAAACGAGCAGACGTTCACGATTACGACCGACAAAGTAAAAGTGACGTTCACCAACCGTGGCGGCGACATTATCGGCTACGAGTTGCTGGATCATTTGGACACCGACACGGGAAAAGGCGTGGAGATGGCGGACAATGTTTCTGCCAGCAACCGCGCGTTCGCCATTGCTTTGGGCGGGCCGAATGTCCTGCCCGTCAACACGATTTTTTCCGCGCATCAGATTGACGACTATACGATCGGCTTTTCGTACACCGTGCAGAAAAATGTGGACGGCGTGCTGCAAAAAGATTTTACGATTGCGAAAAAATATTCGTTCAAGCCCGGCGAGTATGCGTTCCGGCTGGACATTACGATTGACGGCGAGCCTGCGTTTGCCGGGCTGAATTTTGACGGCGTTTCTTATTCGCTCAGAACGTCGCCGCAGGTCGGGCCGCATTACAACCGCAAAGTTGACCGCTACGACGTGCGCCAGTTCATGTCGTACAGCGGCGAAAAATACAAAAAGATTCTGCTCGGCGAAAATCAGCAGAAAACGTATGACAAGCACTGGGTGTGGGCGGGCATTGCCGGAAAATACTTTGAGATTTTGGTCATTCCCGAAGACGGCGCGAAGATGTCGGCTTCCGCAGAATATTCCACGCTCATTGAGCACAACAATTATGCCAACGCGCAGGCACGGTTCAGCCGACTGCCGGTGGGCGCGGGGCAGACGACCGACACGTATTACGTATACGTCGGGCCGCGCAGCGAAAAGGAACTGTCAAAATACAACACGGCGGAAAACAATGTCTGGGGACTGAGCGGACTCAAACTGGGCGAAAGCCTTGACACGTCCGGCTTTTTCAGCTGGCTGGAAGTCATCTTGAAGTTCCTGCTTGAGCAGATTTACCGGGTCGTCAGGAACTGGGGCGTGGCAATCATCGTGCTGACTGCGCTGCTCAAGTTCGCGATGTTCCCGCTGACAAAAAAGACCGCGCTCGGCACGGCAAAAATGCAGCGGATTCAGCCGCAGATGCAGGCCTTGCAGGCAAAATACAAAGACAATCCGCAGAAAATGCAGCAGGAAACGATGAAACTGTACAAAGAAATCGGCTACAATCCTATGGCGGGCTGTCTGCCGATGCTGTTCACGTTCGTCATTCTGTACGCGATGTACCGCCTGTTCAACAATTATTTTGAATTCCGCGGGGCAATGTTCATTCCGGGCTGGATTCCCGATTTGTCAAAGGGCGACAGCGTGGCGACGCTTTCGTTCAACCTGCCGTTTAATTTTGGCAATCAGGTGCGCCTGCTGCCGATAATCTACGTCGTCTCACAGATTCTGTTCAGCAAAATCACGCAGAACGGCGGCACGGCAAGCGCGAACCAAACGCAGATGAAAATGATGATGTACGGTATGCCGCTGATTTTCTTCTTCATTTTCTACAACGCGCCCGCCGGTCTGCTTATTTACTGGATTGTGAGCAACGTCATTCAGCTGGCACAGCAACTGGTCATCAACCACACGATACGGAACAGACAGCCGGCGGTCGTCGTACCGGCCAAAAACGGCAAAAAACGGAAATAATCGCCGGCGTTGCGCCTGGCGAAGGAGAATATGATGACATACGAATTCGAGGGAAAAAACGAAAAGGAAGCCATTGAAAAGGCTGCCGCAGAACTTGGCTTGGAACGCGATCAGTTTGACGTGGAGATTTTGGAGACGCAGAAAAACACGCTGTTCAAAAAAGGCTATGTAAAAATCCGCGTCCACACGCTGACAAGCCAGCCGCACGCGCCCGAAAAAGCCGTGCCGCATACGCCCGCGCACCGGACCGTGGCGAATCCGCTTCCGCAGGACGAATTCGAGCAGAAACTGCTGGCGTTCGTTGCGGAAATGATTACAAAAATGGGCTACGGGGCAAACGTGGACGTGCTTTTCCGCGAAGAAAAGAAAATCGGCATCAAGCTGACTTCCGAGGCATCGTCCATTCTGATTGGGCGCAAGGGCAAGAATTTGGACGCGATGCAGCTGCTCGCAAACGTGTACGCCGGAAAACTCGGTCGCGAAGACATGCGCGTTATCCTTGACACCGAAAATTACCGCGTCCGCCGCGAAGAATCGCTCGTGCATCTTGCGTACACTACGGCAGACAAAGTGCGCTTGTCGCGCTCGTCAATCCTGCTGGAGCCGATGAATCCGTTTGAGCGGCGGCTTATCCACACGACGCTGAACGACATTCCCGACATCGAGACAAAATCCGAGGGAGACGGGCTGTACAAGCAGGTGCGCGTGTTGTACAAACGGGCATACTGATGATGTTCCCCCGCGAGCGCGGGGGATTTTTTTGCCCGGCACGGACGAAGCGCAGGCAGAACCGGGCTAGGGATTGGAGCGGCGCGGAGCGTTCCGAAGCGGAGCGCAGGAATGGAGCGGGAGCGGAACCGCGCAAAGCCCGACCCGCTTGCGGGTAGCCCCCGGCGGATATGGCGCACTGCGGGGAATTGTGCTATAGTAAACGTATGAGAACAGGGATAAAGACTTGGTGCGCGGCGGGAGTAATGGCAATGGCTTTTGCGACGGGATTTGCGCGCCCGGCAGCGGATGTGGTTTCGCCGGAAGTGTTCGCCGTGTTGCGCGAAAAAGGCGTGGCGCAGCAAGAGACGCAGGAATTTTCGTTGCGGCCGGACACGCCGCTTGCAAAAGAGGGGACGTGCACCTGGGAGCAGCATGACGCGCCGCTGTATTCGGCGGAAAGCCTGTATTATCTGCCCAAGAAAACGCTGATTGCGAACAGCAAGAACCCTGCGGACGCGGACACGTCAATTGAGGCGGCGGCGAAAATCCTGCGCATGGTCTCAAATATGCAGGGCATTCAGTATTATTCCAACGGCGACAAAAAATGGGAGACTTTGTACAAACGCGCGTACATGGTGGAAAGCCCCCGCTCAAAACAGGCGATTCCCGACCAGACTGAGGGCAATGCGGACGGCAAGACGTTTTTCTGCCTGCTTGACGACAATTCGTTCGGGGAAAACGTATACCAGCTGGACTACCGGCAGAGCGCGGACGAAGTTTCGGTCTGTTTTACCAACACGGACGCGCTCAAAGTGGCGATGATTACGGGCGTAAAACCGCGCGACCTGAAAATCAACCTGGTCGTCACGGACTGCGGCGACGCGTTTTTGGTCTATCTGGTAACGCAGGCAAAGTATCCGCAGATTTCGTTTTTGGAAAAACGCCTGCGCCGCTCGCTTACCGCCCGCGTGGACGCAATTTACGGCTGGTTCAAAAATCAGTTTTAATCGCACGGCACGTCCGCCAAAGACAGAAGCGGCGGCATTCCGCGCGGAACGTATGGCACTTTTTGCCGCAATATGGTATGGTTAGGAAATCGCGAGGTTGCTATGAAAAAAAATCTGTTTGCGGCGATATTTTGCTGCATGACTATTGCATTTGGGGGTTGTAATCAAATGGACAAGGCATTACAGGCAATTCAGGGAAAGGACGGCGTGTTTGCCGTGCTGGAGACGGACCGAGGCACGGTCGTGCTTGAATTGTTCTATAAAGAGACGCCGCTCACGGTGACGAATTTTGTGGGCTTGGCAGAGGGAACGCTTGACGCGGCAAAGGGAAAGCCGTTCTATGACGGACTGAAGTTCCACCGCGTCATCAGCGTGGCGAACGGCGACGGGCAGGATTTTATGATTCAGGGCGGCGACCCGCAGGGAACGGGGGCGGGCGGTCCGGGCTATCGCTTTATCGATGAGATTGTGGACGGGCTGACTTTTGACAAAGCAGGCTATCTTGCCATGGCAAACGCGGGCGCGGGAACGAACGGCAGCCAGTTTTTCATCACGATTGCGCCGACGGAATGGCTGAACGGAAAGCACACGATTTTTGGCAAAGTCGTCGATGCGGAAAGCCAGAATGCGGTGAACAAGACGTTGCAGGGCGATACCATCAAAAAAATCACTGTCATCCGGCAGGGCGACGAGGCAAAGGCGTTTACCGCAAGCCAGAACGACTGGAACGAACGCGAGGCTGCCGCCAAAAAATCCGCGGCAGAGCGGGCGGCAAACCAGCTGGCGGCGTTCACCGAGGGCTGCACAAAATCGCCCAACGGCATCTATTACAAGATCCTGAAAGAAGGCAAGGGAAACAAAGTCGGCAAAGGCAAGACCGCCAACGTGGAATACCAGGGCTATTTGCAGGACGGCAGCATTTTTGACGCGTCAAAAGGATTCCACCCGCAAGGACACGAGGGACTTTCGTTCAGAATCGGCGCGGGCGAGATGATTCCAGGCTTTGACCTGATGGTGCAGGACATGAAAGTCGGCGAGACGCGCAAAATGGTTATTCCCCCGGAACTGGCATACGGCGCGCGCGGCGTTCCGCAGGCGGGCATTCCCGGCGGCGCGTACATTGCGTTTGACGTGGAATTGACTTCGGTCAAATAAGCGGATATATCAAAAAAAA
>CAZSOK010000108.1:0-6381 GCA_964608445.1 uncultured Treponema sp. | reverse complement strand
CCCAAACAACAACCGAACCGCCCGCGTGTGCGGGCGGCCGGTCACTTCGGGTCGGGGACGGAAACCGCGCGGGGCGGCACGCCGAGCGCGGCGGACACGTGGCGCACGTACAGCGCGCGGATGGCGGGGTACTCGCCCAAGCCCTTGACGTTCACGGCGACGTTCAGCCCTGCCCGCTCAAACTGGCGTTTCCAGCTGTCGTCCTCGTCGCCCGCCATGTCGTTGTTGGCATGGTCGCCGGCGGCAAGCATGAGCGGCGCGAGCACCACGCCCTTGTACTTCCCCGCCTTCACCAGCGCGATGACATCGCCGCACGACGGATAGGCTTCCACCGTGCCCACGAATATGTTGCCGTGGCCTTCCTGCTTCGCCTGGTAGTCCATCGCCGCGTACAGGAAGTTGCTGAAATACGCCGTGCCGTGTCCCATCAGCACCAGCGCCTGCTTCTTTGCCAGCGGGTTGTCCCGCGCGACCGCCGCAAGCACCGCCGAAATGTCATCGTTCGTCGCAAGGAGCGGCTCGCCGTAGCGCACCGCGTCGAACTGCGCCTCATACGGCGCGGCAAGCGATTTCATCTCGTTGTACTCAAGCCCGTACATCAGATGCGTGGGCTGCACGAGCACGGTCTTGCAGCCTTTCGCCCGCGCGTCCTCCATCGCCTCGGAGACCGAAAAAATCTTCGTCCCGTCGCGTTCGAGCAGCTTCTTGCGGATCATCGAGCTGGTGTAGGCAGAAGTGACGTAGGCTTCGGGGAATGCCTGCCGCACCTCCTCTTCGACGGCGACGATCGTCGCCTGGCGGTTGTCCTCGTAAGACGTGCCGAAACTCACGAGGATAATCGCGGTCAGTGAAAGCAATGTGTTCATACTTTCCTCCTGGATATTTTATTGGTAGAGCAATGCGCTCAGCAATGCATAGCAATCGACCCACTGCTCCCCGGTCGGCTTGAAGTGGAACAGCTCGCGCGGCAGCAGGTGGCAGCGTCCGTTCCGCACCGCCGACAGCTCGCGCCAGACCGGGCTTGCCGCAAGCTGCCGCCCGAACCCGGCGACCGCCTTTTCCTCGCTCGCGCCCATCATCGTCACCAGGATGATTTCCGGGTCGGCGGCGATGATCGCCTCTAGGCTCACTTCCTCGCCGAACGCGCGGTCGCTGTCGGCAATGTTGCGCGCGCCCAGCTCGCGCAGGATCGCGCCGGTCATGTTGTTGCCGCTGTTCTTTGCCCGCACGCCGCCGCTGAACGCGCGCAGCAGCAGCACCGTGGGCGCGTGTGCCGCCGCCTTTTCCTGCGCCGCCGCGACGACCTGCGCGCACCGCGCCTGCACGTCCGTGCCGTTCGTTCTATATAAATCGGTTTTTCCCGTGATGTCCGTGCAGACGCGCAGCATCCGCAGGTAATCGTCAAAGGTATCGAGCGAAAAAAAGGCCGCCGCTATCCCCGCGCGCTCCAGCAGCGGAAGCAGTCGCTGATGCCCCGCAATGTTCGCGCTCAGCATGACAAAATCAACGCCGAGCGCAAGCAGCCGCTCGCCGTTCGGGGCGAACATCGTGCCGACGCTCTCCGCCTCGTCCGCCCGCACCACGCCCGCACCGTGCGCGGAAAAACACGCGGTGCGCCACTGCCCGTTCATCGCGCGGGCTTTTTCCGCGCTCATCGCCGGAGGCTCACAGAACGCGTCGCTGGTGGCGCAGGCAACCGACCCGCCCGCGCGAATCCACACGGCGGCAAGGCTTCCCTGCAAGACGGCGACTTTCTGGGGATTTTCGACCGAAACGGTACGGTTCAGCGCGTCGGTAAAGGTACGGGCGGCTGACGGGAAAGAAACGAAAAGAGTAAGACACGCGGCAAGCGCGCGCACAGCATGAGCGTTCATGGCAAATCCATACATCGTGAATTGTTCTGTCGCAAAGCCCGGCGATCTGACTCTAACAGTGGCGGGACCGTGAGGTGCTTTCAACCTGCTTCCCCGTTGCCTTTCGGCAGCCTTGCGTTGTGCCATTCTAGCAGAATCGCCCGGCAGGTGCAAGCGCGTATTCCCTTGTTTTTCCTGCGGGAAAAGGGTATCTTTAAGATAATGAAAGACGCTATCGTTTCCATTGACGCACACCAGATTACCCTTTCCAGCTCGCTGAGCGCGGAGGCGTTCGGCAAGGTGAACCCCACGCGCCTGCTCGACGACTGCGGGTGGCTCGCCACGATTCCCGCACCGGCAGACGCGGATGCCGTCACGTTCGGCGAATGGCGGTTTGACGGCACGAAGACCGACGGCGACGGCATCGCGCTGTTCGCGGGAACGCCGCCCGGCGACGGAAAAACACTGCACCGCCTCTTTGCGGAAGGCACGGGCGACGAGGCTGCCCGCGCGGCGGTCGCGGTCTGCACGGCACTGTCGGCGGCACTCGCGCAGGGCATCGCCATGGAAGCGGTGGGCGCGGAAGGCATCGCCGTCTTTGCGCAGGAGACGCGGACGCAGGTGCTGTTCCTGCCCGCAGAACTGTTCGGGCGGTGCGCGGACAACGCGCCGGAGCGCACGGCGGATCTCGCAGGCATGTACGTCCACAAGGGACTTTCGGGAAAGGAATCGCTGCTGTTCACCCGCGCGGCGATTGCTTACCGCGCGCTGTGCGGGACGCTCCCCTACCGCGAGCCGGACTTGTCCCGGCGGCAGGCAGACATCTTTGACGCGCGGTTCGTTCCCGTCGCCCTCATGCGCACGGACATCGACGCGACGCTTGCACAGGCGATTGACTGCGGCTTGCAGGTGAGCGCAGAGCCGCGCGTTATGCCGGGAGAACGCCGCTACGTGAACGAGAAGGCAGCGGAACGCCGCAGGGCCGTCATCGCGGCGGCGGAACGGTTTTCCCCGGCGGCATTCGCGGCGGCGTGCAAAGCCGCGCCCGCGCAGACGGACGCGCTCGCGCAGCAGCGGCAGGCATTCGTCAAAAAGCAGACGGCGACGGTACGGCGCAGGCGTTTCTTCCGCCGCAACCGCAACACACTGCTCGTCACGGCAACCGCAATCGTGCTCGCCGTGTGGGCAGTCACCTCGTTCGATCGGGAGAACCGGGGGCTTGCGACGAGCAAAGGGCTCACCTCGTGGGAAACGACGCAGGCACTGTACGCCACCATCCATCAGGCGAACGTGCCGCACTTGCAGGAAATCGCCAAGGGAAAAAAGACCAAGAACCTGCGCCAGATCGTGAGCGGCTTTTACGTGACCAACCGCAGCCGCTACGCGATGAGCCAGGACGAAGCGACCGTCAGCCCGGCGGAATGGCTGCACCTCAAGAACAGGACGAATTTCTGGCAGTACGGGCTGACCCACCTGCGCATTGACGACACGGACGCGGACTCGTCGTTCGCCTACCCCGTGCGCGCGGACAAGCCGCAGCCTTTGGCGGCAGACGCGGACGTGCCGCGCAAAAACGGGACGACCGTGCGCCACACGGCGACCTACTATCTGGTGAACAACGACGGCTCCGCCCGTATCAGCACGAACAAGGTGACGGACACCGTGACGCTCACCTGGCGGCGCGGCAGGTGGATCGTGACGGACATCGCGAGCAAGAGCAAAGGCGGGTTCGTGTTCACCAAGGATTTTTTCGCCGCCTACCAGGCCGCGCTCGACGCGGCGGACGGCGACATCGAGCAGACCGCCGATATCCTGCGCCCAGCATACGCATGGATTCCCACCGCCGAAGAAATCCGCGCAGGCAAAGTCTCTCTCGAAAAGAAACTCGCCCGCCGCGCGTTTTAGTTTGACCGCGCACCAAAACGGCTTTACAATAAGAGATGACGCGAGCGCAGATCCGCGCGGCGCGCCATACGGAGCATCACCATGAAAAGAATCATCGCGGCGGCGATTGCCTGCCTCACCTGGTGCGCGGTATCCGCGCAGGAAAAAGTCTACCTGTGGCCGAACAAAGTCGGTCCCGGCTCTGAAAAAGTCAAGGCGGCCCAGACGGTCGCCGAGCGAAGCCCCATTCCGGGGCAGCAGAACCGCGCCGTCTCCGGCGTGACCGAACCGTACTACGAAGTGTTCACGCCGCCGGCAACCGCCGCCAACACGCAACGCTCCCTGCTCGTCATTCCGGGCGGCGCATACCAGCGCGTCGTCATCGACACCGAAGGCTACGACTACGTGCAGGGCTACACCGACGCGGGCTATACGGTGTTCGTGCTGACCTACCGCACCCCCAACGACGGACACAAAAACGCGAGCATCGTCCCGTTGCAGGACGCACAGCGCGCCATGCGGCTGATCAGGGCGAACGCGGAAGCCTACGGCATCTCCCCGTTCAGGATCGGCGTGATGGGAAGCTCGGCGGGCGGACACGTGGCGGCAAGCCTTGCGACGCGGTTTGGCGAAGAGACCTACAAGCCCGTTGACGCGGCCGACAAGGACAAGGACGGCAACTGGACGAGCGCGAAACCGGCGTTCCAGTTCCTGATTTACCCGGTCATCACCATGCAGGACGGCACCCACGCCGGAAGCCGTACCGCGCTGCTGGGCGCAAAGCCGTCGCAGAAAGACAAGGACGCCGCCTCATGCGAGCTGCTGGTGACCGCCGCCACGCCGCCCGCGTTCATCGTCTGCGCCACCGACGACAAGAGCGTGCCGCCGTACACGAACGCCATTGCCTACTGGAAGGCGATGAGCGAGAAGAGCGCGAAATGCGAGCTGCATATCTTCCCCGAAAGCGGACATGGATTCGGCGTGCTGAACGCCTACGGCACGGCGGCGCAGTGGCAGGCACTGTCGGTCGAATGGCTCAAGGCATACCTGAAATGACAGCATGACAAATTCACAAAAACTGTCAGATTGACAAAGCCCGTGTTTCTTACTACACTGGTCATATCTTTTTTGAGTGTCGAGGTTCTTATGGCATACGAATACAATCTGGAAAAACAGCACGCAAAGGGCAAACTGCACGCGATTGAGCGCATCAACGCGCTGTGCGACAAAGGCAGTTTCATGGAAATCTACGCCGACGCGCGGCATCAGTGCACCAACTTCGGCATGGAGACCAAAGAGATTCCCTACGACGGCGTTATCACGGGCTTCGGCACGATCAACGGCAGGAAAGTCGCCGTCTACGCGCAGGACTTTACCGTGCAGGGCGGCTCGCTCGGCAAAGTGCACGGGCAGAAAATCGCGGAGCTGATCGCCAAGGCAATCGAAATAAAATGCCCCGTCATCGGCGTGAACGATTCGGGCGGCGCGCGCATTCAGGAAGGCGTGGACGCGCTGTGCGGCTACGGCGACATCTTCTACCAGAACGTGCGCGCGTCCGGCGTGATCCCGCAGATTTCCATCGTCGCCGGACCGTGCGCGGGCGGCGCGGTCTACTCGCCGGGACTGACCGACTTCATCTTTACGATTGACAACATCTCGCACATGTACATCACCGGCCCGAAAGTCGTCAAGCAGGTCATGTTCATGGACATCACCGACGAGGACTTGGGCGGCGCGACCATACACAGCCAGAAATCGGGCGTGGCGCACTACCGCTGCGGCGACGAGGCCGAATGCTACGAAAAAGTGCGCACGCTGCTCGGCTATATCCCGCATTTCTACGGCGACCAGCAGACGGCAGCAGAAAAACCGAAGTACGACGAAAAGCACAAGGCAAAGCACATCACCACCATTCTCCCCGAAAGCAGCAACAAAGGCTACGACATCCGCGAGGTGATTGCCGACGTGGCGGACGACGACAGCTTCTTTGAGGTGTCGTCGGAGTTCGCGCAGAACGCCGTCATCGGCTTTGCCAAAGTGGAAGGCAGGACCGTCGGCATCGTGGCGAACAACCCCGGCTTTCTGGGCGGCATCCTCAACTGCGACGCGTCCGACAAAATCGCGCGGCACGTGCGCTTCTGCGACAGCTACGACATCCCGCTGCTCACGTTCGTGGACGTGCCCGGATTCGTCCCCGGCCCGCAGGAAGAGCAGAAAGGCATTATCCGCCACGGCGCAAAAGTGCTGTACGCCTACAGCGAAGCGTCCGTTCCCAAAGTGACGGTCATCACGCGCAAGGCATACGGCGGCGCGTACATCGCCATGTGCTCCAAGCATCTGGGCGCGGACTTTGTGTACGCCTGGCCAAAGGCAGAGATTGCCGTCATGGGCGCGGAGGGTGCAATCGGCATCCTGTACGCCAAGGAGACCGACCTGAACGTGAAGGCGCAGAAAGGGCAGGAATACCGCGAGACATTCATGACCCCCACCATCGCCGCACAGCGCGACTACATCAGCGCCGTCATCACGCCCGAAGAGACCCGCGCGCGCGTGGCGCAGAGTTTCGCCCTGCTCGCCACCAAGACGGGCGGCGACACCCTCCGCCGCAAGCACGGGAACATTCCGCTGTAAAAGGCAGAAAGGA
>CAZSOK010000107.1:0-6522 GCA_964608445.1 uncultured Treponema sp. | reverse complement strand
CTTGAGGACGTGTTCGGGGCGTACTATGAGTGCCGGAGGCACAAGCGGGGCAAGGGCGGCGCGCTCCAGTTTGAGGTGAACCTTGAGGAGAACGTCATCGCGCTGTGGCGCGAGCTGTGCGCCGGGACATACGCGCCGAGGCCTTCCACGGTGTTCGTCGTGGACAAGCCCGTGGTGCGCGAGATTTTCGCCGCCGATTTCCGCGACCGCATCGTGCACCACCTCCTGCTGAAATACCTGAACCCGCTGTTCGAGCGGCATTTCATCTACGACAGCTATTCCTGCCGCGAGGGAAAGGGGACGCATTTCGGCATCAGGCGGGCGGCGCATTTCATGCGGAGCGGCTCGGAGAACGGCCGGCGGCCGTGCTGGATCCTGAAAATGGACATCCGCAGCTTCTTCATGAGCATAGACCGCAGGATTCTGTACGAACGGCTGTCCGCGTTCATCGGCGAGAACCGCGCGGGCTTGGGCGCGGACGCCGGCTTCGTGCGGTATTTGTGCCGCGTCATCGTGTTCAACGATCCCACGAAAGGCTGCGTCTTCAAAAGCCCGCGGCGCAAGTGGGATGCCGTCGCGCCCGGAAAGAGCCTTTTTTCGGCGAAGGCGGGCTGCGGGCTTCCGATAGGGAATTTCACGAGCCAGGTGTTCGCCAATTTCTACCTGTCCTCGTTCGACCATTTCATCAAGCATGCATGCGGCGTGCGGTATTACGGGCGGTATGTCGATGACTGCGTTCTTGTGCACGAGTCGAAGGCGTTCCTGAAAGATGTCGCGCGACGGTCGGGGAGATTTCTTTCCGGGAATCTTTCGCTGGAACTGCATCCGGGCAAGCTCTATCTCCAGCCGTGCCGCCACGGCGTGCGCTTCCTGGGCTGCTTCATAAAGCCCTCGCATATCGTCGTGAACCGCCGCACGCTCAGGAATTTCCGCGAAAAAATCGCGCTGTTCAACGCGCTCGCCGACGACCACAAGCCGGACAAGCAGGAGCGCGGCGACTTCATAGCCTCGGTCAATTCCTACCTCGGCTGCATGAAACACTACAAGACGCTCGGCATGCGCGCCCTGATCCTCGCCGGCATCGGGGCGCACTGGCTCAAGCAGGTCGCGGTCTTCGGCAGGGCGGAAAAGATAGGCAAGAAATAGGCGCGCGCCTGCGCCCCGCTTTAGACGGCAAGCGCGTCCAAGAACCGCGCCTGAAAGTCGGGGACGGCGGCGAGGTTGATCTGGCACGATTTTTGCGCCAGCGACGTGCATTTCTTGCGCAGGAGCGGGGAGAACAGCAGGGCTGCCGCACCGGCGAGCGCGGCGTTCCCCAGCGGCACGGCGCGCCCCTCCAGCTCCGGCGGAATCAGGCCGATGGTTACTGCCGCGCCGATCGGAAGGTTCGTGCCGAACGCGCCGGCAAGGAAGAACACGGGAAGCGACGGCGACTGCCCGATCATATACTGCAAGCCCGTGCGGACGGCGGACTTTGCCAGCTGCACGTTGCGCACGTCCTGCTGGGAGAGATACACCGCAGGCGAAAGCGGCACGGCGCGCGTGCCGTCGTCCCGCTGCATAAATCCTTCCACTATGACTCCCGAACGGTCTATCCACCCGCACGAACGCAATGCCGCCACCGCGCTCACCACGCCCGACCCACAGATGCCGCGGGGATTTCCGCCGCCAATCACCCGGCAGCGCAGACGACCGTCCGCGAACGAAACGGAGTCGATTGCCCCGTCAACCGCGCTCATGCCGCAGGAGATGTTGGCGGCCTCAAAGGCAGGACCAGCGGCGGCGGCCGTGCAGAGAATCCGGCTGCCCAGGCGGGGGCTGTCCGGCACGAAGAGCGCGATCTCGCTGTTCGTGCCGATATCGGCGAGCAGTTGCGGCGCGGCGGCGGATTGTTCGCCCGGAACGGGAAAGCCCGCCGCAAGCATGGCGCACACCGTGTCCGCGCCCACGAACGCGCCGACACAGGGCGGCACATACACGGGCGTTCCGTCGGCAATGACGCTTGCCGCGCCAGCGGTACGGATGCCATATAGATTTTTCGTGTGGATTTCGCCGACGACCGTTCCCGCACGGACATCGCCCCAGCAGGTCGTCAGGTCGAACAGCGAGGCGGGCGTGAACGGGGCGGCGGCAAGCCCTGTGACCGGCACACCGCACAGCAGGCTGAGCATCGCCGTGTTGCCCGTCAGGACAATGCCCGTCACGGCAGGGCTGACCCCGCGCGGCATCGCCGCCTGCGCCGTGCGCAAGACCCGCGCGAACAGCGTCTCCAGCTGCGCGACAATCTCATAATGCAGGCGGGAAAAACCGTCCTCCGCCGCGCCGTCGATCGCATAGGCAATGCGGCTGATAACGTCGCCGCCAAAACGTGACTGCCGGTTTTTTTCCGCCACGCCCGCAAGCATCTGCCGCGTACCGGCCGCCCAGGCGCTGACGACGACGGTCGTCGTCCCCACGTCCACCGCAATGCCGACGTGCGCGGGCGAACATACCTCCGGCGGCTCAGGAATCGGCGGCAACACGCCGTGCGTCAGTGTCTCCATAGGATGGGGGCGCGTCACTCAAGCGTCAGCCTGAGAAACGCCGAAAGCATGGTGTCCGAGCCGTTCCCGCGCGGCATCCACCGCAGGGAAGCCCCGGCGACCGGGCGAAGCCGCTTGCCTTTATTATAGAGAAAGTCATACATCACGCTGAGCTTGAACCCGCTGCCCCATTTTGTCGCGGCAGACCTTCCCGCATACCCGTCAACACGGTAAAAATCGGTGCGGCATCCCAGGGCATAGTCCACGCCGACCAGCAGCCCGCCAGCTCCCGGATAGAACTGCACGCCAATCAGCCCCGCGTAATCGAACAGGTACACGTACTCATCGCCGGACCAATGGAAATCGAGCGTCACGTCCATGCCTGCCGCAAGGTACACCGGATCGACGATTTTATATTTGAAGGCGGCTCCCGTATTGAGCACGACCTGCCTCGGCCCGGAAAGCGCGGCATTGCGATCTTTCGTGTCGTTCCTGCCATACCACACGTAGCCCGAACCGAGCGTAAAGTCAAACGCCCCGAACGCGCACAGGCTTCCCGCACCGGCAAACAGCACCGCAAGCAGGCAGAGTATTCTTTTCATTCTCATCGCTCCCGGTCAGAATATCGGCAAGAAACGGACGGATAATGAACGCCGCTATTTCCAGTACAGCTCGCTCTCGAACGACGTGCCGCCGTCCGTCCTGCCGACGACGGTCATCTTTTTTGCGTCCTCGTCGATATGCCTGAACACGCGCAGCGTCTCGCCCAGCTTGGCTTCCTTCGCATAGTTCAGGCGGAAGTCCGTGAACGCCGCGCCGCGCAGGGAATCGGGAATCGCGTCCGCCATGAACGCGCCGTAGCGCGCGTTGTTCACGTGTCCGTTCCCGTCGATGTCGCTGTACAGAATCACGCGCTCGTAGCATTCGTCCAGCTGCTCCGGCATGGCGATTTTTCCGTATTTGAGGCAGTCGTGCGCTTTCTGCCCCTCCACGCGCGGGCGCAGGTCGAACTGCTTGGTGGGGATAATGCGGTGCGTCGCCGGATCGACCAGCAGCCAGGAACTGAGACCCGTCACGAGCGGCGTTCCGTCCTGCGCGGCGAATTCATACGCGCGCACCAGCTGGAGCGGCTCGGATTTCTCCTCATACGTGGTGAACACGTAGCATTCGTTCTCGCGCGGAATGCGGTGGAAGCGGAACGCCACGCGTGAGACAAGGCAGGCGTAGCCGTGCGCGGTGAGCGTGTCGCGGTCAAGCCCCTGCTGCGCGTAGTCCTCCACCGCCATGTCGGAAGAAATCTTGAGCAGCTCAAAAAAACTCAGCCGCTTGCTGCTGTCCGCCTGGCTGAACTGCACTTTGTGTTCGCTGTGAAAGGTAATCCCGTCTTCGTCATACCATTGCCGATACTCGCCCATCGTTTTGCTCCTTAGTTATGCTATGGTTTCCTTGAGAATGTGCTTTCAATCTCCGCAATCTGGTCGCGGATTGCCGCCGCCTGCTCGTACTCAAGCCGGTCGGCACACGCGCTCATCTCCTTTTTGAGCGCATCGATCAGTTTCTTGCGCTGCTTCGCGTCAAAGAGGTTCGCGCTCTTCTTGAGCACGTCGAGCTGCACCGCCTCGTTCGCCTCCGCGTCTTTCTGCTGGCGGATAAGGATGTCCTGCACCGCCTTGCTCACCGTGTGCGGCGTGATGCCGTGTTCCTCGTTGTATTTCTGCTGGATTTCGCGGCGGCGGCGGGTCTCGCCCACGGCTTCCTTGATTGCGTCGCTCATGTTGTCGGCATACATGACGACCATGCCGCGCTCGTTCCGCGCCGCCCGCCCGATAATCTGGATGAGGCTGGTCGCGCTGCGCAGAAAGCCAATCTTGTCCGCGTCGAGGATGGCGATAAAGCTCACCTCCGGCAGGTCGATGCCCTCGCGCAGCAGGTTGATGCCGATCAGCACGTCAATCTCGCCCGTGCGCAGGCTTTTCAGGATTTCCACGCGCTCGAACGTGTCGATTTCCGAATGGATGTACTTGACCTTGACGTGCAGCCCCAGCAAGTAGTCGGTCAGATCCTCCGCCATTTTCTTGGTGAGCGTCAGGATCAGGCTGCGCTCGCCGCGCTCAATCCGTATGCCCACTTCCCGGCGGATGTCCTCCATCTGCCCCTCGCTCGGACGCACGTCGATAATCGGGTCAAGCAGCCCGGTCGGACGGATAATCTGCTCCACCACCTGCGTGCTCTGCGCGATTTCCTGCGCGCGCGGCGTCGCCGTCACATAGATGACCTGATTCAGCTTCCGCTCGAACTCGGCGAACGTGAGCGGGCGGTTGTCCAGCGCGCTCGGCAGGCGGAAGCCAAAGTCGATGAGGTTCTGCTTGCGGCTGCGGTCGCCCTCGTACATCGCGCCGATCTGCGGCACGGTCACGTGCGCCTCGTCAATCAGGCACAGAAAGTCGTCGGGAAAATAATGCAGCAGCGTCGCCGGAGGATCGCCCCGCTTGCGCCCGGAAATCGGGCCGGAATAGTTCTCGATGCCGGGGCAGTAGCCCATCTCCTTCATCATCTCGATGTCGTAGGTCGTGCGCGTCTTGAGCCGCTCCGCCTCAAGCAGTTTTCCCGCCGCCGTCAGCGTCTCCGTGCGCTCCTCCATTTCCCGCTGAATGCGGTCGGTCGCGGCAATCAGCGCCTCGTGCGGCACGACGAAATGCTTGGCGGGATAGAACTGCATCTCGTCCAGCTCCTCCTCCACCTCGCGCGTGAGCACGTTGAAGCGGCGGATGCGCACGATCTCGTCAAAGTCAAGCTCCAGCCGGTAGGCGGTGTCGGTCTCCATGTACGGCGGATAGACTTCGATCACGTCGCCGCGCACGCGGAAATTGCCGCGCTCCAGCACCATGTCGTTGCGGCTGTACTGGATCGAAACCAAGTCGCGCTCGAATTTGCGCAGGTCAAGCTCCTCGCCTTTCTCCACGTGGACGCGCATTTCCTTGTACAGGTCGGGCATGCCCAGTCCGTAGATGCAGCTGACCGTCGCCACCACGATAACGTCGCGCCGCTCCATGAGCGAATACGTCGCCGCAAGGCGCAGGCGGTCAATCTCGTCGTTGATTGACGCGTCTTTTTCTATATATAAGTCACGCGCGGGAACATACGCCTCAGGCTGGTAATAATCATAGTACGAAACGAAATACTCCACCGCGTTGTGCGGAAAGAAATCCCTGAACTCGCGGTACAGCTGCGCGCTCAGCGTCTTGTTGTGGCTGATGATGAGCGTGGGACGCTGCACCGCCTCGATGATTTTTGCCATCGTGAACGTCTTTCCCGAACCGGTCACGCCCTTGAGCGTCTGGTAACGGTCGCCCCGCAGAAAGCCCGCGGCAAGCTTTTCTATTGCCTGCGGCTGGTCGCCGGACGGCGCGTAAGGACTGACGACTTGAAACGTTCGCATGCTACCAGTATAGGCAAACCGCGCAAAAAAATCCACCGCCCCGCGCCGAATTCTGCCCGCCGCGCGGAAAAACTGCCGCCGCTTTGTGGCAGACAGTCCGCGCAGACGCCTTACCTTGCACAATCACGCGCTTTACGCTATGATTGTCCCGTGAAAGCGGTCAAATGATACGCTTCTCACAAGGAGTTTTTTATGGTTCAATGGTTAAAGGAAAAATTCGAATCTTGGGTCGGAGTTTTCTTCTTTTTGTTTGTGGCAATAATCACGATTGGGGGGGGGTATTGCCGGAGCAGGATCGTTTGGTTTTAAGGGCTTCATTATAGGAGTTCTGGTCTTCGGTCTTTTTTCATTTTTTTACTTCGGGTTTCTTTGCGGATACCTTGCGACAATCGCCGGCATGGCAAAGTCTATGGAAGCGAACACAAAACTGCTTGGCGAGATAAAGGCAAAGCTTTCAGACCTTGAGGCGATAAAGAACAAGCTGAACGAAACGCCTTCAAACTGACAATGACGAACCACCCGCCTTGCGGGTGGTTTTTTATCGCCCCGCGCGGAAAAAAG
>CAZSOK010000106.1:0-6550 GCA_964608445.1 uncultured Treponema sp. | reverse complement strand
ACGAACGCCAGGGCGAACGCAAGCAGAACCGCGCATGGTGCTATTTTTTTCATATACGCACTCCTTAGAAAAAAAGATGGGTCATTTTACCCCCCCCATTGCCGTTTTGTCAAGACCCTGCGGAAAAAAACAGGAAGAATGGGCGTTCTTGCGCGGGGAGCGGAAGTGTTTCATTGTGCGCTCAAATGTGAAACAGACTGTTTCACGCCGTGAAACAAAGTGTTTCACGCGGTAAAACAAAGTGTTTCACGCCGTGAAACAGAGTGTTTCATGCCGTAAAACACTCTGTTCTGAGGCAGGATGGCAGGAATTCTGATGTTCGCGGTCGTCCTTTTGCCGTGCGGGGGTCAGTGCCGCTCGAATACGATTTTTCCCGCGTGGAACGTGGCGTGCACGATGCCGAACAGGGTCGCGCCGTTTTGCGGGGTGGCCTTGCCTTTGCTCAGGAAGCGCGCGCTGTCTACGGTCCAGGATTCGTGCGGGGCGACGAGTACGAAGTCGGCGACGTAGCCGGTTTTGAGACGGCCGGCGGGCAGGTTGAGCAGGCGGGCGGGCGCGTCGCTCATCAGGCGGGAAAGGGCGGTGAGAGGAAGTCCTTCGCGCTTTACCAGCACGGTGTTGCAGACGGCGAACGCGGTTTCCAGGCCCGTAAAGCCGGGGCTTCCGTCCGCCTTGTCTGCGGCGGTGTGCGGCGCGTGGTCGGTTGAGATGACATCGACCGTGCCGTCTTTGATTGCGTCGATGAGCGCGCGGCGGTCTGCTTCGCTGCGCAGCGGCGGATTGACGAGCGCGCGCAGGAACGGGGCTTCCGTGCCGGCCAGGCTCAGGTGGTGCGGCGTGACTTCCGCGCTTATCGCGAATCCTGCGGGGGTCGTTCCGGCGGCGATCGACTGTTTTGCCCGGCGCACGGCGGCTATGCTGGCGGCGGTGCTGCAATGCGCGACGTGGATATGGCAGTGCGCGTCCTGCGCGATGGCGATGTTGCGTTCGGTCGCCGTGTCTTCGGCAAGGGCGAGCAGGCGGTTCGCCGCCGTCAGGCTGTCGTCGATTTCTGCCTTGACGGACGCGCTCACGTTTGGGGCAGGAAGATCGTAGCGGTCGGCGGGAATGCCGTGCTGCTTCATTACATCGAGCGCGTGTGCGCGGAACGGGCGGGCCGCTTGTGCCAGCGCGACGTCCTCGCAGTGGCAGCTGACGATGATGCCGCGTTCTCCCGCTTTTTGCATGCCGTCGCGCATGACGGCTGCGGACGCCACGTCGTGTCCGTCTTCGGTAATCACGGGAACTGCCGCCGCGTCGAGCGAATCGAGTTCCGAGGTGTCCGTCCCGGCAAAGTCTTTGGTAATGCTGACGGTCTGGAACACGCGGGCTTTGCGCCTGGCGTTGGCCTCCTGCATGATGTCCTGCGCCATACGCCGGGTGGAGACGACGGGCGTGGTGTTGGGCATGAGGACGACCGTGCCGAATCCGCCCGCCGCCGCCGCGTTCAGCCCGCTGTCAAGGTCTTCTTTCTGCGTCTGTCCGGGATAACGGAAATGCACGTGCATATCCACAAAGGCGGGCATGAGCGTTTGTCCGTGCGCGTCAAGGCAGTCGCAGCCGGTTTCGCCGTCGCTGCCGAACGCGGTTGCCGCAAGCCGCCGTGCCGCCGGTTCGTCGGTACAGTCGCCGAGGAATACGGCGCGGATAATGCCGTCGGCAACGGCAAGTGCGCCGGGGCTGTCCGTGTGGCTGTCCACAAGACGCGCGTTGTAGACGATTAATTTCGCTGTCATGTCAGTCCTCAATCGTGCCTGCGCTGTAAAGCGCGTCGCAGTATTCGCAGCGGTACTGGGAATGCTGCCGGTTTGCCAGCTTGAACACGTGCGCGACGTACTGTTCCGTCGCCGTAATGCAGCGCGGGTTCTTGCAGCGGATGACTTTTTCCACGCGATCGGGCAGTTTCATTTTGATTTTGCGGACGATTTTTTCGTCCTGAATGATGTTCACGGTGATGTTCGGGTCGATGTAGCCGAGGACGGAATAATCGATGTTGATGATGTTGTCGATTTTGATGATGTCCTTGCGTCCGTTTGCCTTTGACGGGACGTTCATAATGAGCGCGCTCGTAAAATGCGCTTTGTCAAGGCCGAGCCAGTGGAAAATCTGCGAGCCGTGTCCCGCCTTGATGTGGTCGATGACCAGTCCGTTTTTTATCGTATCGACGTTCAGCATTACAGCACCCCCGTCAGTTTTGCGATCAATGCCATGCGCACGAACATGCCGTACTTGACTTGCTTGAAATATGCCGCGCGCGGGTCGTCGTCCACTTCGGGCGCAATCTCATTGACGCGCGGCAACGGATGCAGCACAATCATGTTGGGCTTTGCCTGCCGCATTTTCGCCTTGTCCAGAATGTAGCTGTCTTTGAGGCGCACGTAATCCTGCTCGTTAAAAAAGCGTTCTTTCTGCACGCGTGTCATGTACAAAATGTCAAGGTCGCCGATGACGCTTTCGAGCCGCTCCGCCGTCGTGTAGCGGATTCCCGCGTTGTCGAGCATCTGCGTGATGTATTCGGGCACTTGCAGTTCCTGCGGGCTGATAAAGATGAACTGGTTGTGCGGGTAGCGGCTCATCGCCTCCGCAAGGCTGTGCACCGTCCGCCCGAATTTGAGGTCGCCGCAGAAACCGATCGTGTGTCCCTCAAAGCCGCCCTGCAACGCGCGGATAGTCAGCATGTCGGTGAGCGTCTGCGTGGGGTGGAAATGCCCGCCGTCGCCCGCGTTGATGACGGGAACGCTGCTGTACTTTGAGGCAAGGAAGGCGGCTCCTTCTTTGGGGGAGCGCATCGCAATCACATCGACGTAGGAGCTGACGACGCGGATCGTGTCCGCCAGGCTTTCGCCCTTTGTGGAGGACGAGGAATTTGCGTCCGCGAATCCTTCCACTGCGCCGCCCAAATGCAGCATTGCCGCCTCAAACGAAAGCCGCGTGCGCGTGCTCGGCTCAAAAAAAAGTGTCGCAAGAATTTTCCCGCGACACACATCCTGAAAATCAGCAGTAGTAACGATAATTTGTTCAGCCAGTGCGCATATTTCGTCGATTTCGCCCACGGTTAAGTCACTCGGCTGGATTAGATGACGACCTTCTAACATGGCGACATTCTAGCATAACGCGTCGTAAAGTTCAATCGAATCTTTGTTCGCGCGGTCGGCAAGCACTGCGGCGACGTGCTGTGTCAGGCGTTTTGCCGCCGCCGGTGCGGGCAAATCACGGTACGGCGCGGGAGAAATCTCCGGTTTCATGGTCACGACGTAGTGATAGCGGCGGCGCGTGTTGTAGGCAAGCCAGGAATCGTGCTTGCGCAGTCCGCGCTTGTCGTTGCCGCCCATATACACGGGCAGAATCGGACAGCCCGACATGAGCGCAATCCGCGCCGCGCCTTTTTTGTACGGATGCTGTCCGCCCGGAAGGCTGCGCGTGCCTTCGGGAAAAATAATCAGGTTGTTGCCTTCGCGCAGCGATTCCGCGCATTTCTGCATGATTGCTTCGTGCGAAAGCGACGTGGGAATGTACAGGCTGCGCACGATGAGGTGCAGGATATTCTTCCCGGTCAGGTACGCGTTGACGATGCAGTCCGCGTTGGGAACGAGCGAGATGAGCATCACCACGTCCAGCAGCGACGGATGGTTTGCCACGATGATTTTTGACGAAAGGGTGCGGAATCGTTTTTTGTCGGGCGCGGTCAGCCGCGCACAGCCGATGACGGTCATAAAGCCGACGAAAAACCGGAACGCAGCCGAAATGAAGCGGTGTCCTGCCGTGCGGAATCGCTGGGGATTGGGGAACAGCAGTTTCATTATCGGAAAGGCGAGGATAGAAATCAGCACCGACCCCACGCCGAACACAAAAAACGACAGCCATTTGACGAACACGCGCCACCAGTACAGCGGATAATTGCGCACGGGCGGCGGATTCTCAAACAGCGTGCCGGAACAGTCGGCGTTCAGGCGGTCATTTTTGTGCATGGGGGGGGGTAGTCGTGTCATCATTGGTCGCTTCCGTGCTGCTCATGCCGCCGCTCCTGCCATCGGCGTTCCGTGTTCCAAAAGATACGACAGGAATTGTTCCGCCGTCATCGTCCGCACGGATTCCGGCACGGGAATGCCGTCCGCTGTCTGCCGCGCGGAAAGCACGGCGGCAAAGGCGAGCGGGAACGCATTGCTTTCTTCGTCGTCCAGAATGGCTTTGTATTCGTCGGGAATCCGCTCGTCCGCGTACACGAACAGCACGGACGATTCGCTGCCCGCGAGCACGGGTGCTGCCGCCGCCACGAACGCGCCAAAGAACGAGCGTCCTGCCGGATAGACCGCCGAGTAGCCGTTTTTCATGCCGAGCGCAATCGTCGCGGCGGCGGGCGGCGTGTTGAACACAGAAAGCGAGAACTGCGCGGGCAGGATGGCAAAGTCGTCAACCAGCCCGCGGTTGATTTTTACCTGCCGCGCAATTTCCCCGCGGAACGACGCGAACATGATTTTTGCCTGCGGGGCAACGTCTTTTACCCGGCTCACCACTTCTATCGTCATGCGCGAAATCTGGCTCAGCCTGCGCCTGAACAGCGGGTCAACGAAAGCGAGTTTGGGCGCGTCCTGCGGAGATTCTGCCGGCGGCCGGTAAAAGGAGAATGCCTGGACGCAGAGATTCCCGAACATTATTTTTTCCTGAAGTTCAGCAGCGAGTAAAAATTCGTGCCGAGGTTGTGGTGTGCGGCAACGAGCGAGAATCCCGCCCGCTCAATCGCGTCCACCAGCTCGCCGTAGCGGTACATCTTGCTGTTGCCGTTGGCAATGCACGTAAAATAGAGCGACGTTGCCTGCAACGCATACGCCGCGCCCTCAAACGGCTGCATATCCCACAGCGGTTCCAGCACCCAGATGTCGCATTGGTCGTCCACGCTGGCATGAATTTTCGTCAGGATTTTGGTAATCTGATGCAACGAAAAGCAGTCGAGGAACTGGCTCATCCACACGGCAGCCGCCCCGGCGGGCAACGTGGTCGCCGCGTCCAGCACGTTCCCGGAGACGGCATCGATGCGGTCGGCAAAGCCCGCGTCCCGCGCGTTCTGCAAGGCAACCGCCGTCTGTCCCGGCAAGTCCACGATTGTCACGCGCACGTCGGGATTGTACGTGCATGAGGCGATTGCCCATTTTGCCGTGTTCCCGCCGATGTCGAACAGCCGCGCGGGCTTCTTTGCGTACACGATGGGCAGTGCTTCGGGAAACGCGCAGTCCGAATAGAAATGGTCGAACGAAAACCAGCTTTTCTTTTCGCGGTCGGGGAGCGTCGCGAGCGCTTCGTACACCGTCGTCCACTGCCCGCCGAACACTTTCAGCCCTTCGGGCTTGCCGTTCTTGACGGAATCGATCAGGTTGAACGCGCCTTTGTAGCAGATGTCGTTCGTAAAGTCAAAGTTGACGCGGGTAAGGTCGTCCTCAAGCAAGAACCAGCCGATTTTTCCCAGCACCAGTTTTTCTTCGCCCTGTGATTCCGCCTGTTCGTTCAGCTTGACCACGCCCATGCCGAGCGCCATTTCTGCCAGGACGCCCACGCCGTATGCGCTGATGCCCGTATCCGCCGCCAGTTGCGCCACCGAAATGCCGTCGTCGCCCGCCTCGTCCACGCGCCTGAGCAGCCCCAGCTCCATGAACGCGCGGATTGCCTGGAACGTGAGCGGCGCGAACGCGATTTTCTGCGCCTCAAACTTTGCGTCAATCGCGCGGATTTTGTCGCGGTAATAGGAGGGATGCTTGAGTTTCATAACGACCTTAGCCGACGATTGCCTTTACGGCAGCCACGATGTCCTGATTTTTGGCATCGCGGTAGAAATATTCCTTGAAATGCTCGCCCGCCAGCGCGCCTTTGACAAAATCTTTGTCCAGTTTGCCGAGAATCGTGGGCAAATCGACATAGGTCAATTTTTTGATGCCGTCAAGGATCTTCTTGTTGCGCTGTTCCGGCTCGACGCGCTCTTTGGGATAGCCCTGCCCATGCCCAAAGCCGAACAGCTGCTCAAAGATGTATTTGAGCTTGAGTTCCGCGCCCCAGCCGAAATCTTTGGCGAACGGCAGCGCGACGCAGTTGCCGTCGTTGATGTGCGCGAACATATAGCCGTCGCTCGGATCGACCAGGTGACCGCACAGCACGCCGGGAAAACTGTTCGCCGCGAGCATAAAGCCTTCGCCCGTGCCGCAGCCGCCCACCACGTAGTCCGCCGCGCCACTTTCCAGCAGGACAGAAGCAAGCAGACCGCACTGCACGTAAGTCGTGCTTGCCGGGTCGTCCGCGCCGTACATACCATAGTTCACCACGCTATGCCCCATCGGCTCGACCACGGCTTTGAGCGTGTCATAAATCAGCGCGTTCTTTGCCGCCTGACTGTTTTCGTTAATCAATGCGATTTTCATGAAGTTCTCCTTGTGATAGCGTCAGTATAGCGAATTCCACGGACAATGCAAAGGGGAACGGAGCGGGTTTGCGTTTCGTCGCGCTAGCCCGTCCGTTGCAAAAAATC
>CAZSOK010000105.1:0-6810 GCA_964608445.1 uncultured Treponema sp. | reverse complement strand
AAATCTATATTCTACTTTTTTTATTCTGACACGCCCCACTCCCCGCAGACTGCGTTATATGCCAGTTGGGCGGCGTGTTGCTCGGCAGCCTTTTTGTTCTTGCCTTGTGCAGGACCGTAGGTCGTACCGCCCAAGCGCACGGTCACCCAAAATGTCTGGTCGTGGTCGGGGCCGGTCTTTCTGACCAGCTCGTAAACGGGACATGATTTGCACTTTTTCTGATAAAATTCCTGTAAAATCGTCTTGTAGTCCTTTGCGCCGCGGTTCTCCTGCACCTTGCGGATCTCCGGCACGATGAGCGACAACACGAATTTTTCCGCCGCCACGTAGCCGGCATCCAGATAATACGCGCCGATTACGGCCTCCACGGCATCAGCCAGAATTGCTTTTTTCTGACGCCCACCGCTCATTTCTTCACCTCTCCCCAAAACGAGCATCCTGTCAATGCCCATCGCGACGGCAACAGGCGCAAGCGTCTGCTCGCTCACCACCACGCTCTTGATACGCGCCAAGTCCCCCTCCGGATTGTCCGCCATATCCGCATACAAGAATGATGCCGTCGCCATGCCCAGTACGCTGTCGCCCAAGAACTCAAGCCGCTCGTTGTTTACGTGCCGATGCCGCCCGTCCTCATTCGCATACGAACGATGGCAAAACGCAAGATCGAGCAACGCGTAATCGTTAAATCGGATTGAGAGATGCTTGCAGAACTGCCGCAACGCTTTCTTTCGGTCGGCAGAAAGCATATCTTTTTGAAAGACTGTACCTATCATTTCATTTCCAATGAGATCTGCGGATTCCGCCGCGGCGCATAAAAAAACACAGACTGCGGACAGCAAGCCTGTGTTTCAATCCATACCCGAACAGGGAATTACTTGCCCTGCTCTGCTTTGATGAAGTCGTACGCGTCACGAACCGTCTCGAATTCGTTTGCCTTCTCATCAGGAATGCTCACGCCAAGCTCCTCTTCGATTGCATACACAAGCTCGTAGGTGTCAAGGCTGTCTGCGCCAAGGTCGCCGCGGAATGATGCATCCAACGTAACCTTGCTTTCGTCGATTTCCAGTTTTTCAGCGATGAGCTTCTGGATTTTGTTGAACAATTCGTCCATGTTGGTCTCCTATTTGGATTCGGACTTACCGCCCGCCCCCACCAGTTGTTTTGCCTCCCCCATTACGCATTCGTCTCAGGGGTGATTACCTGACGTCCGCGGTAAAAACCGCATTTCGGACATACGTGGTGCTGCATCACGAGATTGCCGCAGTTGTTGCACTCGACAAGCTGCGGAGCATCAAGATGCATATTCACCCCCCGACGCCTGCGGGTACGGGCTTTTGACGTTTTCGCTCTAGGAACTGCCATATATAAACCTCACTATTGCATTGTTACAAACAGGATTTACGATACTACAGTTTCCACCCGAATGTCAATACATTATAGCACGTAGGCGCGATTTGTCAAGATTGCTTCTGATCGTACTTCCGCTTCATCGCGGCGGCGACGACCGGGGGGACCATGCCCGAAATATCGCCGCCGAAAAACGCCAGCTCCTTGATCGCGCTCGACTTTACGATAGAATACCGCTGCTCCGTAGGAATGAACAGCGTCTCAATGGCGCCGTTCAGGTTGTGGTTCATCAGAGAGAGGTCAAATTCATAGGAAAAATCATTGGCGTTGCGGATACCGCGCAGCAAGATGTTCGCGCCGTTCTGCTTGGCATAATTGACAACAAGCCCCTCCCACTGGTGCACGGACACATTCGCGAAGGGGTCGGTCAGCACCTTCATCAGGGCGATGCGCTCGTCTGCCGTAAAAAGCGACTTCTTCTCGGCATTGACGGCGATCACCACGTCAACATTGTCGAACAGGCGGCTTGCCCGTTCAATGATATTCAAGTGCCCGTAGGTGGGCGGGTCAAAAGATCCCGGAAAAACGGCAGTCGTCATAACAAAAAATATGATAATACGTTTGACTGAACTTTGCAAGTAAGGTATGATGTCTGCATTATTAGGTGGTACTGATATGATTACACGTTTTTTAAGACTGGCGGCAGCGTCCGCAGTTGTTGCCATGCTGCTTGCCGCTTGCGGCACCACGCAGGAAATCGTCGCGCCGGCTCCTGAGCCGGAAACCGAAGCGCCCACGCAGGAAACCGAAGACCCCGCACCTGAAGAGCAGACGGTCAGCGAAATCCCGCAGCCGCAGGCTCCCCAAAAAACGGCGGAAGACCTGGAGTACGAACGATCGGTCGGCGGCACAGACATCTCGCGCAACACGTTCGAGGACGACAAGGCGGCGATCCTCAGAATTATCCGGGAACTGTCACGCATCATGAAAACGCTCGACTACAAGTCCTGGGTCACCTACCTTGACCAGGAGTCGATCGATTACTGGTCGCGCCCGACAAACCTGCGCAAGGCGCAGGCGCGGCTTCCCATCAAGGGACTACAGCTCAAGACGCTGGATGATTACTTCAAGTATGTGTTCGTCCCCGCGCGCATGGGACGCGAGGTGACCGAAATCCGCTACATATCCCCCTCGTACATCAAGGCCGTGCAGGTGACCGAAGAGGACAAAGATATCGTGTACTACTATTTCAACAAGATGGACGGCACGTGGAAGATAAACATTCCGCCGCTCAACGAGTAGCACCGGATAAAATGCGACAAAACGGCCTGCCGGTCGTTGCTTTTTGCCGAAAGGTAGGCTATACTTATAACAATAACATATCCGTTTTTTAGGAGGATTTATAATGAAGTCATTACAAAAGGCAGCCTGCGCCGTATGCGCGGCGGTCTGCATGCTGGGCGCGTTCGCGCAGCAGAACAACCGTTCTGAAGAATCGGCGGATGCCGCCTACCTGAGCAGCATAGAAGACCTGGTCATCAGCGAACTCGCGACATCAGAGGAACTGGATAACAAGCTGGTCGCCCTCTCTTACCTTGAATCGGCGATCAACGACGGGCGCACGTCTCCCGACATGATGGTCGCGCTGGATCAGCTTGCGGGCGAAGGCATCACCAGCCAGTCGCGCACTAACGGCCGTCTCACGAACAACTACCCGCAGGTGCGGGCTGCGGCGTGCGACCTGCTCGCAAAAGTGCCCACGGAAGAGTCAAAGACGACGCTGAAGAAAATCGCGCTCGCGGACAACGAGCCGATGGTCATCACGGCGGCAGTGCGTGCGCTCGGGGATATCGGACTGAACGACAAGGACGACGCGGTGGACACGATCGCATGGGTCAGCCAGAAGAACCTGTACGTCAACCCGACCAGCTCGCTCGCGCTCGAAGTGATCATCGCATACGAAAAGCTTGCGGACAAGGTGGAAAACAAGAGCGCCATGCTCCAGTCGGTGAACAAGATTGCCACCAATCACCTGTTCGTGTCGTCAGTGCGTACCCGCGCAAAGGAACTTTCCAAAAAACTTGCCACCGGCAGCTCCTCAAACGGCAAGAACGGCGGCAACGCAAAATAACGCGGCGAAACATCCGAAAAAAATCGGTGTCGTAAAAAAATTCCCGCAACGAATGCGGGAATTTTTGCATGAGAGATACAGGATTCGAACCTGCTACCTTCGGCTCCGGAGGCCAACGCTCTATCCAAGTGAGCTAATCTCTCAAGACGATACTAAAGATATACGGAAAGCACGAAAATGTCAATGGATAAAGGAGTGTCGTTATGGAGCCGATTATTCTTGCATCATCTTCTCCCCGCAGACAGGAAATCCTCAAGCTGCTCAACATTCCGTTCAAAGTGGTCATGCCCGAAATCGACGAGTCCCAGCCCGATGACGTTACGACGGAGAAACTGCCCGAATACCTTGCCACGCGCAAGGTAGATGCCGTCGCCCGTTCAATGCCGGCAGGATCGGAACTGCCGTGGATTCTCGGCGCGGACACACTCATTGAGCTGGACGGAAAAATATATGGAAAACCGCGCGATCAGGAGCAAGCCGTACAGTTCTTGCAGGAACTGCAGGGAAAAACGCACCGCGTTATGACGGGGCTTGCCCTGTACAACGGCACACTGCATTTCGTCTCCACCAGAACGGTCATCTCGCAGGTCACGTTCGCGCCGATGACGCGGGAAGAAATCGACTGGTACATCGGCACGGGCGACTGGCACGGCGCGGCAGGAGGCTACCGCATCCAGGGGCTTGCCTCATGCTTCATCAAGACCATTACGGGCACGAACAGCGCGGTGGTGGGCTTGCCTATCTTTGAGCTTTATGATATGCTTAAAGAGCAGGGTTACGTCCTTATTGACTGACCGGGCCGGGCTTCAGGCAGACCGTAGGTCGCGGCTGGAGTTGCGAAATCTTCCGGGCGATATTCATCCGTCGCCACGAGAAACAGAGTTTGGCAGGAAAGACAGCGGCATCATCGTCACTATGACTTTCCCGTGAAGGAGCATCTCATGGCAGTTGTAACCATGAAGAGTTTGCTTGAATCTGGTGTGCATTTCGGGCATCAGGTAAAGCGTTGGGATCCGCGCATGAAGAAGTATATCTTCGCAGAGCGCAACGGCATTCATATCATCGACTTGCAGAAGACGATCGTAGCGATCAAGGACAGCTACGAGGCAGTGCGCAAGGTCGTCTCGTCCGGCAAATCAGTGCTGTTCGTCGGAACGAAAAAACAGGCGCAGCAGGCCATCCAGAAAGAGGCGGAGCGTTGCGGCATGCATTACGTCAACAACCGCTGGCTCGGCGGCATGCTGACGAACTTCACCACGATCAAAAAATCATTGCAGCGGCTCAAGAAAATCGAAAAAATGGAAGTTGACGGCACGTTCGACAACCTGACCAAAAAAGAAGTGTCCGCGCTGACCAAAGAAAAAGCCAAGCTGGAGAAAAACCTCGGCGGCATCAAGGAAATGAAAGAGCTGCCCGGAATCATCTTTATCATCGACACGCACAAGGAAGAGATTGCCGTCGCGGAAGCGCACCGCATGGGCATTCCCGTGGTGGCGGTCGTTGACACCAACTGCAATCCGGAGGGTATCACCTACCCCATTCCGGGCAATGACGACGCGATCCGCGCCATCAGCCTGTTCACCTCAATCATCGCGAACGCGGTCATCGAGGCAGACAATGAGCAGGGGCTGAAAATCATCGAGACCTTGGGTGACGAAGAGGACGGCGTGCAGACCGACGCTTCCACCAAGAAAGACGACGAGGAAATCGTCGATTATACGAACTATACGCCGACCGAAGCGGATGCGAAAAAAGATGACGCTGACGACGACGATGATGACGAAATCGACGAAAGCAAAATCAAATAAATGGAAGGCTTCCTGCGTGACGTGCGGGAAGCCCTGACTGGAGTTTATATCATGGAAATTAAGGCAAGTGACGTCAAAGCCCTGCGCGAGAAAACGGGCGCAGGCATGATGGAATGCAAGAAAGCACTGACCGAAGCGAACGGCGATGCGGCGCAGGCAGAAAAAATCTTGAAAGAAAAAGGACTGGCCGCAGTCGCAAAACGTTCCGAGCGCGCGACGAGCGAGGGACGCATTTTTGTCCGGCAGGACGGCAGCAAGGTCGTGCTCGCGGAAGTAACCTGCGAAACCGATTTTGTGGCAAAGAATGCGGACTTCATTGCGATGGGAGACAAGATTCTGGATGCCATTTTCGCGAAAAACTACACGAAAGTGGAAAAAGAACTGGAAGATATGGTGCTTGACCTCGCGACCAAAATCCGCGAGAACATGGCAGTCCGCCGCGTGGAAGTGTTCGACGTGCCGGAGAATGCGGTCGCCTCAACGTATGTGCACTCGGACTTCAAGACCGCCGCTGCCGTGGTGGTGGAAGGCGCGACCGATGACGGCGTAAAAGAATTCGCGCACGACTGCTGCCTGCACCTTGCGGCGTTCACGCCGGCATACATCACGAAAGATGACATCCCGCAGTCATACATCGACGAGCAGAAAGAAATTTTTGCCGCGCAGATGGCGCAGGACGAAAAAATGGCCGCCAAGCCGCAGAACGTCAAGGACGGTATCTTGCAGGGCAAAATCAACAAGCATCTTTCTGAAATCAGTTTCGTGGATCAGCCGTTCGTCAAGGACGACAAAGTGAGCGTCGCGAAAAAACTGGAAGAAGTCTCCAAGACAGCCGGCGCGAAGCTTTCTTTCGGGAAAATCGTGCTGTTCGTACTCGGAAAGTAAACTGACGGGCGGTCGGACGGCCGCCCTTTTTCAAGGAGAACCCGCATGGCATTCGATGCTAAAGCTAAAATGGACAAGACGCTCGACGCGCTCAAAAACGAACTGAACACTATCCGCACGGGGCGGGCGTCCGCGTCGCTGTTTGACAAAGTGCGCGTCAATTATTACGGGGACAAATCGCCGCTCAACCAGGTGGCGACCATTTCCGTTCCCGAAGCGCGTACCGTCGTGATTTCTCCGTTCGACAAGTCGTTGCTGACGGAAATCGAAAAAGGTATCCTCACCGCCGACCTGGGGCTGAATCCGTCAAACGACGGCAAGGTCATCCGTATTGCTATCCCGCCGCTGACCGCTGACCGCCGCAAGGAACTGGTCAAGCAGGCAAAGGGTATCGCGGAGAACTACCGCACGACAATCCGCAATATCCGCCGTGACGGAAACGACGACCTCAAAAAACAGCAGAAAGCAGGCGAGCTGACCGAAGACCAGCTCAAAAAAGAGACGGACGGGCTGCAAAAGTTGACCGACAAATACATTGCCGACATCAACAAGATTGCAGAGGACAAGGAGAAAGAAATTCTCGCGTAAAGGCGGGGCAGACTTCTTGCACGCACATGACTGCTGACGAACTGAAGACAC
>CAZSOK010000104.1:0-6812 GCA_964608445.1 uncultured Treponema sp. | reverse complement strand
CCGCAGAACAGCGCGATATTGTCATTCCAGATAGAGTTCAATGTTCATCTGCTCCGTAACGGGCGTTCCGGCGGGCGGATTCTGGCTCTTGACCCAGCCGTCCCCGTTGATTTTTACGTGCAAGTCGGTGCGGTACAGCAGCGGCAGCAACTCGCGCTTGGGCAGTCCCGTAAAATCGGGGATGACATCGGTAATCTCAAGCAGTTCTGCCCCCGTAATGGTAATGCTTCCCGAATGCCGCACGCTCGCCGCGCGTCCGCGGTTCATGCCCAGATGGTCGATAATCTCGTTCGCGGCTTCCTTGATGACCGGCGCGACGATTCGCCCCGCATAATTTTCGCCCTTCGCCTTTTCTATGACGATATACAGGATGATTTCGGGATTCTCAACGGGAAACACGGCGATGCAGTTGGAAAGGAAGTCCGTCTTGCTGTAGCCGCCGTTCACCAAATCCGCCATCTGCGCCGTGCCCGTCTTCACGCCGATCGAAATATCGCCCAGCCCCGCGCGGGTCCCCGTGCCGCTCTGCGCGACGGTTTCCATGCAGCTGAGCAGATAGTTCGCCGTCTTGGAAGAAAGCACGGCATCCCGGTAGGCGGGAACATGGCTGTACGTCTCGCTCCCGTCATGCGTCGTGACCTTTGAGATGAACGTGAGCTGGACGGGAACGCCGCCGTTCGCAATGATCGTCGCCGCCTGCACCATCTGCAACGCGCTCACCGTAATTTCCTGCCCGATGGCAATCGTCGGCTTTGACCGTGCCGACCACAGGCGGTCGCTCGTGTTGCGCACCGAACCCGTCGTCTCCGCAGGCAATTCCACGCCCGTGCGCGCGCCGAATCCCAACGACCGCACGCGCGCAAGGAACGGCTCCGAGTCAATCCGCTCGCTCATCTGCGCGAGCGCGTCGTTGCACGAATACTGCAATGCCTGGCGCGCGCTCACCCAGCCGTGATGCTCCAGGCAGGTGATGACAATCCGCTCGCCGCTAGCCGTGCGTTTCTCATACCGGCCGTCACAGAGGAACAAATCCCGGTCGCTGATCGCCCCCGAATCCAGGAATTCCGCCACCGAAAACACCTTGAACACCGACCCCGGCTCATAGCTTTCCGTCGCAGGACGATCCATGCGCTCCTCGCTCGACGAATGCGTGTAATCGTTCAGATTCACCGCCGGCAGGCTGATGTACGACAGGATTTCGCCCGTCTTCGCCTCCGCCGCAACCAGCATGAGGCTTTCCGCCTGCGTGCTCGTCATCGCCTCGCGCGCCACTTTCTCCAGCTTGAACTGCAAATTCGCGTCGATCGTCAGGTAGACGTTCTTCCCCTGCAAGTCCGCCGGCAGAAAATCCGCCGCCACTTTGGGAGAAAGCGTGTCCTGCATGGAATACTCAATGCCCGCAAGCCCCGTGCCGGAATCGCCCATATAGCCGATAAGCTGGGACGCAAGCGCGCCTTCGGGATAGATGCGGCCGGGAATGCGGTCAAACCGCGCGGCGGCAAAAAAACCGTTGTTGCGGCATGCCTCGTACAGCGCGTCGCACGTATTCTGGTCGATCTTTTTCTTGACGTAGACAAACTGCGCGTTCGAGGCGTTCGCCACCGTCGCCGCCACCGCCTGCTCGGCCTCGTTCAGGATAGGCGCGACCGTCTTTGCGAACGCGGGAATATCCTTGATCGCGCTCGGCGTCACGCCAAAATGATAGAAATTCGCCGAGACGGCGAGCGCCTTTCCGTTGCGGTCAACGATCGAGCCGCGCTGCACGACCGGCGGAGATGCCATGCGCTGCGATTCCCGCACGAATGCGAGCCGGGCATACTTGACGAAAATGACGATACAGAAAATGACCGTGCAGATGCCCAGGAAAATGAGTCGCTTCGTCCGTAAAAAATGGTTCACCTGCATAAGACTTTCCCCAACACGTTCCGTACCGGAACAAATCCGTAGGTGCGGGAGTCCACCGATTCCTCGTAATTGTCGCCGACTGCCAAAATATAGCCGTCGGGCACGGTGTCAATATCCTTGAGCTGCCGGTACTGCGCGTCCGTCAGCGGAATCTGCCGTTCCCCCACCGTCAAAGTATATACCGTATCGGACGAATATGCTAGATGGTCGCCACCCGTCGCGACGCATCTTTTGACCACGATCTTGTCGTCGTACAGATAGATGACGACCTCGCCCGCCTTTGGCTCGCGCCATTGCACGAGCAGCTTTTCGCCGTAAGGCTGCCCAATCCCATACGCCAGCCGGTTCACCACGAGCGTGTCCCCGTCCCTGAGCGCGGGCAGCATCGACGTGCCGGAAACGTGCAGGATGTCCACCACAAAAAGCTTCAGGAACAAGCCGACCGCAAGCCCGATACAGATAATAAAAACCGCGTTCTTTTTGTCGTCACTCATCATCACTTTCTTTCAGTATATACTATTTTCTGATTTTTTTTTCACTTTTTTCTCAAGTTTCCGATTCCCGCTCCGATAATAAAAACGTAAGCCGGTAGGACAGTGCGACACGACATCCAGACGCACTGACCGATGCCATGACTGACCTCATGCGCCGGTTCTCCATACTTAAAACTTGAAAGAAGTGTAAGGTCTTTCAAGTTTTTTTTTGCCCGCCGGATTTTTTCGTCTCTAGCCGCCGCCGTATCCTGCCGATACTATAGCGACTATGAATTCCTATCCTATCAGCGAACTCGAAGACGGCACGACATTCTCATCGCATCTTTTCCTGGACGAAACATTCCAGCTGCTCGATACGGAAGTCCCGTTCAGCGATCCGATGAAAAAGGCACTCATCGAATGGAATTTCCGCGTGGTGCTTTCCGACGGAAAGCCGAAAGCCCCGGAAAAAAGACCCGAAAGCAGCCCGATAGCCCCCGACGCAAAAAAAGACATTCCGCAGGACGTGGTTTACGAGACGGTAGACCTGGAAAACCTGCTCGGACTGCCCCACGTCGAGCAGGAGCAGCCTCCCGAACCGGTGACGGACGTGCCCGACCTGCCCACGCTGGACAAATCGATCGGCATCGACGACCTTGACGACATGTTCGACAACCTGGACGCGCCGCTGGAAGTCAACGAGGATACCGCGCCACTTTCAGAAAATGCCACGGAAGACGAAGCAGAAGAGCCGGTCGAAATGCCTGCGCCCGGCACCGAGGCCGACGACGAACAGCTCGCGCAGACCCGCGCCTTTTACAACGGCTTCCTCAACGACATCGACGCGCTGTTCAAGAACTACACGGTCAAAAAAACGATTGCCGCCCAGACGGTCGCCGAAAAAATCGCCGGGCTGTGCGCGTACCTCAAAGAACACCAGCAGTACGTGCTGCGCATCATGCCCACGGACGAAGCGCGCGGCAAACATTTCCTGGTCAACCACAGCATGCGCTCCACCGTACTCGCGCTGATTATCGGCATGACGCTCAAACTGCCCGCAGACAAACTGACCGAACTGGGCACCGCCTGCCTCCTGCATGAGATCGGGCAAATCCGCCTGCCGCCGCAGCTCTACATGACCACGCGCGCGCTTTCTCCCGAAGAACGGGACAAAATGGCCGTGCATCCTATCCTGAGCTACAATATCCTCAAGGAAAACGACTTCTCCCTGCCCGTCCAGATTGCGGCGCTCGAACACCACGAACGCGAAGACGGGTCGGGCTACCCGCGCAAGCTCACCGGCGAAAACATCACCGCGTTCGCAAAAATCATCGCCGCAGCCTGCTCGTTCGAGGCGATTACCGCGCCACGCCATTTCAGGGAAGCGCGGACGGCTTACGAAGCCATGCTCGACATGCTCAAAGAACACGAGCCGCAGTACGACAAAATCGTGCTCAAGGCACTGGCGCACAGCCTGTCGCTCTTTCCGATCGGCGCGTTCGTGTGCCTCGCAAACGGCAAGACTGCCCAAGTCATCAAGAACACGCCGGGAAACCCGACCCACCCCGTGGTCAAGCTGACCGACGACGCAGGCGAACACGAAACCGACGACGGCGAGTACAAAATCGTGCGCGTGCTGAACGCGCAGGAAGCGGAATCGCTCAAGAACGGCGCGGAATGACCGTCAGTTGAAGAACGCGCGGAGCTGCTCGGCTTCTTTCAAGAACTGCTCGTCAACGACCGGCGGATTTTCGGCAAAATAGAGAATCTGCCGCAACTCCTCTTCGGTACGCGCACCCCACAGTGGCACGACATGCTCAAACTGATGCAGGTATCCGAGCGAAATCGGGATATTGGTCAGCACGCCGCCGCACAGCGGACGCATGGCGATAAAACCGATGTTTTTTTCGGCGCACTGCGCGACGATCGTCTCCGCCGGTTCCTCGCAGAGCACGTTGAACGGAAACTGCAAGGTCTCCCACCCTGCCTGCGAGCGCACCACGCGGTCGGCGACATCAAGAGATTCCGTCACCACGCCAAAATGACCGATAAGCCCCGCGCGGCGCAAGTCGATCAGCTCGTCCACCAAGCCGTCCTCGCCGCCTTTTTCGGGCAGCCCCTCGTCGCGCTCCAGCTGGTACAAGTCGATGTGATCCACGCCGAGCGCGGCAAGGCTCGCGTACAAATCGCTTTTCAGGCCGGCAATCGTGCGCGCCGCCGTCTTCGTCGCGACAAAAATATCCTTGCGGTACGGCTTGATTGCCGCGCCCAGCCACGCCTCGCTCTGCGGGGACGACCGGGCGACGTCAAAGAAATTCACGCCGCCGTTATATGCCTGATCGACCAGCCGCCGCGCCGCGGCGGCATCGGCAAGCCGGCCAAGCGTCATCGCGCCGAATGCCGTGCGGCTCACGAGAAGCTGTGATTTTCCCAGCGCGACATATTCCATGCTAGTCCCGCACGACCGGCCGGTACGCGCGGATCGCGTTCTGGATGAACGGCACAAGCTCGTCCACCCTGACGCGCTCCTGCGCCATGCTGTCGCGGAAACGGACGGTCACCGTGTTGAAGTCCGGGTTCGCGCCGCCGTCCTCGGCCTTTTCGGTAATCGTGTCGTAGTCCACGGTCACGCAGAACGGCGTACCCACCTCGTCCTGGCGGCGGTAACGTTTTCCGACCGTGCCGCTCTGGTCATAGTCGGTCACGAATTCTTCCTTGAGCGCGTGCTGGATCTCCTTTGCCCGCTCCGCAAGCCCGTCCTTTTTCATGAGCGGCAGCACGGCGACCGTAATCGGCGCGAGCTTCGGATGCAGGTGCAGCACCGTGCGGTAATCGTCCTTGCCGTCCTTGCCCACGTTCTCCTCTTCGTATGCCTCGCACAGGAACGCAAGGAAATTGCGGTTCAGCCCGGCGGACGTTTCGATGACATAGGGCGTGTAGGTCTTGTTGCCGTCGTCCTGATCGATGTACGCCATGTCCTTTCCGCTCACCTTGGTGTGCTGGCCGAGGTCAAAGTCAGTGCGGTTGTGGATGCCCTCAATCTCCTCAAAGCCGATCGGGAAGTTGTACTGAATGTCGTAGGCATCCTTGGCATAGTGCGCCAGCTTGTCGTGGTGATGCCAGGCGAGGTTCTTCTCCGCGATGCCGTATTTCAGGTAGAACTGCCAGCGGTAGGCGCGCCAGTCCTCAAAGAACGCGTCGTCCGTGCCGGGCTTGCAGAAATACTCCATCTCCATCTGCTCGAATTCGCAGGTGCGGAAGATAAAATTCTTGAAGATAATCTCATTGCGGAACGACTTGCCCACCTGCGCCACGCCGAACGGAATTTTCATGCGGTTCGACTGCACGATGTTCTTGAAGTCGGTGAAGATGCCCTGGCACGTCTCCGGGCGCAGGTAAATCAGGTGCGAGTCGTCGGCGACCGGTCCCTGATGCGTCTTGAACATCAGGTTGAATTCGCGCACGGCGGTGTACTTGCGCTCCTTGCTGCCGCAGGTAGGACAGTTGATGTGCGCGTCAATGAACGCCTTCATCTCCTCATGGGTCATCGTGTCCACGGGCTTTCCGGGATCAGCATCGGGGTGCGACGACACGAAATCCTCGATCAGCTGGTCGGCGCGGAAACGGGCATTGCAGGCGGTGCAGTCGATCATCGGGTCGGAGAAATGCGCCACGTGCCCGCTCGCCTCCCAGGTCTTGTGGTGCTGGAAAATCGCGCTGTCCAGGCCAACCACGTCGTCGCGCAGCTGCGTCATGTAATGCCACCACGCGTTCTGGATATTGCGCTTGAAATCCACGCCCAGCGGACCGTAGTCCCATGCGCCCGCCTGGCCGCCATAAATCTCGCTCGCCTGATACACAAAACCCCGCCGCTTGCACAGGCTGATGATTTTGTCCAACGTACACGTATGCTCGTCGTTTGCCATAAAAATAAAATCTCCTTTCCCCGACCGGATTGCAGGGAACGCGTTTGCGACAGTGTAGCAGAAAACCGGCGGCTTGCATAGGGAGACACCCCCGCCGCGCCAACAACCTAATACAGCCGATATGAGAAGCCGACTTGCAGTTCCCCGCACGATTTTTTCAGCCCGCTCCGTATGCCATCTTCTTGCTCAAAAGCCGCATGCCCACCCATTGTCCTCCAACTGCTCGTCCCAAAAATTTCCAGCAGGGAATACGACACCGCCAGTTCCAGCGCGATTTTTTTCGTGAGGCTATAGGCGTAGCCCGTCGCCACTTTGAACCCAAAACCGCCTCGCATGGAATCATAAAATTCGGTGAGCCTCATAATATGCGTATCGGTCGCGCCAATAAACATATACGGGAAGCAGTCAAAACTGAGAAAGCAGCAGTGCCTTTCGTCGATCCTTACCCGCGCATCCACAAAACAGAAAGGAATGAACGCCGACACTTCATACGTCATGCCCATGCCAC
>CAZSOK010000103.1:0-6951 GCA_964608445.1 uncultured Treponema sp. | reverse complement strand
CGTATTCCCAAAGCGGCATAAATCGTGTATACTGCCGCCATGACCATAGTTGTAGTGCAATGTCGGCTGAATTCGTCCCGGCTGCCGGAAAAGGCGCTGTTTCCGCTGGGGGGCAAGTCGCTCCTTGACTGGACGCTTTGCGCGATGCGGCGCGTTTCGGCGGACGGCTACTGGCTGGCGACCGATGCTGACAGTGCGCCGTCGCTTGCCCCTGTCGCGGAGCGCAACGGGTTCGGGGTGTTTGCCGGGCCGCTGGACGATGTTTTGGAGCGGTTCTGTCAGGTCATCAGGCAGACGGGGGCGGATACGGTCGTCCGCGCCACGGCGGACAATCCGTTCCTGTTCTATGAGGCGGCGCAGGCACTGGTGGAGGAGTACGGCAGGCGGAGGCAGACGGGGGCGTGCGATTACATCACGTTCACGGGGCTGCCCCACGGGAGCGGGGTGGAGATGTTCGACGCGCACGCGCTCCTGACGGCGGCGGCGCAGACGGATTCCCCCTACGACCATGAGCATGTCGGTCCTGCGCTGTACAACCACGCCGAGACATGGCGGTGCGTTTTTGCTGATGCGCCCGTTTGTTTCAGGCATCCCGCACTGCGGACGACGGTGGACACGGCTGCCGATTACCGCCGCGCGTGCGCGCTGGTTCGCGCCGTGTCGGGCAGGGACGGTTCCGAGGCAGACCCGGTGACCGATCCGTATACGGCGGAGCAGATTGTGGGGGCGTTCGCCGATCCGTCGGTCGCGCGTCCCGTGCTGTGCGTTCCGAGCGTGCGCAAGGGGCGCGGGACGGGGCATCTGCGCCGCTGCCTTGCGATTGCGTTGGCGTGTGTCGCGGATGTGTATATTCCCCGCGATGCCGATTTGGAGCGGGCGGAAGAGCTGCTTGCGCAGGCGAAGGCGGACGGGCTTGCCGACTGGCAGGTGACGCACGAGCTTCCGCAGGAAGGCGATTATGCGCTTGTCGTGACGGATGCCTTCGCGCTTGACCGCGCGTTCGCCTTGCGGCTTGCCGCCGCCGCGCCGATTGCCGCGATTGACGAAGGATCGCTCAATACCGATCTGTGCGATTTCCTGTTCGACATTATCCCGTCCTATGGCATTGCCCGCCCGGCGAATGTCTCCGATCCGTCATATATCACGTTGCCGCAGCACCGCCGCGAGCTGCCGCCCGTCGCCACGGCTGACGACATCAGGACGGTTCTGGTGACCGTCGGCGGCGAGGATCCGGCGGATCTGGTCGTTCCTGCGGCGATGGCGTTCGCCGCGTGCCGCAAGCAGGTTACTGCCATCGTGCAATGCCCGGAAGCGGCGGCTTCGCGCGTGGCGGCGGGGAATCCGGCATTAGAGGACGCGGTTGCGTTCATTGCGCCGGTGCACAACCTGCGCGAGCGGCTCGCCGACTATGACGTGGTGGTGACGCATTACGGCTTCACCGCGTTTGAGGCGGTCGCGGCGGGGTGCGGTGTCATCCTGCTCGGCACGTCGCCGCTGCATATCCAGCTGGCGCAGAAGTACGGTTTTGCCTGCCTTGCGCCATCCGACCTGAACGAGCATACCGCGCAGGATGCGCTCGCCAATGTCGTCGCGCTCTATCCCGACATTCCGTTCGCGCACGGCGGCGGGGGCAAAAAATCGCTCGGCGGTCTCATCACTGCCTTGTCGGGCGGCCGCCGTTTTGCCTGCCCGGTCTGCCGGAAGACGGCCTTGGAGACCGGGGATTCGATTGTCGCCCGCACGGCAAAGCACACGTTCCGCCGATGCCAGTCCTGCGGCATGTTGTATATGTCATGGACGGCGGTCGCGGGGAACACCGCATACGACGTGTCGTATTTTTTCGACGATTACAAGAATCAGTACGGCAAGACGTACTTGGACGATTTCACGGCGATAAAGTCCCAGTGCGTGCGCCGCACGTCCATCGTGGATGCCTTGTACCGGAACGCGCACAAGGCGGTTACGCCCACCGTGCTCGATGTCGGCTGCGCCTATGGCCCGTATCTTGACGCGGCGAACGACGCGGGCTGGCAGGTCTACGGCACGGACATCGCTCCTGAGGCGGTCGCCTACGTGCAGGAGCATCTGCATTATCCTGCCGCCGTGGCGCAGTTCCCTGCGTTCGACCCGGTGGCAGAATTCGGCATCCCGGTGTTCGACGCGGTGACGATGTGGTATGTCATCGAGCATTTCCATGACCTTGACGCGGTGCTGCGGGGGGTGTCCAAGATGCTCAAGCCGGGCGGAATCTTTGCGTTTTCCACGCCGTCGGCTTCGGGCGTGTCGGCGAAGTTCAGCCCGCAGAAATTCTTCGCCCAAAGCCCCGACGACCATTACACGCTCTGGGAGCCGGCCCGTGCCGCGTCGGTCTTGCGTCCTTACGGCTTCAAGGTGGTGAAAATCGTTTCGACCGGGCATCATCCCGAACGATTTCCCCAGCTCTCCGCGCGGAAAGGGCAGAAAATCAGCAGTTTCAAGGTGTCGCTGTTCACGGCGGCGAGCCATTTTTTCGCGCTCGGCGACACGTTTGAGATCTACTGCAAGAAGGAGCGGGACATCTGATGCAGTCGATCTTGCTGTTGGGCGCAGGGCTGATGCAGAAGCCCGCCATACTTGCCGCGAAACGCCTCGGCTACCGCGCCGTCGTGGTGGACGGAAACCCGGATGCGGTCTGTGCGCCGCTTGCCGATCGTTTTGTGCCGGTCGATCTGAAGGATCGGGACGCGCTTGCCGCGCTCGCTGAGTCGTTGCAGTCAGGGGCGGAGCCGCTTGCCGCCGTGTTCACGGCGGGGACGGATTTTTCGGCGAACGTGGCGTTTGTCGCCGAGCGGTGCGGTCTGCGCGGTCATTCCTATCAGGCGTGCCTGAACGCCAGCGACAAGGCTCGGATGCGCCGTTGTTTTGCCGCGGCAGGCGTTCCCAGTCCCGGTTTCAGGGAACTGACGGCTTCAAGTTTGGCGGACGGCGCGGTGGACGGAATCGGTTATCCGCAGGTGATAAAGCCGGTGGACAATATGGGCGGGCGCGGCTGCCGCCTGGTACGGGATGCCGCTGAACTGCGGGGGGCTTTGGACGAGGCGGTGCGCCATTCCCGTTCCGGCAGGGCGATTTTGGAGGACGTTATGGACGGCGCGGAATACAGCATTGACGCGGTTGTCTGGAACGGGACGCTCACCATTACGGGGTTTGCCGACCGCCATATCTGTTATCCGCCGTATTTCATTGAGACGGGACACACGATGCCGTCTTCCGGTGACGAGAAGACGCGGGACGAGCTGATTGCGACGTTCGCGCTCGGCATTCAGTCGCTCGGCCTGACCTGCGGTGTTGCCAAGGCTGACATCAAGTATACCGCCGCAGGACCGATGGTCGGCGAGATTGCGGCGAGGCTTTCCGGCGGCTACATGAGCGGCTGGACGTATCCTTATGCGTCTGGTTGCGACCTTACCGAACAGGCGCTGCTCGTCGCGCTCGGCAAGACGCCTGATTTCCTCGTGCGTCATCGCGTTCCGCTTCCGTGGCAGCCGCATCCGTCGGTCGCGGGAAAGGCGCAGCCGTTTGCGCTGTATGATATTCCCTGTGCGCGGGTGAGCGCCGAACGCGCGTGGGTTTCCATTCCGGGGACGGTCGCCGCCGTCACGGGACTGGAAGCTGCCGCCCGGCTGCCGTCCGTGCGCGACGTGTTTCCCCGTGTAGCTGCGGGTGATGCCGTGGTTTTCCCGCGCAACAACGTGCAGAAATGCGGCAATGTCATCGCCGTTGCGCCGTCACGCGCGCAGGCAGAGCAGGCGGCATATGCGGCGATACAGCAGATTACCGTGCGGCTGGTGCCGCATACGCCGCAGACCGATGCTTTCCTGCGCGGCGAGTGCGAGGCGGGCGAGCAGGGCTTTCCGCCGGCGGCATTTCCTGCCGCGCTGGACGCATACGAAAAACATCCCTGCACGGATTCCGCGTTGATCCCTGCCGGCGTGCCGGTCAGCACGCTTCTGCCGCCGCCGTTATTGCCTTTCGCGGACGATGAGACCGACTGGAATCACGGCACGTTGCGCCAAGTCCTCGGACGCTTTGACGAATTGCGGCAAAATCAGTATGCTATACGTGCCGACCTATTCTGGCGCGCGGTTCTCCGCGGCTCAATCCAGGGTGCGCTGTATGTGGCGGACGGTATATCATGAAAAAGAGACTGTGCTTTTTTGTCATCGTCGTTCTCGTTGTGGCTGTCTTTGCGCAGAATACCGAAAATCTTGTCGCGTCCGCAGAAAAGACGGGCGCGCAGGTGTACTGGGATTCGCTGTCGGGCACGGGAATCCTTGAGAAAAACGGGCATCAGCTTTCGTTCCGCGCGGGCGATGCCGTCGTCTTGCAGGACTACAAGACGATTGCGCTCACCGACGCCCCCGAACTCCGTGACGGCGTGCTGTACGTGAGCAAGCAGTTCCTCTCCCTTGCGGAGAAGGTGTTCACCCAGACGCACGACGACGCGGGCTATCATATCGGCGCGGTGCTGATCGATCCCGGTCATGGCGGAAAAGATCCCGGCGCGATGGACACGCATACGATAAACGGCAAGAAAATCACCGTCAAGGAAAAGGATGTCAACCTTGCCGTGGGAAAAATGCTCTATTCGCGGCTCAAGAACGCCTATCCCGACAAGAAGATCCTGATGACCCGTGACACGGACACGTTCCTTTCCCTTTCCCAGCGCACCGACATCGCCAACTCCGTCAAGCTGAAGGAAGGCGAGGCGATTTTGTACGTCTCTATCCATGTCAATTCATCGCTGGACAAAAAGGCGAGCGGCTACGAAGTCTGGTATCTTTCTCCGGGGACGCGGCGCACGGTGCTGGACAAAAATGCCACCGACGACAAGAACCTTTTTGACATCATGAATTCGATGATGGAGGAGGAATTCACCACGGAGAGCATTCTGATTGCCAAATTCATCATGGACGGCTTGCAGGCGCAGGTGGGAAACCTTGCCACGGCGCGGGGCATCAAGGCGGAAGAATGGTTTGTCGTCAAGAATTCAAATATGCCGGCGGTGCTCGTCGAAGTCGGCTTCCTTTCCAACCAGAAAGAGGCGGCACTGCTCGTGGACAATGCCTACTTGCAGAAGCTTTCGCTCGGCATTTACAATGGACTTGCCGCGTTCGTCACGCATTTCGAGCGGTCGCGCGGATTTACGGGGAGCAAATGAAAAAAATCAGTTTTCGTCTGGCGGTATGTGCCGTCGTTCTCTGCGCGTTCGCCGTTTCGCTTGCTTGTTTTCTGCCGTCCGCGGCCCGTCGCCGCGTGTTCGTGTTCCCGTCCGTCACTTCGGGCGACCGGGTGATGGAAGTGCGGTATGTGTCGCAGCGTCCCGTGCAGGGAAACATCCCCCTGTTCGTTGATGAGCTGCTGCTCGGCCCGCAGTCGCGCCGCGCCCGTCCGCTCTTTGCGCTGGGGACGCGGGCTGAATTCTGCTTCCTGCGCGGAAAGACGCTCTACCTGGGGCTTTCCAAGGAATTGCTCGCCGCGGACGCAGTGGCGGATGACATGATCGGCGACATCGTACTCTTCAAGGAGAACATACGGAAAAATTTTCCGTCTTTGGACAGCATCGTGCTTTTCATTGATGGGAAATATGTCGAATAAATCAAAAAAATCTGTAAAAATATCGTTGACAAAACGATGTATTTCGGCGATACTGAATACGTATACAAGAATACATCAAATTGTATAAATGAAAGGAGTTTCGAATGAAGAAAACTTTGGTTTTATCTGCTGCAATCGCGGCATTCTTCGGTACGGCTGCATTTGCTACGGAAGCAACGCTCATCGATTTCACGACGCTGAGCGCTGACATGACTGTGAAGATGCCGGATAGCGACGTGGAGATGCCGCAGAACTCACGCACCATTATGGATTATGGTCGTGCTGCCGGCGCAACGTTCAGCGAGGAACAGAAAGACTTGATGAAGACATCCCTGTACATTGGTGAATGGGAAGTTGTTCTCAACAGTTCTGCCCGCAATACGGTGAGCGTGTCACAGTCAATCGTTAAGCCTGCGCCGGTAAAAGAGTCTGCGAAAGTTCCTTTTGCTGGAAAAGATGTCATGGGTGTCCATGTTATTTTCCCGTCGGGCGCATACAACGCAAACTGTAGGATTGTTCCGCCGTTTGATATTCCGGTCTATGAGCCGCTTTCGACCGCTGATGAGAACGGAAATCGTCAGGAACAGACCGATGAGCAGAAATCATCAGGGCGTTTCTTGTTTGAGGCAGATGAGGATGAGACGCAAGGATCACCGGCGTATGGTGTTGTTCGCAATGTCGGTACGCTCAAGTCAATTGCCGTGACCACCATGGGGATGAACTATCCGCATGCGTTGTATGTCCTGCTCAAAGACAATGAGACGGATGATCGTGGTGCAACAGTTGAGGAACGTCGTTATTTCATGGGGTATCTCGGTTTTGACGGTTGGAAGACATTGACATGGAACAACCCGGATTATATCTCAGAGGTGCGTACACGTGAAATTCGTGTGTACCCGATTTATCCGCGTGGCTTGCCGTTTGTCAAGTTTGCTGGTTTCCAGGTCGTGCGTGATGCCTCTCACATCGGTGATGACTACATCGGTTACTTCAAAGACGTGAAGATTATTTACGACAAGGCAGAGCTTACTTCTGAACGCGATATTGCTGACGAAGATTTGTGGGGTATCGTAAGTACCCGCGAACGTGCAAAGCAGAATATCGAATTCAGCCGCTTTGGCAACAAGCAGGTGAATCGGTATCTTGAAAAAGCGAAGATGGCTACGGAAGAGTCATTTACGCCGAGTTTGGATGAGGGGGCTTCATCTAACGCTCAGCAGAATGGCGGACAGGCAGCTGACGCTAAATAAGTAAATTTCTGCATATCGTTAGCACGGCTAACAAGACCGCCTATGATAGAGGCGGTCTTTATTT
>CAZSOK010000102.1:0-6995 GCA_964608445.1 uncultured Treponema sp. | reverse complement strand
TGCCGCTTGCGCAGGTGGAACAATTGCAACAGGAATCCGCCGTCGAGGCGTAGCGGACTGGAAAACGGATCGGGGCGTTGCGGGGCAGGCGAGGATGTCTCTGCGTTCCTGTCCGTATTCCATAAATCCTGTTTTTTCGGTACAATGAGGCGGTATGAGAAAGCGTATCCTGTTTATTGCCAGTGAGGAGAGTTTCTTGGTCAATGCGATGGTCAAGAATATGCAGAGCGCGGGCTATACCGTGCTGAGAAGCCAGCCGGACATCGTGGAGATTTCGCTCAAGGAAGATATGCCCGATATTTTCGTCGTCTACCTGGAAGGTGACTTGAACGCGTTCAACGGTACGCTCAAGTATCTCAAGAAGCTGAAGGCGGAGGAGGGGACGGACCGGGTGCTGTACCTCATCGGGAGTCCTGCCGAGATAGACGTCGCCTACGAGGTCGTGCCGAGGGGGCTGGTGAACGCGGCGTTCGTGCGCCCCGTGAACATGGCGGACGTGATTGCCAAGCTGGATATCCTCATCACGGAGGAGAGCGAGTTCCACGGGAAGAAGCGCATCCTGGTGGTGGACGACGACAGCACGATGCTCCGCGCCATGCACAACTGGTTCAGCAAAAAATACGAGGTGTTCATGGCGAACAGCGGCATGAACGCGATTGCCTTGCTCACGCAGAAAAAGGTGGATGTCATCCTGCTCGACTATGAGATGCCGGTCGTCTCCGGGCTGCAAGTGTTCGAGATGCTCAAGAGCGAGCCGCAGACGGCGGGTATCCCGGTGATTTTCCTGACGAGCAAGGACGACAAGGACACCGTGATGAAGGTCCTTGCCGCCAAGCCGGAGAAGTATCTCTTGAAGACGCGCCCCGCCGAGGAGCTGATAAAGAGCGTGGACGATTTTTTCAGGGGAAACTAGGTTCTTGTGCGCTGTTCCGTGCCGCAGTGGGCGTTGCCTGCGCGGGCGGACGGTGTGCCGGTCCGCAGCATTTCGGTCATGGTGCGCCAGCCGAGCACGGCGCATTTGACGCGGGCGGGCATGTGCGCGATGTCCTGCAACGCGCCCGCTTCGTCCAGCGAGTCGATCTGTTCCTGCGTGGCAGTGCCCTGAATCATCGCCATGAAGTTGTCCGCAAGGCGCAGCGCCTCCGTTTCGTCCTTGCCGATGATGCTGTCGAGCATCATGTCCACGGATGCCTGCGAGATGGCGCAGCCGCTTCCCGTAAAGCTGCCGTCGGTAATCTTCCCGTTTTCGGTTTTGAGGAACAGCGTGATGTCGTCGCCGCAGCTGGGGTTGATGCCCTGCAACGTGACCGACGGGTTCGGCATTTCGGCCTTGTGCGTGGGGTTGATGTTGTGTTCGTTCAGTATCTCACGGTACAGCGTTTTCAGTTCCATTCGGATGCCTCGCTTCTACGATAGCATATTTCAGGATTTAAAGCCACTCCAGGCGCGGATGTGCGCGAGTTTTTCCAGCAGCACGGCGATTTCCTGTTCCGTGTTGTAAAAATAGATGCTCGCGCGCGCGCTCGCGGGAACGCCGAGGAAGTGTCCGAGCGGCTGCGCGCAGTGATGTCCCGCGCGGATGGCGATATGCTCGTCGCTCAGGAGGCTCGCGATGTCGTGGGGATGCACGTCGTCCACGGTGAACGTGACGATGCCGCTGCGCGCGCTCCCGTCCTTGCTGCCCAGGATATGGAAATGCGGGAGTTTTTTGATGCCTTCGACCAGCATTTCGGTCAGCGCGTTGTCGTGCCTGGTAATCGTGTCGAACCCTACGGACTGGATGTAGCGGACTGCCGCCGCGAATCCCACCGCGTCCCCCGCGCTCACCGTGCCCGCCTCGAATTTGTGCGGCACTTCTGCCCAGGTCGCGCTTTCGGTGGTGACGTACTCAATCATTTCGCCGCCGCGCAGGAACGGGGGCATCGCCTCCAGCAGCGCGCGTTTTCCGTACAGCGCGCCGATGCCCATGGGGCCGCAGAGCTTGTGCGCGCTCATCGCGAAGAAATCCGCGCCGAGGTCCTGCACGTCCACGGGAATGTGCGGCGCGGACTGCGCCCCGTCCACGACCATAATCGCGCCGTTCTGGTGGGCGAGGGCGGCGATGTGCCGTACCGGGTTTGTCGTGCCGAGCACGTTGCTCGTGTGCGCGACCGACACGATTTTTGTCTTTGGCGTGATTTTTGCGTATTCGCTTGCGGGGATGCTGCCCGTCTCTCTGTCAACGTGCAGGAAAACCAGTTTTGCGCCTTTTTCCTGCGCGAGGAACTGCCAGGGCAGGATATTTGAGTGGTGCTCCATGATCGACACGACGATTTCGTCGCCCGCCCGCACGTTCTTCATGCCCCAGGTGTATGCCACGAGGTTGAGCGATTCGGTCGTGTTCCGCGTAAAGACGATTTCGCGGCTGTCGGCGGCGTTGATGAATTTTGCCACGGCGGCGCGCGCGTCTTCATAGGCTTTGGTCGCCCGCTCGCTTAAGTCGTACAGCCCGCGCAGGGGATTCGCGTTCTGCGTGGCGTAGAAATGCGACATTGCGTGCAGGACGATGAACGGGCGCTGTGCCGTCGCTGCCGTGTCAAAATATATCAGCCCGCTGTTTTCGCGCGACGCGTGTTCGTCTATCGCTTTGAACAGGGGGAAATCTGCGCGGAATCGGTTGGTCATGGTGTTCACCTCCTTGTTATGGGCAGGAATGTCCGGCTTGCGCCGTGCGGATGTTCAGTCGTGCCGCCCTGCCGCGATATTGTCCAGGAACGCGTCGATTTCGCCGACGACTGACGCGTCGGGGATACGGCGTGCCACGCCCGCGATTTTCGCGCGGCTCATCATCTGCTTTGCCGCCTGCTCGCTGATGCCGCGGCTCTGCATATAGAACAGTTCGTCCGCGCCCAGCCTGCCGATGCTCGCGCCGTGCGTGCCGGAAACGTCTTCCTCGCCGCACAGGATAATCGGGATGGATTTGTTGACGGCGGCGGGGGAAAGCAGCAGCGTCTCTTCCTGTTCGTCGCCGGTCGCGCCCGCACAGCCGCGCTGAAAGTCAATCGTGCCCCGGTAGATTTTTACCGCGTCGTCGCCGACGATGCCTTTTACGGTCATCTGCGTGTCGGTCTTTGCGCCTTTGTGCCGGACGATATGGTTCATGTCCAGCAATTGTGCCGCATGGCAGTGATAGGCGGTGTCGCTTTTGAACGACGACTGGTCGCCCGCGAGCGTCACGCCCACGCCCATGTAGGTCTTCGCGCCGCCGAGCGCGATCTGCGTGAGCGTCATGCGCGCGCCTTCCTCGCAGAACGTTGCCGTGTCGTCAAGGTTCGTGCAGCCCGCGCCGAGCAGGTTCACTTTGACAAGGTGTACGTCCGCGCGCTCCTGTGCCCAGATCTGTGTCTGCACCGCGAGCAGGCCGTCCGCGTCTGCTTGTCCGTCAGGGCCCGCGTACACCATGATGACGGTGAGTTTTGAGCCAGGCTCGGCGATGATGAGCTGGCGGTCGGCGAATGTTTTTCCCGGTTCGGCAAAGAAACGCAGGGTGACGGGCTGTTCGATATGCGCGCCTTTTTTTGCGGTGATTGCGGTCGGTCGGATGCCGAACGTATCGATGCATTCGGTCGCCTCGGTGCCGAGTCCGCCCGGCATGGTGCGCAGGTGTTCCGGCAGGAGGTCGGCAAATGCGGCGATCGATTCGCAGGTGAGCGCGTCCGTGTCGTCCGGCAGTCCGCTGACGGTGGCCGTGCCGCCGACGAATGCCGTTTCGTCCGCCGTGAATGTGGCGCGGTTCAGTCCGAGCCAGTTCCAGGTGAGCGCGGGAATGGTGTTGATGTTGTCGTATCGTATCGTCCGTGCCATTACAAATTTCCTTTCATCTCTAGCCGGATGAGGTTGTTCATCTCCACGGCGTATTCGAGCGGCAGTTCCTTGCTGACGGGGTTCGCGAAGCCGCTCACGATCATCGTGCGCGCTTCTTCCTCGCTGATGCCCCGGCTCATCAGGTAGAACACCGCGTCGTTGCTGATCCTGCCGATTTTTGCCTCGTGTCCCACGTCGCAGTCGTCCGTGTGGATTTCCATGGCGGGAATCGTGTCGCTCCTGCTTTGGCTGTCGAGCATGAGGCTTTCGCAGGAGACGCTCGCCTTGCTGCCGGTCGCTTTTTTGCCGATGTAGATGGCGCTGCGGTAGGTGGATATGCCGCCGCTTTTGCTGATGGATTTGGTGGTGATGACGCTTGACGTGTTCGGCGCGAGGTGCACCATTTTTGCGCCCGTGTCGAGGTTCTGATCCGCGCCCGCAAACGTCACGCCCGTGAATTCCGCGCGGCTGTTCGCGCCCACCAGATTGCTTTGGGGGTACAGGTAGCTGACGTGCGAGCCGAACGAGCCGGACACCCATTCGATTGCGCCGCCTTCTTCCACGCGGGCGCGCTTGGTGTTCAGGTTGTACATGTTCTTCGACCAGTTTTCCACGGTGGAATAGCGCAGCCGCGCGTTTTTCTTGACGTACAGCTCCACGCAGCCCGCGTGCAGGTTCGCCACGTTGTATTTGGGGGCGGAGCAGCCTTCGATAAAGTGCAGGTCCGCGCCTTCGTCCACGATAATCAGCGTATGCTCGAACTGTCCCGCGCCCTTTGCGTTCAGGCGGAAGTAGGACTGCAACGGCACTTCGACTTTCACGCCTTTGGGGACGTAGACAAAACTGCCTCCCGACCAGACCGCGCCGTGCAGCGCGGCGAATTTGTGGTCGTTCGGCCTGACAAGATGCATGAAATGCTCGCGCACCAGGTCGGCATAGTCGCCGCGCAGGGAGCTTTCAAAATCCGTGTAGACCACGCCGCTTTTTGCCACTTCGTCCTGCACGTTGTGGTAGACCAGCTCGCTGTCGTACTGTGCGCCCACGCCGGCAAGCGACGTGCGCTCCGCCTGGGGAATGCCCAGTTTTTCGAACGTGTCCTTGATGTCGTCGGGGACGTCCTCCCATTTTGTCTGCATTTTGGTGTCGGGACGCACGTAGGTGGCGATTTCTGCCATGTTCAGCGCGCTGATGTCCGGTCCCCATGCGGGAACGCGCAGTTCATTGTATATGTTCAGCGACGCAAGCCGGAATTCGCGCATCCAGTCGGGGTCGTTCTTGTCCTCGCTCAGCTGCCGCACGATTGCTTCGGTCAGTCCTGCCTTGTTGCGGTACGCGCCGTGCTCTTCGTTGCGGAAATCGTAGGGCGATCTGTCCGTCTCGTGAATGTCATTCGTTCGTTCTGCCATGATTTACCTTTCAAACTGCTCGAATCCTTTTTCGCTTATCGATTCCACCAATGATCCGTCGCCCGTCTTGACGATTTTTCCCCTGACGAGTACGTGCGTGTAGTCCACGTGCAGGCTTTCCAGGATTTTTGCCGAATGGGTGATGACGATCAGCGCGCCGTTCTGCCGCTTCTGGTATTCCTGAATGCCCTTGCTGACTGTGCGCACCGCGTCCACGTCAAGCCCGCTGTCGGTTTCGTCAAGGATGGCGAGCTTGGGGTTGAGCATCAGCAGTTGCAGGATCTCGCTTTTCTTGCGCTCGCCGCCGCTGAAGCCCACGTTCAGGTCGCGGCCCGCGTAAGTTTCGTCCAGGTGCAGCAGTTCCATCGTCGCCTTGAGCTGCTTCTGGAACGCGAACAGCGAGACGCGTTCGCCCGTCACCTGCCGCACTGCGTTGCGGATAAAGCTTTCCAGCGTGATTCCCGGCACTTCGAGCGGAGCCTGGAACGACAGGAAGATGCCTTTTGCCGCGCGTTTGTCCGTTCCCAGCGCGGTGATGTCCTCGCCGTCAAACAGGATCTTCCCGCCGGTCACCGTGTAGCGCGGATGCCCCATGAGCGTGTAGCCGAGCGTGCTTTTTCCCGCGCCGTTCGGTCCCATGAGGACGTGCGTTTCCCCCGCGCCGACCGACAAGTTGATGCCGTCGAGCACCTGTTTTTCTGCAATGCTGACCGAAACGTCCTGGACGCGCAACAGTGTATCTGCCATATCTTTTTCCTTCATGCTGTACGGTTTTTCGGTACATAGTCTATCAAAAAACGACGGCTTGGGGTAGACCCGTCGCATTGAAAAAATCCTGCATATACGACGATAATTACCGGCTAGAAAGTATGTTCTCTCATGCGTAAGCCAGGGGCGGATGTTGATGACACTTGCTTTGGTATGGTATCTCATGCTGTAAATAGTGGAATCCGATAAAAAAGCGCAGGACAATGGATATGGTTATACAAGATCTTATGCACTCCCCTCTAAAAAAGACATTGCGATGATTAAACGAATGTACTGATTTTCGGAGTGAATTTGTGAAGAACAACATACTTTTGCTATGCATTGCTTCGGCAGTTTTGTGTTTTGCGGGATGTTCCGGGCCTGAACCTGCGCGGGAGCAAAGTTTTGCATACGTTGTCGAATTGAACATTTCGAATGAAAGTGCTGCGGCGAAAACCGTCATGGCGGAAGCGTACATTCTCTATGATGATGACGCCGAAAAACGGTATGATTGCGAACCTTTGTCTGTTCCGGCGAATGATTTTTGCAAATACGTCTGTACCATCGCAAACGCTTTATGCGCGCCGCCTCACCTTTCGCACATTTTTAAAATAGACAAAACATATTTTGTGGGATTTGATTCCGTTCTGGCAAAAAACATTGATAGTGCAAAGTCAAATCTCGGTTCTGTAGATTGGTCAGAAAGCGAACGTCCGGTGATGAGGTATGAAGGCAAACGTTTTGTCGCAAAAGAAAATGCTGCGATAAGACTTATGTACGAAGTGATTATTAAAAATGAACCCGATATTCCCGAAACGGAAAAAGGCGATTATTGCGACGGCATTACCATTACCATAAAGAATCCCTGACACGTACATGAAAGGACATCTTTCATTGTAATGAAAGACTCTCTAACACTTGCGTGAAAAAACATCTGTTACAAATCGCCCGAAAATTGACGGAAACTCAGTAGCAGGATTGGTAACGGCGTGTTACAGT
>CAZSOK010000101.1:4044-7015 GCA_964608445.1 uncultured Treponema sp. | reverse complement strand
ATTGCCGAGGCGACGGGGCTGCCGCTTGCGCAGGTGGAGCGGCTGAGGCAGGAATCGTCCGCCGTCAAGGCGTAGCGGGCAGTGGGCAATCCGCCCCGAATCTACTCCAGTATCGTGATTTCTACGCGGCGGTTTTGGGCGCGGCCTGCGTCGGTGGCGTTGTCGGCAATCGGGCGGGTGCCGCCCCAGCCACGGCAGATGAATGCCGCCGCGTTCACGCCGCGCTTGGCGAGTTCTTCGGCAATCTTGCGGGCGCGCTCGACGGACAGTTTCTGCTCGCCTTCGGGTCGTCCGACTGCCGCCGTGTGTCCTTCTACCAAGAACTGCGCGTCGGGGGCGAGTTTCAGCACGTCCGCAATTTCGTCAAGTCGCCCATGTTCGCTTGGCAGGACTTCGCTGCTGTCGGGGACAAAGCGGATGTCGCGCACGCTCAGGCGCAACCCGGCGGGCGTTTTTTCCACCACCATGTTGTTCTTTGCCGTCGGCGCGGGTGTTTTGGGGGCGACCGGGGCGGTTTTTTGCGCGGGATTTGGCGCAGTCGGCTCTAGCCTTGCCGCCGTGTTCGTGCTTGCGGGGGCAGTGTTGGGAGTGCCTTTGCCCGTGCCGCCCGTCGCGCCACCATTCGTCACGCCGGGGCTGACGCTTGCGATGCGGCTGAGCGAGGCGATAATTTTTTCCGTGTCGATTGCGGGCGGGAATTCGGTGAAGAGCGTTATCGTTCCCTTGAAGTTCACCTGCTGACCGTCGGCGTACACGAACGTTTCGTCCACGGTGTCCAGGACGAGGATTGCCTCGCCGGTCGCCTTTCGCACGAGGATATCCGCCTTGTGTCCGCCTGCCGCCTTGACCAGCGACGGATCGCCGTTCGGGTCGCGCTTGTTCGCCCCGTAGTTCGTCTGCCATGCCGCCGTGATGCGGTACACGTCCTGTTCATGGTAGGTTTCCTGCCGGACGTAGGTGTAGGCGACTTCCAGGGGAATGCGCGTGAAGATGCCTTTGTTCAGCGGGTCGGCGCTCCGTTCTGCGCTTGCCGACCAGGCGTCGCCGGGGCGCACCGCTTCGGTGGTGAACGCGGGGAAACTGCGGAATGACGGGTAGCCGTTGTCCACATACATGGTCAGCTTGCCTTTAGGCGAGATATGGAACACGGACGGGATTGAATCGTGGATGCCGGCGGCTGCGTCCGCGCGGTTGCGCTTGGTCGCCTCGTTCACGTAAAAACTGCCGTCGTACCACTGCCCGTCGTGCAGCGGGCTGCGCGGGTCGTCAAAGGCCGCGTCGGGCGCATAGGTCGGGCTGATAAACGAGCGCACTTCGCGGCTGGTCAGCCCCACGTATTTTCCGTTTACGTAGCGGCGCAGGTTCGTGCGTTCCACGAGCGAGTAACCGCCCGTTCCGTCGTAGCGCAGCGATACCGGCCGCGCGGGGTTCTGTGCGAATGCCGCCGCCGTGAGCAGGCACAACGACATCCCTGTCATGCATAATCTGAATCCGTGCATAATGAGATTATCGGCAGATACGGTTGTAGAAAACGCTTTTTCGGGGTAAAATTAACGCGTATTCATCCGTGCAAGCGGACTTTTCAAAGCGGAGATATTATTGTTATGGACTTTACGACAAAAAAAGGACGGCGCGTCGTGGTTACGGGCGGGAGCATCATCAGTGCGCTGGGGAACGACTGGCAGACCGTGCTGCAAAGCCTGAAGGCAAAGCAGAATTTCGTCCGATATATGCCCGACTGGGAGCAGAAATTTCCGCTGCTCAATTCGCGCGTCGCCTGCCCGGTTGACTTTACGATTGACAGCAAAAAATACTCGCGCAAGCAGATAAGGGGCATGGGGCGGATCGCGCAGATGGCGTTGGTCGCCACGGATGCCGCGCTCGCCGAAAGCGGACTTTTGGGCAGCGACGAGCTGACGCAGGGACGCGCGGGCATTTCCTACGGCTCTTCGATCGGCAGCGTCGATCCGCTGCTGGAGATGTATTCCATGCTCGTGACGAACGACACGTCAAAGCTGGGCACGACGACCTATATCAAGGCGATGCCGCAGACGTGCGCGGCGAACCTGGAAGTCTTCTATCACCTGACGGGGCGGCTCATCACCACGAACGTGGCGTGTGCTTCCGGGTCAATGGCGATTGGCTATGCGTATGAGACGATCCGAGCGGGCGTGCAGGACATAATGATTGCCGGCGGCGCGGATGAATTCAGCGCGATGCACACGGCGACGTTCGACACGATGTTTTCCACTACGACCAAGAACGACACGCCCGGCCAGACTCCGAGCGCGTATGACGTACACCGCGACGGCTTGGTCATCGGCGAGGGCGCGGGAACGCTCATCATTGAGGACTACGAGCATGCGGTAAAGCGCGGCGCAAAGATTCTTGCGGAGGTTGTCGGGTTCGGCACGACGACGGACGGAACGCACATCACGTCGCCCAACCGTCCCACGATAGCCCGTGCGCTCCAGCTGGCGATTGAGGACGCGGGCATTGACCCGGTGCAGATTGGCTACGTCAACACGCACGGCACGGCGACGGACGCGGGCGACGTGTGCGAGTCCAACGCGACGTATGACGTGTTCCGCCGCGCCGTTCCGTGCAGCACGGTCAAGAATTATATCGGGCATACGCTGGGCGCATGCGGCGCGATTGAGTCGTGGCTTTCGATTATGATGATGAACGAGGGCTGGTTCTTCCCCAACCTCAACCTGCGCGAAGTTGACCCCAAGTGCGGGCCGCTGGACTACATCAGGGGCGACGGGCGGGAAATCGACACGCAGTACGTGATGAACAATAATTTTGCCTTTGGCGGCATCAACACGAGCCTGATTTTCAAGAAGATTGACCCGTGCGAGCGGGCTTGACCCCGGTTGCGCTGTTCTCGTTGGAACGACGCATCGCTCTAGTTAAATTTGCGCATCATGTTAGCTAGAGTGACGCGTCATGCTAACTAGAACGACGCATC
>CAZSOK010000101.1:0-3944 GCA_964608445.1 uncultured Treponema sp. | reverse complement strand
CTAACTAGAACGACGCATCGTGTTAGTTAGACTTACGCGTCATGCTAACTAGAACGACGCATCATGTTAACTAGACTTACGCGTCAGTCTAGTTAAGCTGACGCGTCATGCTCGTGGGCGGTGCGTCGTTACGCGAACAGTTCTGTCTGTTGCAGCCAGCCGCTGACGGCGGCGGATTCTTTGTCCAGGGTGCGGTCGTCCTGCACGAACGCGGAACGCTTGCGCACTTCGGCATGGACGCGCTGCGTGAACGGGCTGAACTGCTCCACGCCGATGAGGTCGATTGCCTGGCAGGCCGCGAGCAGGTGTACGCCCAGCTGCAAGTACAGCAACTCGATTTGGTCACGCAGTTTGCGCGCGCTGATCGTTCCCATGGACACTTTGTCCTGGTTCAGCGCTTCGGTGGGCGACGACGTGATGCTGATTGGGTTTGCGAAACTCTGGATTTCCCCGCGGATCGCGCTTATCGTAATCTGCGCGCCCTTAAAGCCGAGCCGCAGTCCCGCGCGCGGGTCGTCGTCGGCAGTGTAGGGTATCAGGTTTTCGGTCAGCCCGTTGAATTTCCCGTCGATGATGAGTTCCGCCTGCTTGTCGGCAAGGTCGGAGATGTTGGCGAGCGCGACGCGCAGGTAGTCGCACGACGCGCAGATATGCCCGCCGTAAAAATTGCCCGTGTTGTACAGTGCCTGCGCGTCGATGTCCACGAGCGGGTTGTCGTTTGCCGCGTTGATTTCCTGCTCGATCCACTGCCTGGTAACGGCGAGCGTGTCGCGCAGAACGCCGTTTATCTGCGGCGCACAGCGGATAGAGTACCGCTGCTGGATTTTCTTTTCGCGCTTCTGAAAGCCTTTGTCCCCGATGTTGCCGAGGTTCGCGAGGAACGACTCGTAATTCTCCACGCGCTTTGACGTGCTGACGATGCGGTAGATTCGTTCCGCGCTTTCGGTCTGCCCCGGATGATTCTTGATTTCGCTCACTTTGCGGCGGAAGGGCACTTCGCTGCCGTGCATGATTTCCGTGGTTGCCGCCGTCAGGAAGTCCGAGATGTTGGCGAGGCGCAGTGCCTTTTTCCAGGCGAGCGAGGCGACTGCCGTCATCACCGACGTGCCGTTCATAATGGCAAGCCCTTCCTTTGCCTCAAGCGGAAGCGGCGCGATTCCTTCCGCTTGCAACGCGTCCATGGTGGGGACGATTCTTCCTTTATAATACACGTCGCGCTCGCCGTACATGACCGCGCCGAGGTATGAGAGCGGCGTAAGGTCGCCGGACGCGCCCACCGAGCCGAGTTCCGGGATAACGGGAATGATGTCCTTTTGCAGCAGCGTCTCCATAAAACGCGCCAGTTCCGGGCGGATTGCCGAATGCCCGCCCTTGACGTTGCCGTTCAGGCGGCACAGGACGACGGCGCGTCCTTCTTCGCAGGACAACGGCTTGCCCAGCCCGATGCCGTGGTAGGTGACGATGACATGCTGAAGCTCGTTCACTTTTTCCAGGCTGATTTGGTTGTCGCAGGAATCGCCGAAATTGGTCGTCACGCCGTAGGTGGGCAGCCCGCTTGCGATGTAGCGCAGCAGGAAGTCGCGCGATTTTTTGAGCCGCTCCAAAAACGGTTTTTCGTCACACAGCCGCACGGCAGCTTTTCCTGCCGCAACGTCGCACACATCATCAATGGTAAGCCCTTCGCCTTTTACTACGATTGTCTTCATATAATATCCTGATTTTTTGCTTTCTACGATTATTATGCAAACGGCGAAAATTTACAAGGGCAAGGGGCGGCGCGGCGTTGCCGGACGATGGGCGAGGGTTGTTTTATCGCAAAAATCACGGTATACTGACACGCAGAAAAAGGAGGTGCGCTCATGCCGTATGAAGTTTTGGAAAGACAGATTCGCGCTTTGCCGGAAGAGGCACTGCCGGAGCTCGAATCTTTTGTGATGTATATACAGTATAAGTTCAGGAACAAGAGCGAAAAAAATCAGGTTGCGCTTGAGCGTTTCAGTGCTATGTGCAAGGAGACACAGGCATGGGCAAAAAGCGTGGGCATGACTGAGCAGGACATTACGGATGCGATAAAAGAAGTCCGCGCGGCGAACAGGGCGCACGTACAGGCATGAAGATTGTCATCGATACGAACATCGTTGTTTCGGGGATTGTCTTTGGCGGAAAACCAGAACGGCTTTTGAGGCTTGCAATCAAAAACGATGTCGAGATGTGCATTTCATCGCAAATCCTTGCGGAGTATGATGAGATAATTGCCCGTCTTTCTGCAAAATACCCAAAACGCCCCAAGTCAATTACCTTGAAAGACTTGATTGATAGTGCGTCGATTGTCTCCCCAACGCAGACCGTCACCGTTTGCCGTGATAACGACGACAACAAATTCATTGAATGTGTGCTCGCGGGAAAGTGCCTTTACATCGTGAGCGGGGACGCAGACCTGCTCGACTTGAAGGCATACGCCGGCATAGAGATTGTGACGGTTGCGGAGTTTTTCAGCCGCTACGGGAATCTTTTTGCCGATTAGACTGCCGCTTGTTCGGCAATTTGGCAGATTTTCGTTCGGCGATTTGGCAAGTTTTCGTTAGGTGATTTGGCAATTCTGTCCCCTCAATCCCGCAACGTGCCGACGGGAACGACGAGTACGCCGTCGTTTCGTTGGTAGGCGTATTTTCCGACGGCGGTGAGAACCATGAGAAAAGACGGCTCTTTCATTTTCGTCGTGTCAATTTTCGCAGCGAGTTTCCGCAAGTTTTCCGCGCCTTCTTCTATTAAGTGGTCGCCGCCGAGTTTCATTTCTATCAAGCCGAAATCGCCGTTTTTCAGGCGGACGACGGCATCGCACTCAAGTCCCGATTTGTCCCGATAATGGAAAACTTCACCGTCAATGGATTCCGCGTACACCCGCAAATCCCGCGCACACAGCGTTTCAAAAAAAAGCCCCATCGTGTTCAGGTCGCCTGTCAAGTCCGCCGGTCCGAGTCCGAGGCTTGCCGCCGCAATCGAAGGATCGATGAAATATCGCGTGTCGCTCGTCCTGACTGCCGTTTTTGAGCGCAAGTTCGGATTCCATGCCGGCATATCTTCTATCACGAAAATCTTTCGGAGCGCATTCGTGTATGAATAAATCGTATCTTCCGTAAGTGTGGAACTGTCGTTCGTAAGCATGTCGTTCCGTATGACGCTGTTTGCGGCCTGCGTTCCCTGATGCCGAGCATAAGACCGCATGAGCCGTTTCGTCCGTTCCGTATCGCGCGAAATGCCGTCCGCCCGCGTTATGTCCGCATTGACCACGGCCTGATAATAGTCGCTTGCCTGATCAAGCGCGATGTCTTTTTCCATGCCGACAGTGCCCGGCCAGCCGCCCCTACAGATGAGAAACGCGATGTCATCTAAAGAAAGCGCGTTCTCTGCAAAAATTTTTTCAGATTGCGTAAAAAGATTTTTCAGGCTCACTTCGCCCGTGGATTCTCCCGATTCGTATAATGACATCGGGCGCATTTTAATCCACGCGAATCTGCCCGTGCCGGTGTGGAATATCTCGTCCGTTTTCGGCGGAACTGCCGAGCCTGTCAAAATGAAATGCCCGCAACCTTTTCGATGGTCCACCTCAAAGCGAACCGCATCCCACAGTTTCGGCGCGATTTGCCATTCGTCTATGAGCCGCGGCGTGTTCCCTTCAAGCAGTTTGCGCGGATTCATGTCTGCCAGCACAAGGTTTTCCTTGATATTTTCGGGATTTGTCATGTAAAGAATGCTGTTTGCGTGCTGCTCCGCCGTCGTGGTTTTGCCGCACCATTTTGGGCCTTCAATGAGAAGTGCGCCCTTTCCTCTTAGCTTCCGTGCAATCAGCCTGTCCGAAAGCCTCGGCCTGTATCCATAGTCGTGCATGGTTTTAGTATATCAATTATTAGGTGATTTGGCAATTTTTTGTTAGGCAATTTGGC
>CAZSOK010000100.1:0-7110 GCA_964608445.1 uncultured Treponema sp. | reverse complement strand
GGGGATGAAACACGCTGTTCAGGGCGAGACTTTTCCGCAAAACCTGCGGCGCTATGGATTCTGTCAGACTGATGTCGCCCAGAAGTCGAAGAAATTGTACCATTGGTAGGGGTGTGCCAGGCAGTGGCGTTCTAGTTCGTGCGCGTATGCCGCGATGGTCTGGCGGATGCGCTCCTCGCGTTCTTTGCGACCGCAGTCAAAGGTGACGGGATTTTTGTGCGCGTAAAAATCATACTGCGGGCGCAGGCTCACATCTCTCTGCCGCATGCCGAATACAAAATAGGTCGGCACGTTGAGGAGCGCGCACAGCAGGTAGGCTCCGTAGGCAAACGGTGCTTGCTCGCCCAGAAAATCCTGCGTCACAAAGCGGGTCTGCGTGTGTGCGCTCGTGCGGTCGCCGGCAATCACCACCATTTCTCCGTCCGCGACTTTTTCTTGCAGCATAATCATCGTGTCGGGGGAAATGTCGTCCGCGCTGATGATGTTCATCGTGGCATCCGCGTTGATTTTTTTGAGCAGCGCGTTAAATCCCGCCGTCACCGACGTATTTATGATTGAGTTGACGACGAACGGCTTGGACACGCCCGTCTCATGTGCGCTGGCAAGCCCGCGCAGCAGTTCGCTGTTCCCCAGGTGCGAGATGAACAGCATGACGCCGCGTCCGTTCTCAAGGTTCTGCACCAGGTCGCCCGTGTCGTCGTCCTGAAAATGAATCTGCCTGAACGAGAATTTGCCCGCCCAGACTTCCAGTTTTTCGGTGAGCGTAATGGCGAATGAGACGATATGTTTGAGCGTGCTGGTTTTGAGCGGCGGCTGTCCGTTTTTGACGCGCAGGGCGTTCACCTGGCGCAGGTAATGCCTGCTGACGGCGCGTGTCTTTTTGCCGAACAGCCAGTAAAAAAATCCCACGGGAAAGGCGATTGCCCGCACCGCCGCCGACGGCAGGATTTTGAGCAGGGCGAACGTCAGCGCAAGCCCGACGGCATGACGCTTTTCTTTCATTTCGTACCAGCGTTCTGCCGGCTGTTTTTTGCTCACGGCGCGCGCTTCCGTCGGATTGTTTTGGCGATCAGGAACGGCAGGCGCAGTATCATGCCGACGCAGAGCCGGGTGTACACCCAAGAGATGCGTATGTTGTCGCGCACGATGCGGAAATTGCTCACGCCGTCCGCGGGATACGTGACGCGCACGGGAAAGAACCGGCACGGAACGCCCGACCAAATCAGGCGGACAAGGATTTCGATGTCAAAGCCCATGCGGCGGTCGCAATGGCTGAGCGTCCGGAGCGTCGGTTCGACGGGATAGACACGGAAGCCGCACATCGCGTCAACGATGCCGCCCTCAAAGCTGACGATTTTTGCCCAGGCATTGGCGAATTTGCGCCCGTTCTTGCGGTGGGCAGGGACGCTCGCGTCATATTCGGGGTAGCCGCAGATGAGCGCGGCGGGGTTTGTTTCTGCCTGCGCAAAGAAAAACGGCGCGCGCGTCAGGTCATGCTGGCCGTCGGCGTCGATTTGCAGGGCGTGCGTCCAGCCCATTTCACGTGCCTTGCTGATGCCCGCCGTGAATGCGCCGCCTTTGCCCCGGTTTTTTGGGAGCGTGATGAGCGTTACGCCGGGGTGGCTGTCCGCAATCTGCCGGAGATATGCCGTTGTCTCCCCGTCGTTGCCGTCGTCAACCAAGATGATGGGATACGAATACTGCGACAACCCGTCCACCACGGCGGCACAAGCCTTGCCGTGCCTGTAGACGGGAATGATGATACCCCCGGTCATGGCAAAAATCAGTCCTAGCGGTTAAAGACTTCTTGCGATTCAGAAAAATTGTAGCGGATATTGCCGTTGGGGTCTGCCTTTTTTTTGTACTTGATAACGATGTCGCTGCCGTTCCTGCCGTCCATCATGGCGAACAGCCGGTCGCTCGCCTGCTCAAAAAGTGCCTCGTCTTCCAGAAGCTCAAAACGGACGAAATGCGTCTTTGCGTCCGTTTCGATGACGTGGGCAGTGCCGGTGAACAAATCGTCGTTGCCTTTCGCCGCTGTTTCCGCGTCCGCTGATTCGGCAACGGGGGTCGGCTTTTCAGCTTCTTTCTCCACGCGTGCCGGATCAACCACGAGCGTGTCTTTTTTGTAGTCGCCTTTGACGAAATAGGGTACGACACCAACCCCTACAATCAGCAGAAGAATGGTGATGTACGAAATAAACAGGATACGTATTCTCGGTTCCATAATTACTACCTCACGGTATGAGTATATCACAAATCAGCTCGTTTGACAAACTGTTCCGTCAGATATATGCCGCTCGCATACGTGACGGTCGCGCCCAAGTCCTGCACTTTGAATGCGATGCTTTTTTTGTCGCTGTCGTAGGTCAGGTGAAAGACGACCGTCGTGTCGGGCAGGAGCTTCTCCGAAAATTTGCTGCGCTTGATTTGGGCGACGGTGCGTTCGATGCCGAAATACCGTTGGGCGAACAGGGTGACCAAATCCACCTGCGCCACGGCGGGAAGCAGCTTGAACTGCGGGAAATGCCCGTCAAAATACTCGCTCGTGGCGGGAATCGTCACTTCCAGGTCAACGGATTGGTCGGTTTTGTGCAGGACGCGTTCCGCGGGAATGCCGTGGGGATTTTCGGGCGCGAACAATGCCTGAATGTCGGCTTTTTTCTTCTTTCCCTGCGCGTCCATGGGAAGGGCATCCAGAAAGCGCCATTTTTTGGGCAGCACGACGTTCTCAAAGAACTGCATCAGGTAATCGTGGAAATGACGGTTTATCAGGTATTTTTCCGTGTGGGCGAACAGGGCTTTGCCCGCGTCGTTCAGCACGATTGCGGCGGCAAGGTACTGGCGGCGGTCGCTCATCGGCACGACGCACACGTCCTGCACCAGTCCCGACTGCACGAGCCGGTTCTCCACTTCCGTCACTGATATGCGCTTTTCTTCGATTTTGACGATGCTGTCTGCCCGCCCTTTGAGCAAGAATCGCCCGTCGTCATGGATTTCTACCAGGTCGCCCGTGGTAAATCCGTCCGGGTCTTTGATGTACGGCGAGATGATGACCAGGCAGCCGTCGTCGTTCTTCCAGATTTTTGCGTTGTCGAACGGCGTCCATTCCAAGCCGTTCTTGCTCTGCCGGTAGGCAATGCCGCTCGTCTCCGTGCTTCCGTACACTTCCATCGGCCAAAAACCGAACACGCCGTCGGTGTCCTTTGCCACTTCGGGCGTAAGCACGCCGCCGCTCGTAAAAATCCAGGGGTCGGCAAGCGGCAGTTTTCGCCCGGCGTAGTCGGCGCAGGTGCGTTTGAGGAATGCGGGCACGGCAATAATCATATAGGAAGTGTCGTCCAGTTGCTCGAACGCTTCGGGCAGTTCGATTCTTGTGCGGCGGAACGGCACGGCGGCGGTGAATGGCAGCATAATCGTGAACAGCAAGCCATAAATATGATGCTGGCTGACGGTGGCGCACAGCTTGCGGCGCAGGAATTCTTCGCCCCATTTGCCGAGCACGAACGCGTTGTCCGTCTCAAATTCGGTCAGCCGCTGGCGCACCGCCTTGGGATGCCCCGTCGAGCCGCTCGTGTACAGGATGATGTTCGTGTCGTCCGCGCTGATGTGCGGTGTCTCCTGCGCGGCTTCCGCCGGTTCTGCGCCGTGCGCCAAAATGTCCGGCACAAAGTCGGTGTCGGGCATTGCCAGGTCGGTCAAAAAGCGGATGTTTGGGTCGTTGCGGATTTCGGCAATGAAGCGGGGCGACACGTTTGCCGTGAGCAGGATTTCCTTGCCGCATTGCAGCAGCGCGACAAAACTCACCAGAAAATACCAGTAATCCTCGCAGTGCAAAATCCATTTGTGCGCGTCATCGTGCGCACGGATACAGGCGCGCACCTTTGCGCTGTCGCGCAGGAAATCGCGCCAGGTCAAATATACGCCGTCCGTCCACTTGCGCTCGTAGCACAGGATCGTGTCCGGCGCGCGCGAAGCCGCGTCAAACCGGGAAATAGGAATCGCCTTTGGCATTTTTGCGTTCACCACCTTTCTGACAATATATTCTCCGGCAAAAAGCAGTCCCATGAGCAGATAGGAAATGCCGCCGTTATACGCCGACCAGAGCAAATCATTGGACGCGAATACCGTGATGAGGGCGACCGTGCCGTTCAGCACGAAAAAGGCGCACCACACGACCGTCACTTTCGTGCAGTACGATTCGATTCGCTTTTCCGCGAGCGAGCCGACAATCGATTTGTCCGTCATCGTGGCGAGGCGGAACACCATTGTCGGGCGGTCGAACAGCGTGTAGCCGAACGCGCACAGGAAAATCGCGCTGATGACCACGGGGTAGCATTTCAGGAACAACGCGCTCCCCGTTATCAGGCAGACGAAGCCTGCCGCGAGCAGCAGGCCGGATGAGACGAGCAGACGCGTCGTCTTTTTGCTGCGGTGCTGCGTCGCCACCAAAAAATACGCCGCCGCTATCACGATTACGAACAGCGAAAAAATCCGCACCGGCACGTGCAGCAGCACCAGGCAGGTGAACACCAGCACGGGATACAGCGCGGAGATGACGTAAAAGACGGGTTTGGGCAGCCGCATTACCGCGCGATCGGCTCAAGAATGTTCACTACGTCGGCGAGCGTCCGCGCGGACTTGAACGCCTCCGGCTCAATCCGCGCCGTCAGGTACGGCTTCATCTTGACAATCAGTTCCACCGCGTCGATTGAATCCAAGTCAAGGTCCGTCGCAATGTTCGCGTCCGGCGTTATGATCGATTCGTCCAAATCAAATTCCTGCGTCAGCACTTCTTTGAGCTTGTCAAACAATTGTTCTTTCTGCATCGTCTTACCCGATTTGTTTTTCTTTTGCGATGAATTCCGCAAGCGCGTTGACGGAGGCGAAGTGCTTTTTGTTGTCCTTGCTCTCCGCGCTGAATTTGACCCCGAATTTTTTCTTGAGCGCGACGCCCAGTTCGAGCGCGTCGATTGAGTCCAGCCCCAGTCCCGCGCCGAAAATCGGCTCGTCGTCAACGATGTTTTCCGGCTGAATGTCCTCAAGTTCCAGGGATGATACGATAATTTCCTTAATCTGTCGTTTCAGTTCGTCCATGTTTTGTACTGTAGCGGTTTTTGAGCGAAATAGCAATACAGAGTGCCGCGAAAACGACCGCCGCGCCCGCCATGACCGGCACGAGATACGCGTCCAACGCGAGCGACGTGACGACCGTGTACAGGTTGACAAAGCCGAACACCGCGAACACCGCGAACGCGAGCAGCTTGAAGAACGCGTCGGGCGTTTTTCCGTGCAGGACGAACGCAAGCACGAGGCCGATCATGTCGGCGGCAAAGAAGCCGATGGACGACGCGACCCACACGAAGAACAGCCCCGCGTTCAGCCCGGTGGTCGCCCCGAACGTGATGGCGGACAGCTGCGTCTTGTCGCCCAGCTCCGCGATGAAGAAAATGCAGAACACGGCGAGCGCGGCGAATTTGATCGTGCTTTCGCCGCCCTCTTCCCCGCCCGATTCCTTGACGAGCGACGTGAGCGAAAAATAGAAGAACGCGACCGTCGCAATCAGCTTGACGATCCACAGGTGCGATTTGAGGAATTCGTTGAGCAGGCCGCCCGCGCAGACGGAGACCCCGTTAATCACCAGGATCGCCGCCGCCGTGCCGATGACGATTGAGCGGATGTTGTACTTTGACGTGAGCGCGAACAGCATGAGCTGCGTCTTGTCGCCCATCTCTGCCACAAAGAACGTGAGCAGCACGGTAAAAAATGTCGTGAGTGTCATTATGATTCTCCTAATCCTTGCCGGTATCGTTCGTACAGCAGCACGCCCGCCGCCACGCTTACGTTCAGGCTGTCGATTTTTCCGCAGGTGGGAATGGATACCGCTCCGTCGCACTGCTCGCGCAACAGCCGCGCGATGCCCGTTCCCTCGCTGCCCATGACGATTGCGCTTTTCCGCGCGAACGTGATTTCCTGCACGCTCTGCCCGCCCGCGTCCGCGCCGTACAGCCAGAAGCCCGCCGCCCTGAGCTGCTGCGCGGCGCGGACCAAGTTGGTCACCACCGCGACGGCAACCCAACTGCTCGCGCCCGCGCTCGCCCGCGCGATGATTTCGTTGGAAGCGATGTCGCTCATGCCGCGCCGCTGGGGCATGACCACCAAGTCCGCGCCGAACTGGTCGCAGGAGCGCAGGATTGCGCCCACGTTGTGCGGGTCGGTGATGGAATCAAGGATGAGTACCGTCCGGCGCGAGTCGTCCGCGCAGGAGACGACCCATTGGTCAAAGTCCACGCCGCCCGGTGCGCGCTGTTCCCCGGCGGCAATCAGCACGATGCCACGGTGGTCACGCGCGACGGGCGGCAGGTGCTGCACGAGCGCGTCGAGCGCGCGGTCGTCCGTAGCCTGCGCGGGAATGCCCGCCTTTTTTGCCAGCTCCAGGATTTTTTTGACGCGCGGGCCGGTCGTGCCGTAGCGTATGGAAAGCCCCGCCGCGCCGTTCTCTATTGCCCGGCGGACGCGCTCTTCCACCGCGTGGAAGCCGGTGATGATGTGGTCAGGCATTTATCGTCCGCAGCATTTCTTGTATTTTTTGCCGCTGCCGCAGGGGCAGGGATCATTGCGCCCGATTTTTTCGCCCTGACGCACGGACGGTATCGGCTTGACTTTGCCCTCGGAATAGAACCATTCGCCGTTGATTTTCTTGAATGCGCCCGTCTCATGGTGGATGCCGCGCACGCCGGACTTGTCGGTGTAGATTGCCTCGAATTCGACCACGCCCGTGTCGTCCTGCTCGCCGCCTTTTTCGGTGCGCAGGATGCGCAGTCCGTGCCAGGTGGAACGCCGGCTCCAGTCCTCGGTCGCCTTGCGGTCGATCTCCGCAATCTTGTCGCCCTCCTCGCAGGAGTTGATGATGAACGAAATCTCATGCTTGACATACGAGGAATAGCGCGCGCGCATCAACGCTTCCGCCGTCGCCGCCTTTGCCGTTCCGGTGATAATCGGCTCGCAGCATTCGCCATAGGCTTTCCCCGAACCGCAGGGGCATATATCTTTGTCTGCCATAATGCGCGTAGTATAGCAGAAAGGAGAGGGGTTGCGCAATTGGTTTTT
>CAZSOK010000099.1:0-7255 GCA_964608445.1 uncultured Treponema sp. | reverse complement strand
CGCGGATTGCGCCGCCGATGCAGGTCGCCGCGCCGCCGAACGGCTCGATTTCCGTGGGATGGTTGTGCGTTTCGTTCTTGAACTGCAAGAGCCAGCGTTCCGTCTCTTCGCTGCCTTCCGCGAGCGGGTTGCCGTTCTTGTCGGTCGTGTAATGCACGTCGATGAACAGCGAGCAGGCGTTGTTCTCTTCGCTCACTTCCAGATCGTCTAGCTTGCCGTGCTTGCGCAGGTATTTTCCGCCGATAGTCGCCATGTCCATGAGCGTGAGCGGCTTGTCCTTGCGCTTTGCGTAGATGTCCGTGTGCATGGCTTTGTATTCGTTGAGCGATGTCTTGAACAGCGTCGCATACGGCCCTTTGTCGATTTTTATTTTCGTGAGGATCGTGTTGAACGTGGTGTGGCGGCAGTGGTCGGACCAGTAGGTGTCCAGCACGCGGATTTCTGTTTCCGTCGGGTCGCGCCGTATCGACTTGAAATAATCCTGCAAGAACGCGATGTCCGCGTCGTCCATCGCCAGTCCCATGCGCACGCGGTAGGCTTCGCGCTCCTTTTTGCCCCAGCCGATAAAGCCGGTCACCGTGGGAATGTCGCCCGGCTCGTCGGTTTGCATTGCCAGCGTTTTGGGCAGCGCGTCGTCGGTCAGCCGTGAGTCCACCGGGTTGATCAGATACTGCTGGATCTTTGCGAGGTCTTCCGTGCTGACGTTCCCGCGCAGCAGGGCGACTTTTGCGCAGCGCACGCGCGGCGGCTCTGTACCGACGGTCACGGTGTTTTTCACTGCTTCGCGCAGGAGCGTCAGGCATTGTTCCGCGCTGTCCGCGCGCTGGTCGTATTGGCCCGGCAGGTATTCCCAGATGATTTCCGTCTCATCGTCGCGCAGCGCGAGCGGCGGATAACATACCGTGTCGCTCTGCGGCTCGCTGAAAATGCGTTCCACTGCCAGTTTTGCCACGTCGTCGGAGACGTGCTCAATGTCGTAACGATTCAAATAGCGGACGCCCGTTACGCCCGTAATGCCCAGAAAATCCGTGATTTCCGAAAAAATGCGTGCGGCTTCGCTTGCAAAACCGCTTTTGCGCTCAACATAGATACGAAACATTGTTCCATTATAATGAAAAAAGAGGCGTGTTTCAATGCGCCGTCCGTATGGTGTCAGCAGTAAAACCTTGCCTCCCCAAAAAGTGCTTCCCAACGGCGGATTGTTTTTGCCGAGCGGGTTTTGATAATCCGCTGTTTTTTAGCGTAACGGCAGGGATGTTTGAATCGTTATGGGCCAGAAGGCATTTTCCGCTGCGGGTTATCCAAATCTTCGTCGCGTTTTTTTGCGTGAGCGGGCAAATATTCCTGGTGCTTTTTGCGCCGTCCGTGCGGCCGGGCTAAGATAGACTTTTCTTTGCGCGCTTGCTATAATGACGGCATGGACAAGAACAAGTTTTTTCTCGGTATTATGATTGCGGTGGTGGGGTTGTTTATGCTCATTTCGCCGGAGTCGTTCATTGAGTTTGCCGTGATTATTTTGGGCATCGCCCTGATTTTTGACGGCATCTTTATCTTGGTGACGGTGCGCACGCTCGTGACGGATGTCAATTATGCCCGCGTCATGGCGATACATGGCTGGCTGAGCATTGCCGTGGGTGCGCTTGCGGTGTTGTTACCGCGCGTGTTTGCCGTTATTACATGGACGATTATGGCGTACACGATGGCGTTCTATCTGTTGGTCGCTGCAGGAATGGAAGTGTATGCTATCAATATCTTGAGCCGCAACGGCATTTCTACCAAAAAATCTATCTTTGAAGTGCTTATCTGCATCATCTTGGCGGTCGTGCTGTTCCTGTTGTCGCCGCAGTCGCTGGGCAGTACTCTAGTGAGCGTGTTCGGCGTGGTGCTGCTTGGCGCGGGCGTTCTGTTTTCGTTCGTACAGTGGAAGTCCCGTTCGATTGTCATTCAGCCTGACCGTATCGTTACGGTGAGCGAGGAAGAAATCCCGGCAGACGCAGAAGGCATGCAGGACGAATAGCGATGCTTGAAGTCAGGAACGTGGAAGTGTACGGGCTGGACCGTGCGCTCAACGCAAAAGGCAATTCGTTCAGCGTGGGCGACATCGATACGACGGTCGCCTTTGACAAGTCGGACGGGAACCGGCAGTGGCACGTGGCAAAACTGCTCGGCGCGAACAAAGAGCCGCACCAGAGCCACGACGCGTTCTTGAAGGGTATTTTGGTCACGTTCGATTTGAAATACAGTCAGGCGTTCACGCCTGAGCTGCAACGCTATCATTTCTTGGAAATCGTGATGAGCCAATCGACCATGCATTCGCTCAAGAAGTTCATGGAGGACGGGCTTGATCCGTACAGCCGCTATGTGACGCAGGAAAGCAAGGAGCAGGTGCGCCGCCTTTACGGAGCTTTCGCGCGGGCGCAGGACGCGCTCAAGGCGGCGGACGTTTCCGGCGCGGACGAGACGGCGGTGCGCTCATTGCGGCGCGCGCAGTACGAGGCGTTCATGCGCCTGCGGCATAATATTCCCGGCGGCTTTGAGATGTGGGAGACAATCACGACGAATTATTTACAATTAAAGACTATCTGCATACAGCGCGCGAACCACCGCCAGCGCGAGGACTGGAATGCATTTATCCGCGCGTGTTTCGCGCTCCCGCATTTCTGCGAGCTGACTGGCTTGGACGAACACTCGATCGGCTTGCGTGATATTGAGTAGGGCTGCCGCTCGTGCAGAGATATGCTGTAAGATTTTAAGATACGTTCAAAGAACAAATAAAAACGCGGGATCTCTGAATGCAACGCATACAAAAATCCCGCGCCGTCCACCGAAGTGGACTTCGGAGAGAGTTTATCAGCTTTTTTACAAGCTTGGTTTATTCTAGTGCATAATGCCGCGAGGTGTCAAGCGTGGCTGGAAAAAAATCTCCGCAAGAAGCCGCGCGAACGGCGCGTGACCGACCGCTTGCATTATAGTTGCGTTCGGCAAAATCTTCCGTTATAATGACGGCAGGAAGGTTGCATTGTATTCACGGCCAGTGACAGAGCCGCCGGAGCAGATTATTCAGCATGGCGTGTGTATGTTCGGAACGTTCGCGGGCTTTCCGCCCCGGCTGGACATCCGAAACGTACACGCTCCGTTCGGCGGCATTCCATTTCCCCATGTCCTCACCAATATCCGCATCAGAAGCTCGCTTTTGTTTTCGTTCAGCATCGGCTCGTATATCGGCACGGTGGAATTCTTTGACCAAAAAATGTTCGGCTATGCGGAAGTCCTTTTCTGGAACAAAGAGACAAAGCGGAAATACGCGTACCGTTCGTTCATGGGACCGCGCCGCCGTTTTATTCCGCACAGCCTTGTCGCCGGCTATTGCGCGACGTTCCGCAAGAAACGGTACATCAGGGTGAGCTGGGATCATGAGCGTGACCGCTTTTCGCTCATTTTTAACATGCAGGGAGATTCGGCGCGACCGGCGGCAAATGCGGCGTTCCTGGCGCATTTTCGCGGACCGCACACGTGCGAGATGACGGCGGTCGTTCCTTCGCCCACCAAAAGCCGGTGCAATGCGACGTATACCTGCGCCGCGTCGATTCACGGCGCGCTTTCGCTGGAAAAAAACACGCCTGGCGAAGCCGTCCCCATGGAAAAGACGGACGGCGACGCGTTGCTGAGCATCAACCGCTCGTATTACAATTTTATTTCTGCCTGCGAAATCTGCCTGGCGATGGGAACGGTCGGCGACAGGCACGTGTCGTTTAAAATCGTCATGCAGGCGGAAGAATCGGTCGATAGTGATACTATCAACGAAAATCTTTTGTTTGTAGACGGACACGGTACGCCGCTTCCGCCCGTGGTGATTACCCATTCGTTCGGGCTTGCAGAAAACTGGGTCATTCAGGACACGGAAAACATGGTCGATCTGACGTTCACGCCTTGCTCCGACCATTTCCGCGACAACTCATTTTTTGTGGCGCGGACGCAGGTGCATACAATCCTCGGCAAGTTTGAAGGCGTGCTCAAGACAAAGGACAACGAATCGATTGTGCTGCACAATTTTGAGGGCATTGTCCGCAAGCAGATGCTTCGTCTGTAAGCAGGGGGAACGCAATGAACGACGGAAGACCGCAGGCAAAATGGGAGCCGGGTACGCTGGACAACACCCGCCGCAACATCGGAAATATTTCCACGGAAGAAGCCTCACGCATGGCAAAAGTGCTTGGTGGCGAAGTCTTTACCGAAAAATCCGCGCCGATTAACTATGACGCGTTTCCCAAAAAAGCACCCGCCTACGCGCACCGCGCCACGGGAAAGCCCGCGGGCGGCATAGTCGGCGCGACGAGCGCAAGACCTCCGGCACCGGAGCCGCAGAAAAAAGCCGTCAGCGTGGGTGGCTTGCCCGAAATCCCGGCAAAAGAAGCGGCAAAGATGGACAAGCTGATGATGAGCGACGACTACAAAATCAAGCAGAACTACGGCATCTTCAACTTTGTGCGCAAACTCAAGAAAAACGGCACGGAACTGGTGAGCAAAAGTTTTGTCGAGTTTTCGCTCAAGGCGGACGTTGACCACATTCAGGCACTCGCCGCGTCCGTCAAGACGATCGTGCAGCTCGCGCCCGATTCGTACAAGGCAAAAATCATGGACGAGGAGAACGATAAATTCCGTCTGCTGCGAGCCATCGGCAACTGGACGGTAGGCACGTATCGGACGCTGCTCGTCGATTTGCAGACGCATGCCGATACCGTGACCGTCGGCATGATGTCGCCTTTCATAAAGGCAGTTTACCGCGATATGCTCAAGATTTATTATTTGGGCGAAACGAACATTCCCAACATGATAAAAGACGTGTACGCGGACTTGATAAAATATCCTAAGGCGGAGCAGCAGCGGCTGCTCAAACTGTCAAAAGAAGCGCTGACGGAATGGCTGCACGTGTACACGCAGGTCATCAAGGGACTGTACCCGCTGCTCATGCGCATGTGCAGCCAGAAATACGAGGCGTTCCCCTATTTTTTCATGAATCAGACGAGCGCGATTTTCAGTTTTTTGGGCATCAACAAATTCGACCTGCTCCTGCCGCAGAAAAAAGGCGAACAGGCGGCGCAGGCGGACGATGCGGCTGACGGACAGGCAGAGGAATCGGAAGAAACCGGGGAAGCCGAGGAGCAGAAAGCGGGGCAGAAGTCCGGGGCGACGACGGACGACATGGTGAAGGCGGGGCTGAACCTGCTGAACACGCTGTTCCCGCAGGCAGGCTTCAACCAGCTGGAGAACATGCCCGATATGTTCCCGTATTTTGAGCCGATGTACGATTTTGACGACGGCTACAACGTCATCGCGCCCGAAAACCCGCTGATGATTACGATGGTGCTGCTGCACATTTCGGAAGATATTTTCCAGGGCTGCCGCAATATCCAGTTTTCCAAAGAGCCTGATGACGACAAGTCGGACAAGGATACGCTTGCCGTCGCGCTCAACGAATGGTCTGCCTACCGCGAAATCATCTTTGAAAAGAACTATCTGGACGAGCTTTTGGAGCTGGTGAACAAGCAGTACACCAAGAACGAATTCAAGTCGAGCGCGCCCGGCAAAAAACTGATAATGTCGCTGCTGTGGCAGACGAAGTACAACTTTCTGCCGCACTTTGAATTTGAGCAGCTGCTGCTGGAAAAGCCGAACAACGACAGCAAGCAACGCCCGCTCTGCCTGCGCGTAAGATTCCTCAGGGACACGTTCCTTGCCATGTCGCAGGGCGCGGACAACGCGGCAAAGGACAAAGGCACGGTCGTCGGCGTGGCGAATCCCTGGAGCCGCTACGAATTTGACATTCCGAACATCGTATCCAAGCGCATGGACGTGCTGCTGGGCGCAAAACGCAGCGACAAGGAGACCGCCGCCACGAACGCAAACCTCATCAAATACGCCGCGTATGTCCTTTCCGTGCTTGACTGGTGGATCAACAGCAAGGACAGCCCCGCGTATTCCACGGATTCGTCAAAAATTTACCGCATCAACGAAAAGGACGGCGGCCCGGCGTTCAGCGTGCCGCTCCGCAGCGACCAGAACAAACTGTTTGCGGACGCGGTAAAAGCCGCCGTGCAGAAGCAGAAAGAAGCCTCCGCAAAAGCCGAAAGCGCGGACGCGGCGGGCAAGCCGGTTTCTCAGGAGACTGCGGGCAAGGACTGACGCGCCCTGCGCTGTCTGCGTTAATTGTAATAATGCGTGTTCGGCGGCACGGACGCGGTGACCCAGGTGTTGCCGCCAATCGTGCTGCCCCTGCCGATGACGGTTTCGCCGCCCAGAATCGTGGCGTTCGCGTAAATCGTCACGTCGTCTTCAATAGTAGGGTGGCGTTTTTTGTTCATCAGTTCTTTTTTGACGCTCAGCGCGCCCAGAGTCACGCCCTGATACATCTTGACGTTGTTCCCGATGACGGTCGTCTCGCCGATGACGATGCCCGTTCCGTGGTCGATGAAAAAGCGTTCGCCGATCGTCGCGCCCGGATGGATGTCTATGCCCGTCCTGCCGTGGATATATTCGGTCATAATGCGCGGAATGACGGTCACGCCGTTCGCGTGCAGGAAGTGCGCCAGGCGGTAGACCGTGATTGCGTCAAGGCCGGGATAGGAGACGATGACTTCTTCGTCGTTCCGTGCCGCCGGGTCTCCCTCAAAGATGGCCTGCGTGTCCAGGTGAATCAGGCGGCGCAGTTCGGGAATTTCGTCGATGAGCGCGACCGCCGTTTTTTCGGCAAGCCCGAAGCAGTGGGATGTCTTTGCCGCGTCTCCCGACCCATCCTTTTTGCTTACTTCATAGACGAGTGCTTTCTGGATTTCTTTGGTGAGCATGGCGATGATGCGGTTGATCCGCTGCCCGGTAACGTAGCGCAGGTTGCTTTGGTCCACGGTCTCCGCGGTCTTGTAGCCCGGATTGATGAGGCTCTGCAAGTCGTGCACCACGGCGACCACGTTCTCTCGGTTGGGAAAATTGTCCGCGCCGGCGCAGTTGATGCCGCCGTATGTCTCATAGGAAGCAAGAATCCGTTCCACCTGTCCGTCTATGCCCATCGTGTCTCCTCGTGCCTTAAGACGATACCATAATTGGACGGAAAACGCTAGGGGAGGCTCCGCCGAATTCCCGCGCGGCCTTGTGCCTGCGGGCTGTGCGCGGGGCGTACCGGGGCAACGCGGCGACCCGCCGTGCGCTTGCGGTACATATTTTACGCCGTGAAATATTCAGTTTCACGCCGTGAAACACT
>CAZSOK010000098.1:0-7479 GCA_964608445.1 uncultured Treponema sp. | reverse complement strand
TCGAGTATCCCATTACGAGCATTTCGCTGAACCCGGATGATTATTTGGGGGAGATGCTCGGATTTTTGGACGGCTTTGGCACGGGCGACACCAACGATGGCGACAAGTTTAATATTCCCGTTGAAATCCCGGAAGATTTGAAGAATGGGTTGCCGATGGGAAAAAATATCGATTTGCCTGATTTGAACGATGAAATCGTAGGGAGAATTGGTGAATTTGAAATCAAAGACACACAGACTGAATTCCTTGTGCCTGAAAGGAATCTTAGCAGTGCAGAATTGGAGGGAGTACCGGGATACATTCCTGATATTGATATAGAAATTCCGCTGGAATTAACAACGGTCACATTTTCTAACGGCAGTTTGGATATAACAATATCAACTACGGATACAAACTTTGGCAATGATTATACATTCAATCTGACCGCTGAATTGCTCGATAATTATGGCAATCGTATTTATAACGATGAGGGATACCCTGCGTTTGACACAGCTACTTTCGATCAAACTCATAGGGATGAAACGTTGGAACTTCCTATCAATAATAGGGAGTTGCCACAGAATATGAAAATTCATTTGACTGGCAGTGTAAAGGGTAGCAGTGGTATCCTCCATACGTATAGCGTTGATTCTGTAAGATTTACCAAAGATAATCTCAGAGTCAGAAAAGTTACGGGGCTGAATATTGAGCCTATTGAAATTGATCAATCTATGGAAGACGAAAAAGATTCTATTGGTGGCGAGCTTTTACGGGAAGCGACTATTGCGGAAGGTAACATTACGGTTTCTAGTGTACTTCCCACTGGTTGGAGCGGCGTGACGGCAGGTGTCGATATTTCTGTGGACGGTGCGATTGACAAGGTGAGCTTTAAAGATGATAGCAGAAAAAGCGGCTATCTTTTTTACCGGGAAGCAAATTTACATGGTTCGCATATTGACGGCACAAAATCGTTGTCGGCAAAAGTAAGCAACATTGTGTTGTCATTCAACAATGCGACGATTGAGTTGAAGGACGAACAGCCGTCGATATCCGTTGTGTGCAAGGCGAATATCACTGAATTGATCGATGTTAAAGTCAGTTTAGAAAAACTGCTGGGTGATGAAACGCTTACAAGTTTGATTGACCAAGATATTGGTTCAAATATCACCGATTATGTTGTGTCTGCCATCGTTGACGAGCTTAATTTGCAGGCGGACATAGATACAAACCTTGCCATAGAAGCATTGTGGGTAAAACCGACGATACGCTCGGACGCTTTGCATATAGACGAAAACGATAGCAACTTGGATTATACTAATGTCATTAGTGGTGAGCCGATTCGTGTGTCTTATGGCAAAGAAAATGGGTGGAAGGGCTTTGAACTTACAGAATTACAGGGTGATAAGGTTGATTTTGAAATCACGCTTGACATACAGGGAGATAACCACGGTCAAAATCCGTATAATAAAACCGACGACACGCTGACCTTAACATCGCTTGATTTGACGAGAAATGACTATTATCTCAAAGTCGCATTGGGAGCACCTCAAGACGCTCATATTTTTGAATGTGAGGAACTTGTCCTAAAAATAGACGACGGCATTATTCCGAAAGGTCCGATTGAGACAGGCTTGAGCATTGGCGATATGTTTGATAACCTTGTGGACGACGAGAACAGCGAACAAAGCAAGTTGATTAACGATTTGATAAATGCAATCGAATTGCAGGGCATTGAGGGCTATCTGTATGTTACTGCGCCAAAAACAGAGGGTGAAGGTGCCGTAAATTTTTCAGAATTACTTCCGCCGATTACCGGCTCTGTGGAAGCGTCGTATATTCCAAAGGATTCTGGCACTGCAAAAACAAAAACTTTGATTGAAAAAGGAAAATTGAAGGTAAGGAATAATGTACCTTCTTTTGCTTCGCTTGCAGACGAAAAACGCTTGATAACAACAGATGCCATGTTTACCGAGTATTATTCGGCAAGAACAGAAGAAAACAGTTTGACCGGAATCATAAATGACAGGGCAAATGATTTGAAATTTGACTATAATATTTCATTCGGTGGCGGCAAAGAGAATACTATTATATTAAAAAAGGAGCAGATAAATGCCCTGCAAGATGCCGCAAATGATACGGCTTCGGGCAGTGCAAACGCGGAAATTGCTATGACCATTGCGGTCGTGTTGCCATTGAAGCTGAACATTAAAAATAATATTTCTGTTGAAAACATTATGGCACTTGCGGGCGACGATGAGGACATCGATTTCTTGGGTGATGAAGATTCCGATTCGGATTTTTCTGAGTACACCGACTATACCGATGCATTAAAATCGCTGGAGTTGTGGTATCAGTTTAAGAATCCGCTTGGGTTAAATATAGATGCTAGGTTTTCTGAAAAAAATGGTTTTATCCCTGAAAAAACCATGACTTTTGATGATAAAAAGAATAAAATCGACATAGAACAGGGAGATATTGACAAGATTCTTACCGCAAGTTCATTCATACCGCGAATTTCTATGACGCTGCAAAAGGGATTGGTTTCTGTCACGCGCAACGCGGAACTCAAAATGAATGCCGCGCTGGTGGTAAAAACGAAGAACGATGCTGAAATCGAAGCATTTGAATTTGATTAAGGATGTTCAAAAAGTGCCGCACAAATGGCGCGACGCTTTTTGACTGACAGTTTGCGGTGCAAACGGTGTTATACTATGTCCGCTTGCGCGGACGAATGCGATAGGTACGGGCATCGCATTTTAAGGAGAAATGATGAAAAGGCTGATTTTATCGCTGGCAACGCTGTGTTTTTTCTCGTCTTTGGGGGCGGAGTTGTACGTGCCCAATCGGTATGTTGAGTTTGGCGTGGAGGCGAGCGCGGGCGCGTCAAATAATTTGTACGGTGCTTCCGACATTCTGAAAGAGACAATTACGATTGACCTGAAAAAAATCGCGAGCGACCTTGGGCGGAACGGGTTCGTCCTTGACGCGTTCGCGGACACAAACGCGTTTTTCAATCTCAATTTGGGGCCTAAATTCCGTCTGGGGCTTTTTGCGAACGTGAGCGGATCTGCGTTTGTCGGCGTGGGAAAAGAATTTTTCGACCTGCTTGCGGACGGCTGGGATTTTGGTGAGAAAAAGGAATTCACCGCCACTGCTTACGGCGACCTGTTCGTGAACTTGGGCGCGTCGTTCCATACGACGATTTTTGAAAAATACGGCATTACCGTTACGCCCGCTTATGTCGTGCCGATTGCGTATGCCGACGACGCTTCCGCGAAAGTCGATTTTTTTACGGACGAATCGGGAACGATACAGGCATCTGCCGAAGCGTCGTTCGCGCTCCATACGGCGTTTGACTTGGAAGACTTCTCCGTTGAAAGTGCAATCGACAGAATTTCCAGCGTGGCGGCAAAAGGCGGGTTCGACCTCGGTTTTGCGGTGGAGCGTCCTACTATAAAGAGCTTGGACGTGGGCATTTATGGGCGCATTCCGATTATTCCGGGCAGGCTCGACTACAAGATGACCCGGACGATGACGGCGTATTTTACCGAAGACAATCTGATTCAGCGCATAACGGACGGCGAAGACTTTGATTATGAGTATGACGAGGGGGAGGCGGAATACAGCAAGAGCACAAAATACGTGTTCCGTCCGCTCAGGCTGGGCGTAGAGGCCGCATGGCATCCGTTCGGCAACTGGTGCGTGTTCCGTCCCAAGCTGGGGCTTGCCGTGCGCCACCCCTATAGCAGAAATGCGATTTTTTATCCCGAATACGCGCTGGACGCGAACGTAACGCTGTTCAAGATACTCGGCTTTCAGTTCGGCACGGCGTATGAGGACCGCATTTTTGTGCAGCGCGTCGGGATTATGCTGAACGCGCGTATTTTTCAGATTGACGTAAAGGCTTTGTTCCGCAGTGAGGATTTTATCAACAGCTTCCGCCTTGCCGGCGCGGGCGCGTATGTCGGTCTGCGGGTAGGATTCTAGCGCGCCGATACGGCAGGGCTAGCGGTAATAGTTCTGAATGTCGCCGTCGTCAGTCGGAATGTATGCCCTGCCGTGCGCGGGATTGTTGAGCGCCTTGCGCGCCGCGTCGAATTTTTCCCACATGAGTGACTTTACCCGGTCGTTCACAATCTGGTAGATTTTTTGCAGCAGCCGCGACTGAATGTCAGGCTCCAGTCCCTGCTGCCCGTTTGCGTTCGCGAACACGAATACGTACAGCGTAACGTGGTTCACCGGCCGTTGCATCAGCAGGATGGCATCAGTGCTGAAATGAAATCCGTTGACGTTGATCATGATGTGCTTGACTTTTTCGTAGAGCTTGATGTCCAGCGGCGTGTCGAACGTGCAGGAAAAATGGCTGAGGCTCACGTCAAGCACGATGCCTTTGATCAAGCCGTTTTTGCCCATAAAATTGACTTTGCTGTTGTTGTCGCAGATTGCGCGGACGTTCTTGCGCCGCCCTGAAGCCTGGTTCGCGAACATGACCTTGTTGATGAGCGCGAAATTCTTTGTCCGCTGGAATTCAAGCGAGATGCAGCCGCCCTGGATGCCCACGTCAAACAGATAATACTTTTCCAGCCGCTTTTTTTGGTCTTCGTTGGGTCGTTTTGCGTACAGTACGCCGATCAGCACTTTTTCGCCGTAACGGTTCTGCAAGTCGCGGATATACGTGTGCCATTCAATGCCTTCCACCACGGTATCGATGTAGAAAAAAAGGATGGAGTCGGTAAATGTGTGGATGATGATGTCGATTTTTACTTTGAGCGGGCAGTAACGGTCATCGTTGATGATGTACGTCTCATAGCCGTGGGCAAGGTAGTCTTCCAGGTAATTTTCGGGAAACAACGCGGTATCCGGCACGATGAAAAACGTCTTGCGCCCTTCTATGATGTTTTTTGTTGATTCATCAAACATGGCGGATTTCCTCTACAAAAGGCGGCGCAAGTCTTCCGGGCTGAACGTCGAGTGCGCGCCGGGATCGCGGTCGCCGCGTCCCACTTCATCAAACACGAGTTGCAGAATCATCTTGACTTTGCTGGTCACCAGCTGGTAGATTTTTTCCGAAAGCCGGTTTTTCAGGTCGCCGTCCAGTCCCTGCGAGCCGTCAGGGCGCGAAAAGATGAACACGAACAGCGTGCGGTCGTTCGTCAGCCGCTGTACCAGCAGGATGGCATCCGTCTTGAAATGCAAGCCGTTCAGATCCACGAACGCGTTCTTGATTTTTTCGTACAGCGGAATGTACGACTCGCCGTAGATTGAGCAGGAAAAATGGCTGAGGCTGATGTCGTTCAGCGTGCAGTTGTATTCCTGATGATTGTAGAAAAAAGACACCCGGCTGTTCGGGTCGCACAGGGCGCGGACGTTCTTGCGCCGCCCGGAGGCCTGGTTTGCGAACATCACGCGGTCGATGAGCGAAAAGTTTTTTGCTTTCTGGAATTCGAGCGAGATGCAGCCGCCTTGGATGCCAACGTCAAAGAGGTAGTATTTTTCCAGCAGTTTGCGCTCGTCTTCGTTGTGCCGCTTTGAGTACAGCACGCCGATAAGGATCGTTTCGCCGTACCGTTCCTGCAAATATTTGATGTACCGCTTCCAGGTGATGTTCGGCACTTCCGCGTCGATGTAGAAAAAGAGGATGGAATCCTGAAAAATCGAGATAATGGACGCTATTTTTTTTTCGAGCGGGCAGTTGCGGTCGTCCAGGATGACATAGGTTTCGTATCCGCGCGCGAGATAATCGGCGAGGTAAGATTCCGGCAGGAGAGAAGGTTCGATTGCCACGAAAAACGTCTTGCGCCCTTCAAGGACGTGTGAGATACTGCTGTCCATAATTATCGTCCTTATTATACTCAATAATACGCGTTTAGGCAAAGAAAAATTGTTGTTTCTCACGCAAAAATATGGTATTTTGGGATATGATTTTGTGTCCTGCACAGCCGTTTGATATGCCGTCGATCATGCAGATTGAGCGCGGTGCGTTCATTCCGCCGCTGCAAGAAAAGCAGAAGGTGTTCGAGAACCGCCTGCGCGTGTTTCCGCAGGGATTTTTTGTCCTTTCGGATTCGAGCGTGCAGACGGTGAGCCGGGCAGGACACGCCGTGAATGCCGGGTATTTTTGCAGCGAGCTGTGGCAGGGCGTTCCTGCGGACGACAAGCCGTTTAGAATCAATCACCGGGCATCAAAAAGCCATTGCCGCGACGGGTCGGTGCTGTACGTCACCTCGTTCGCCCTGCGTTCCGAATACCAGGGGAAACGGCTCGCGCGTCCGTTTTTTTTGTCGTCGCTCGCGGCGTTGTGCGGGGCGTTCGCGCAGATAAAAACCGTGCTGCTTTTGGCGAGCGAAGAATGGCAGTCCGCCCTGCGCGTGTATGCCGCCGCCGGATTTGCGGAATTGCGCCGCGCGGAATCGTTCTTTCCTTCGCTCCACCAAAAGGCAGGCTGTGACGGCGTGGTGATGACCTGCGCCGCCGACGTTTTCCGCCGCGAAGGCATACTGCGCCACAACGGCAACGGCAGCGTCATCATTGGGGACTCGCAATGACCGGCGGGCAGTGGCAGGCGTTCTGCGTGTTCCGGGACGCATACAAAGCGCAGTGCGCCGCATGGAACGCGCAGTATGGCGCGGCGTTGCGCCCGTTGCAGAAAGCCGCCGCGCAGAAAGACACGCCCGACTATCCGTTGGAGACCGCCGTCGTGTACAACCGCGCGTTTGACGACGTGACGGCGCAGGACGTAATCCGCTATCTGGTCATCGGCGACAACCCCGGCAAAGACGAGCAGCTTGCCAGGAACAACCGCTACCTTGTGGGGCAGAGCGGAAAGATTGCCGCCGGTTTTTTTGCCCGCAATCCCGAATTTGCCACCGACTTCCGCAAGAACGTGCTGATTCTGAACAAAACGCCCGTGCATACCGCAAAGACCGCGCACCTGAGGCAGCTGGCAAAGAACGGCGGCACGGAGATTCAGCAGCTTATCCGCACGAGCCAGGTATGGACGGCAGAACAGACCGCCCGCCTGCATGCCGCCCTGTGCGCCGCCGCAGACGAACGCAACCCCGCGCCGGAACTGTGGCTCGTCGGCTACGCGGAACTCAAAGGCAACGGCATATTCCTGCCCTACCGCGACACGCTGCGCGCCTCCTGCCCCGACGATGCCTGGCAGCGTGTGTTCGTTTTCCAGCATTTTTCGATGAACCGCTTTCTGATTGACCTCAAAGATTTCCGCGCCCGGCACGGGGAGCAGCCGTTGCCGGAATCCGTCCAGGCATTGGGCGCACAGCACCGCACGGAGATTTTCGGCAGCTGACCGTGCGCGCCGTGCGAAAAACCCGTATGCGCGCTGCATGAGTTCGTTTTATGTCATAAGCGTATACACGAACTCGTGTAGTGCCATGAAACAAAGTCCTGTAGTGGCTTGCTGTTCGTCGCCGCCCGCAAGACCCCGTGCGCCTTCTCTTTTTCCGTTAAGGTTCTTAACGGTGCCAAGGAGAGTGCTTT
>CAZSOK010000097.1:0-7484 GCA_964608445.1 uncultured Treponema sp. | reverse complement strand
CTTTCTGTGTAGTTTGGTAGTTGTGGCTACTTCTGCGGTGTGAGCGTTGTGGTAAAGTACGTTGTGTCGGTCTCTACTGTGCCATCATCCTCTGTCCATGTGTTGTCACAAATGTATGACACTTGGATTATGCCGCTGTGCTGACCGAGTTTTAGGTCACGGTGCGCAGTTCCCGCTTCATCTTCTGGAAGAGAGAGAAATGCCTGCTTAAACCCGGAGAGCGACTGAGAATAAGGCTTTTCGGGATACAGTATTGTTATCGTGCGTGTGCTGTCGTCGTATGTACGGGTACAGTCTCCGTACTTGTCCTTCTCTTCTTCGTAATACACCTTATCCTCTGCATAGACTGCCGCATTGTTGTATTTTCTTATCGTTGATTTGCGCGTAACGCTTATTTCGTTTTCTGTCGCAACTTTCACTGTATACAGTTCTGTTCCGACATACGGAGTTTCTCCTTTGTATTCTGTGCTCCACACTTCTTGCATATTATACGTGCTGAATGTGAAGTCAAGTTTGTCCACGGAATCGACCATCTTGAAGCCGGTCCAGTCGGGTTTGCCGTTTTCGGGGACAACGGATTTCGTGAATTCCACATAGTCGATGAACATTCCCGTTTCGCCGGGTTTTTTCGAGGGGTCAGGATTGTCTTTCTGTATGGTCATTTGCACGGTTGTTTCATCGCGGCATGAAAAGTATATGGGCGTGCGACTGGTCGGCGCATATCCCGGAGGCGACGGTTCGTCCGCATACACGCGGATATAATCGTCGCCGAATTTCACATAGAACATATCGTTGTCCGGGCTAGGCGCACGGATAACCGCATAGCCGGTGTAAGTGCCTGCCGGGAATGTGATGGTTGCATCCGCGCGGGAATTTTCGTCAACGAGTTTGCCCGCCTTGCCACCAGACGCGTTGGCATCTGCCGTAATGTCAAAGCCGCTCGTTTCCATGGCTTCCAGTTCAATCCGCAACGAATTGCCGGAAAATGTAAAGTGCGCAGTCTGTTTTTCCGGAGGTTGTTTTCCTAGAGTCTTCACCACCGCTAGGTCTTCATTGTCGCACCCCGCAAGGGCGAGGGCAAGCACCAGTGCCGCGAGTGCGGCGGCAATCTTTGTCTGTTTTTTCATGCAATCCTCCTCGAATGAAAAAAAGATGCTCCAGTTTACCCCCCCCGTCATCGTGTCAAGGGGGTTCCGCGTTTTTTATCATTTTTTTTTCGCATTTTTTGCCGAAATTGCACGGTCGGTGCCTATATATAGTTATGGAACAGAGATTTTTTGAGGCGGGGCGCGGTTGTCCCGCGCAGCAGTTTGACGCGGATGCCGTACACCGGGACGACGTGGAGCGGGCGGCTTGGGAAGCGTTCGGTGTGCGCTACTTGTTCGCGTGGCAGAAGCTCGTGATTGCCAATATTCTGGACAGCGCGGCGGCGGCTCGTGCCGGGGAACGGCTGGCGGACGATTGCGAGGGCGACCTCGTGTGCCGGGGCAGGCAGATTGTGCTGCTGCCGACCGGCGCGGGCAAGTCGCTGTGCTTCCTTGTTCCCGCGCTGTTGTTGCACGGTCCGACGCTCGTGCTGTATCCGCTGCTCGCGCTCATGGCAGACCAGATGCGCCGCATGCAGGCGGGGAACATCGGCGCGGTTATGTTCCGGGGCGGGCAGAGCGATGCCGAGCGCGAGGAGAACTTTGCCCGGATAAAAAGCGGCGCGGCACGGGTCATCATCGCCAATCCCGAAGTCTTGCAGGACGAGGCGTTGGTGCGCCGCCTTGCCGCCTGCCGCATCGCGCATGTCGCCGTTGACGAGGCGCATTGCGTGAGCGAGTGGGGCGACCAGTTTCGTCCTGCCTACCTGACGATCGGCGGCATCATCAAAAAACTGGGCGCGCCGGTGGTGACGGCGTTCACGGCGACGGCAAGCCCGCCCGTGCTGCAACGGATGCGCGACATTCTGTTTGACGGCAGCGCGCACATCATTCAGGGCGAAAGCGACCGGGCGAACATTCACTATGCGGTGCGCTTTGCCTACGCGAAGCACAAAGCCGTCCTGCGCGTCGTTGCGGAATCGGAGCGGCCGCTCATCGTGTTTTGCGGGACGCGCGCGCGCACGGAAAGCATGGCGCGTCTGCTTGCCGAGTATGTCGGGTACGAACGCGTGCGTTTTTACCATGCGGGCATGACCAAGGCGGAGAAAGATGCCGTGGAATCATGGTTTTTTGCGGGCGATGACGGAATCCTGACGGCGACGTGCGCGTATGGCATGGGAATGGACAAGGGGAATGTCCGCACGGTGGTGCATTTGGACGCGCCCGCGCATCTGGAGAATTTCGTGCAGGAGGCGGGGCGTGCCGGTCGTGACGGCGTGAATGCCCGGTCGGTGCTGGTGTGGAGTCATGCGGACGACCTGCGTTGCCGGCAGGCACCTCCTGGCAGCCGGGAAAAGCTGATGGGCGGATTCGCGCGGAGCACGTCGTGCCGGCGGCAGTTTGTGCTGGATCAGTTTGCCGCCGAAAAAGTCGTTTGCGGCGGTTGCGACATCTGCGACGCTGAGCGCGCGGGCAAGCCGCTTTCTGCCGCCGCCGTTGACGCTGAGCGCGTGCTGCGGTTTATTCGGCGTAACCGTCGCCTGTATACGCGCGATGAGCTGGTCGGCAAGTTGATGGACGAGCTGAACGGGCATGACCGCGCCCTGTTCGGCATCAACGTGTGGGATGCGTCTGATGTGGAAGAACTGCTTGCGCAGCTTGTCAGTGAAGGGCGCGTGAGGATCTGCGGGCGGTTGTGGCGGCATCGGGTGGACATCGGAGGAAAGCCGTCTGCGCTGCGGGCGTTTATTCCCCGCCGTCTCCGTCGCCGTCTGCATTCCCTGCGTCGGCTGGCGCGGCTTCCGGCTCAGGTGCGCGCACGACGGCTCGGCGTTTGGGTGCGGGCGGCTTTTTATGGTAACGCGCCACGAACCAGACGAAATTGATGTACAGGAACACGATGATTGCGCAGGTGATGACCAGTTTGTTCGTGAGCACGTTCTTGAGGACGGACAGCAGTTGGGCAAGCATAGTTTATTATCGGCATGCCCCTTGACTTGCTTTATCGTCCTTGCTAGAATTCAGCAATCATTATGGTAGGAATTGTCGATTATAACGCAGGCAACATCAAGAGCGTGGAGCGGGCGTTGGCTTCGCTGGGGGCGGATTACGTGCTTTCCCAGAATCCGCGCGACTTGGAGCGGGCGGACAAGCTGATTTTTCCCGGCGTTGGCGAGGCAGCATACGCAATGGAGCAGCTGCGCAGGACGGGATTCGATTCGTTCTTGCGCGATTGGGCAAAGGCGGAAAAGCCGCTTCTGGGCATCTGCCTTGGCTCGCACATTATCTTTGATCATTCCGAAGAAGGCGACGTTGACTGCCTCGGCCTGCTTCCCGGCACGATCCGGCATTTCCGGCGCGTCTGGGACGAGGCGGGCATTGCGCCCGGACGAAAAGTGCCGCACATGGGCTGGAACGACGTGACGTATGTGAACGGCGGCAGTCCGCTTTTTGACGGCGTTCCCGCGCACAGCGACTATTATTTCGTGCATTCGTATCTCATTCAGCCGGACGACGCGGAGATTATCAAGGCGACGGCAGATTACGGGTGCGCCGTGCCCGCGTGCGTGTCGCGCGGTTCGGTGACGGCGTTCCAGTTCCACCCCGAAAAATCGGGCGAGGCGGGGCTGCGGATTCTGAAAAACTATCTTGGGGCGGAGCAATGCTGAAAAAACGGATTGTCGTCTGCCTTGACGTGAAGGACGGACGCACGACAAAAGGCGTGAAGTTCCAGCACAATGCCGACATCGGCGACCCGGTGGACATGGCGGCCGAATATTATCGGCAGGGCGTGGACGAGCTGGTGTTCTACGACATCATGGCGAGCGCGCGCGGGCGCGGTCCAATGCTGGACATCATCAGCCGCGTGGCGAGCAAGGTGTTCATTCCGTTCTGCGTGGGCGGCGGAATCGGCACGATTGCGGACATCCGCGCAACGATTCTTGCGGGCGCGGAAAAAATCAGCCTGAATTCGCAGGCGGTCAAAAATCCGCGGCTGATTAGCGAGGGCGCGCGCGTGTTCGGCAATCAGTGTATCGTGCTGGGCATGGATGCCGCCCGTGACGCGACCGCGCCGTCCGGCTACCGCGTGTATATCAACGGCGGGCGCGTGAGGACGGACTGGGACGCGAAGGAATGGGCGGTGCATGCCGTGGAGCTGGGCGCGGGTGAAATCGTATTGAATTCGATTGACGCGGACGGTGTGCGGCAGGGCTACGAGATTGCGCTCACCAAGATGATTGCGGAAAGCGTTCCCGTTCCCGTGATTGCGTCGGGCGGCGGCGGTACGCCGCAGCATCTTGCGGACGTGCTGACGCAGGGCAATGCCGATGCCGCGCTCATTGCGAGCATGGTCCACAGTATGGGATACACCGTCGGCGGCATCAAAAAAGACTTGGCTGCCGCGGGCGTGCCTGTTCGCTTGTGACGCGTGGCGTTATTTGTCCAAAATCGTGATTTCTACGCGGCGGTTTTTTGCCTTGCCTTCTTCCGTTTTGTTTGAGGCAATCGGAATGCGCGCGCCGAATCCCTGCGTGAAGACGCGGTTTTTCTCCCGCACGCCCATGCCCGTCAGAAAGTCCGCGACTGCTTCCGCGCGCGCTTCGCTCAGCTGCTGGCGGGCGGCTTCCGTTCCTGCCAGCGCCGTATGCCCGCTCACGAGCAGGTCGTTGTCGGGGTAGGCTGCCAGAATGGTGGCGATTTTTCTGATCTTTGCCTGCTCGCGTTCCGTCAGTTCCGCGCTGTCGGGCTTGAACTGAATGTTTTCCACGCTGATCGTCAGTCCTTTTTCGCCTTTGGTCACGCTGACATTTTGCAAGCCCAGCTGCTCGATTTTTTCCTGCACGTCTTTGAGCGTTTCTTCCGTCGCCGTGCGCGTGAATTCGGTGATTTCCTCGTGGGTCGTCCCCGAAAAGTCAAAGCGGTTGCCCCGCGCGCTTTCGATGACGATGCGGAACTGCTCGTCGGCGTGGTCGATCTGCCCTTTTTCGTTGTCCCAGTAGATGATGCGGTGCGAGTAGCCCATCGTCGCCGCAGGAATGTCGCCCAGCTGCCAGGCGTCGTCGGGGAGCGGGCTTTCGTAAAACAGGTTGTACTTTACGCTGATGACTTGGAATGTCTTTTTGGCGTGCTTTGCGTCCGATGAGATGCCTTCCTCGTCGCGCAGGTACTCGTATTCCGCCACGAACGGCACTTTGAACGGCTTTTCGATGAACAGCGGCTCGCGGCGCAAGTCTTCCGCCTCGTAGCCGCTTGCCGTCCAGGTGTCGCCCACTTTGACGGGGTGTTCGGGCAGGATGGGCATGTCGCGGATAGTCGGCATGAAGAACGTGTCCGCGATGTCGAACGTGCCGCGCTCGTCGCGCTTGTACTGGCTCTGCAACGTCTCGCCCCAGCCGAGCCGCTCGCCCCCGGACGCGCCCGTCGATTTTTCGCTCGTCATGAACGTGCCGTCTATCGTGCCGGTGCCGTTTTCGTCCACGTCGGTCACGGTAATGGTCACGCGGCTCACGATTTCTGCCCGGTGGTTGAGCCTGCCGTTCACTTTCACGTCCTCGCGCACGGTGGAAAGGATGCGGTAGTTGTCGTCTTTCTTGTGCTTGAAGCGCAGCAGCGTTCCGTCCTGCGCACCGAGTGCCGCCGCCGCGCAGAACACCGCCAGCAGCGCGAGCGTCCGTTTCATACCAACTCCTTGCAAATCCGTTTTGACGCGTATCTCTGTCAAATATCGGCAGGTTCTGCACGATAATACAGTATGAGCATCGTACAATCCCTGTCACTTCCGCTGGAGAACCTGGCGACCGTGCCGCTTGCCGCGCTTTTGCTGATTGCGTTCGGCGGCGTGGCAGTGCTGTTTGCCGTGGCGGCCGGTGCGTTTTTTGCGGGCAGGGCAGCGGCGCGCGCGTCGTTCCGGCATGAGGCAAGGCGAATCCGGCAGGACGCGCTCAAACGCTCGCGGGCGGTGCTCGGCGGACAGGCGGGGGAGCAGGTCGCGCCGTTTCTGCCGGGCTTTCCGTGCAATCCTGCGGACGCGCGGTTCGTGGGCAAGCCCATTGATTTCATCGCGTTTCCCGGCGCGGCGGGCGGGCAGGACATTGAGGAGATTCTGCTGATTGAGGTAAAGACGGGGAACGCGCAGTTAAGCGCGCGCGAGCGGCAGATTCGGTGCGCCGTGGAAGCAAAACGCGTGCGCTATGTGGAATACCGGATCTAGCGCACGCGCCCCGCGCGGCATCGTCAGTCGGTAAAGCGGATTTTCTGCCACAGCGCGTTGTACAGGTCCAGCCCGTCGCCCAAATCCTCTTTGAGCGTACAGCGCATCGCCTGCTCCGGGTCGTACATGGGCTTGGTGGTGATGAATTCGTCCGCGCTCGGATTCACCACGTTCGGATAGCGGAATTCGTCGATGAACAGCGCGTAGTTTTCGGGGCGGTGCATGAAGTTGATGAACTCGTTCGCCAGCTCATAATGCGGCGCGTCCTTGAGGATGACCATGCTGTCCAGCGTGGCAGGACCGCCCTCCGGCGGAATGAAAAAGTCGATCGTGTCTTCCCAGCGGCTTTCGTCCACCTCGCCGTAGACAATTTCGGGATAGCCCTGGCACAGCCAGAAGTCGCCGCTCGCGAACGACTTGCCGAATCCCTCCGCGTCGAATTTGATGATGTTCGGCTTCCACTGCTCGCTGACCACGGTATATGCGGCCTCAAGGTCGGCTGGGTTGAGGGTGTTCATGTCTTTGCCGAGGTACACGAGCGCACAGCCGAGCACTTCGCGCATGTCGTCCATCATCGTGGCGTGTCCCTTGAACTGGCTGTCGGCGAGGACGGCATAGGTGCGCTCATACGGGGCTTTCGCCTTGGTCTTGTTGACCATGATGCCCGTCGCGCTCAGCGCATAGGGGACGGCATATTTCATGGTCGGGTCGTAGGTCGCTTTCTCCAGGATTTTCGGGTTGATGTTGCCGCCGTTGGTCAGCTTGCTCTGGTCAAGCTCGCGGAGCATTCCCTGCCGCAGCATGATAGAAACGAAGTCGTTCGACGGAATAACGATGTCGTAGCCTTTCGCGCCGGCGCGCAGCTTGGAATACATTTCCTCGCAGGTGGAATAACTGTCCAGTTTGACCGTACAGTCGAACTCCTGCTCGAATTTCCGCACCACTTTTTCGGGCGTGTAGTACGTCCAGTTGTACAGATACACGATACGTTCCTGCTTCTTGCAGGAAGCCAGCAGACACAGCGCGGCAGCCACTGCCACGGTAAGAATCGTTGTCACGCGCTTCACGGTTTTCTCCTGTTTTATCAAACCTCTGGTACATTTGGCGATGGCAGCCGCCACCGCTTTAGTATGGGTACAGCATAACGTATTTTTTCGGGTAAGGCAAGGACGGCGGGGGAGACGGGG
>CAZSOK010000096.1:0-7525 GCA_964608445.1 uncultured Treponema sp. | reverse complement strand
AGGGGGTAGCGGAAGACCCGCAGGGGCTGGAGCGAGGGGGAGACTTCCCCCGGCGTGGCGTTTCGTGGTATACTGGGGGCATGAGTCAGTTTTCAGTTACGGGGATGAGTTGTGCGGCGTGCGTGGCGCGGGTGGAGAAGGCGGTGGGGGCGGTGCCGGGCGTTTCGGCGTGTTCGGTGTCGCTGCTGACGCATTCGATGTCGGTGGACGGGAGCGCGGCGGCGGATGCGGTCGTGAAGGCGGTGGAGGATGCGGGCTATGGCGCGGAGTTGCTCGGCGGTGCGCGGCAAAGTGGGGCGCACGGCACGTCGGCGGCGGAAAAAGAGTCGTTGCTCCGCGACCGCGAGACACCGGCGCTCAAACGGCGGCTGGCCTGTTCGGTCGGCTTCCTGCTCGTGCTGATGTATCTTTCCATGGGACACATGATGTTCGGCTTGCCGCTTCCGGCATTCCTGGACGGAAACCATATCGCCTTGGGGCTGGCGCAGCTGCTGCTGGCGGCGGCGGTCATGGTCATCAACCAGCGTTTTTTTGTGAGCGGGACTAAGGCGTTGCTGCACCGCGCGCCCAATATGGACACGCTCGTCGCGCTCGGTTCGGGCGTTTCGTTCGCGTACAGCGTGTTCGTGCTGTTCGAGATGACGGCGGCGGTGCTGGCGGGCGACAATGCGGGCGAGATGCGCGCGCTGGACAATTTTTATTTTGAGGGCGCGGCGATGATCGTCACGCTCATTACGGTGGGCAAGCTGCTGGAATCGGTCTCCAAGGGCAGGACGACGGATGCGCTCAAGGGGCTGCTCGCGCTCGCGCCAAAGACGGCGGTGCTTGAGATTGACGGAAAAGAGCAGGTTGTTTCTATTGAAACGGTGAAGATTGGGGACGTTTTTGTGGTGCGTCCCGGCGAGCATATTCCCGTGGACGGCGTGGTGATTGACGGCGCGTCCGCGGTGAACGAGAGCGTGCTGACGGGCGAGAGCGTCCCGGTGGACAAGGCGGCGGGCGATTCGGTGAGCGCGGCGACGGTGAACCAGTCGGGCTTCATCAAGTGCCGGGCGACGCGTGTGGGCGAGGACACGACGCTTTCGCAGATCATTCAGATGGTGAGCGACGCGGCGGCGACCAAAGCCCCGATCGCCAAGATTGCCGACAAGGTGTCGGGCGTGTTCGTTCCGGCGGTCATGCTGATTGCGCTGGTGACGGCGGTCATCTGGCTGGCGGTCGGCGAGACGTTCGGTTTTGCGGTCAGCCGGGGCATTGCGGTGCTGGTGATTGGCTGCCCGTGCGCGCTCGGCCTGGCGACTCCCGTGGCGATTATGGTGGGGAACGGCGTGGGCGCGAAAAACGGCATCCTGTTCAAGACGGCGGCATCGCTGGAATCGGCGGGGCGGACAAAGATTGTGGCGTTGGATAAGACGGGGACGATTACGCGCGGCGAGCCTGCGGTGACCGACATCGTTCCGGCGTCCGGGAGCGAGACGGAGCTTTTGCAGGTTGCGCTCAATGCGGAAAGCAGGAGCGAGCATCCGCTTGCAAAGGCGATTGTCGCGCGCTCGGCGCAGGCGGGGCTGACGGCGCAGGAGGCGGGCGATTTTTCCGCGCTTCCCGGTAACGGCGTGACGGCGGTCTGCGGCGGCAGGAAAATCCTGGGCGGCAGCGTCGCGTTTATCGGCTCGCAGGCGGAGATTTCCCCGGCGGTGCGCGCGCAGGCGGATTCGTTTGCGGCGCAGGGCAAAACGCCGCTTGCGTTCGCGGTGGACGGCGCGTTCGTCGGGCTGATTGCGGTGGCCGATGTCATCAAGCCGGATTCCGCGCGGGCGGTGCAGGAGCTAAAGGCGATGGGAATCCGCACGGTCATGCTGACGGGCGACAACGAGCGCACCGCGCAGGCAATCGGCGCACAGGCGGGCACGGACACGGTGATTGCGGGCGTGCTTCCCGACGGCAAAGAAAGCGTGGTGCGGCAGTTGCAGGCGGGCGGCAAGGTGGCGATGGTGGGCGACGGCATCAACGACGCTCCTGCGCTCATGCGGGCTGACACGGGCATTGCCATTGGCGCGGGTACGGACGTTGCGATTGATGCCGCCGACGTGGTGCTGATGCACGGCAGCCTGCGGGACGTTGCCGCCGCTATCCGGCTGAGCCGCGCGGTGCTCCGCAACATCCATCAGAATTTGTTCTGGGCATTTTTCTACAATGCGCTGCTCATTCCCGTGGCGGCGGGCGCGTATTACAAGGCGTTCGGCATTGCGCTCAACCCGATGCTGGGCGCGGCGGCGATGAGCCTTTCCAGTTTTTGCGTGGTGATGAATGCGCTGCGGCTTAACGGCGCGAAAGTAAAAGCGAAGGAGAAAACGATGACAAGGACGCTCAAAGTTGACGGCATGATGTGCGGTCATTGCGAGGCGCACGTGAAAAAGGCGTTGGAGACGGTCGGCGGCGTTGCGGAGGCGACGGCTGACCATAAAAACGGCACGGTGACCCTTACGCTGACGGGTACGGTTGTGGACGACGCGCTTGCCAAGGCGGTTGCCGACGCAGGCTATACGCTCATCGGCTGACGCGGGGTTTTAGGGGCGGCAGCCCTTAGGAGAAAGGGGAGCGAGCAACGCAGTGCGAGCGAGGGGAAAGGCTTTTCCCCTCTATAAAAATAAAAAATAATACGATAGAAATGCCTACCGGGCGGCTTCGTAGATTGCGCGCATGTCTGCTTCGTGCAGGACTTTTGCGCGGCCGAGGTTGTCGCCTGAGGTGACGGCGCATTTTCTGGCGAGTTCGGCAATCTGTGCGTCGGTGGGGGCGAGTCCCAGTTCGCGCAGGTTCGTGGGCATCTGTATGGCGCGGAAAAATGATTCCGTGGCTTCGATGCCTTTGTGTGCGATGGCTTCGTCGGTGTCGTCTGCGGCGACGTTCCACACGGCGCGGGCGAATTTTTTGAAGCGCGGCAGGCAGTCTCTGTACACGTAGCGCGCCCAGCTTCCCCACAGCGCGGCAAGTCCTGCGCCGTGCGCCACGTCGAACATGCCGCCCAGTTCGTGTTCCAGGCGGTGCGTGGCAAAGTCGTTGCCGCCGTTCCCGCAGCCGGTCAGGTCGTTGTGGCTCAGGCTGCTTGCCCACATGATTTCGGCGCGCGCGTCGTAGTCGTCGGGCTTCTGCTCCAAGATGAGCGCGTTGTGGATGACGGTGCGCATGAGGGCTTCCGCAATGCTGTCGGTTATTTCCATATTGCCGTCGTTCGTAAAATAGCGTTCCATGGTGTGCATGAGGATGTCGGTGCAGCCGCAGCGCGTCTGGTAGGGCGGCAGGGTCATCGTCAGTTCGGGATTCATGATCGCGAATTTCGGGCGGCACGTGTCGGAGTTCGACCCGCGTTTTTTCAGTCCGTCTTCGTTGGTGATGACGGCGCTGTTGCTCATCTCGCTTCCGGCGGCGGCAATGGTCAGCACCACGCCAATCGGGAGACACGCGGCGGGCTGCCGTTTTTTCTCAAAAATATCCCACACGTCAAAGTCGTTGGCGCAGCCGTAGCCGATTGCCTTTGCGCTGTCGATGACGGATCCGCCGCCGACGGCAAGCAGGAAATCGACGCCTTCTTTTTTGCAGAGCGCGATGCCCTCGCGCACGAGCGAAAGCCGCGGGTTCGGTACGACTCCGCCCAGCTCGACGAACGGGATGCCTGCTTCCTGCAAGGACGCTTTGACGCGATCGAGCAGCCCGGTTTTCCTGACGCTTCCCGACCCGTAATGCAGCAGCACTTTCTTGCACGGGAATTCCGCCACGAGCGAGCCGACCTGTCGTTCCGTTCCCCTGCCAAAGATGATTTTTGTGGGCGCGTAAAACTGAAAATCGTTCACGGTGGTCTCCTTTTCTTCAGTATACCACGGATTTTTATGCTTGCATATTTTTTTGCAATGCTATACACTGACTTCAGATTGACACTTTGGCAGAATTTGTCAAAAAAAAACAGGAGCTGACATGGCGAAGAAATATGCATTTTTGTTTCCCGGACAGGGCGCGCAGGCGCAGGGGATGATGAAAGATGTTTGCGAAGCGTTCCCGGAAGCGCGCAAGGTCATTGACGACGTTTCTGCGGCGAGCGGAAAGGATGTCGCGAAGTTACTCTGGGAGACCGAACAGGCAGAGCTGAACCGCAGTGATAACAGTCAGCTGGCGATTACGGCCGCGAGCCTTGCGGTCATGGCGGCACTCAAATCAAAGGGAATCGAGCCGAGCGCGGCAATGGGATTCAGCCTGGGAGAATTCCCCGCACTGTACGCGGCGGGCATTCTTTCGTTCGATGATGTCGTGAAAGTCGTCGTGCAGCGCGGCACGATCATGCAGAAAGTGTGCGAGGACATTGCCGCCGCAAACGAAGGGCATGCGCCGGGAATGACGGCCGTGCTCGGTCTGCCGCCGGAAAAAGTGGAGGCAGTGGCGAAGAGCGTGCAGGGCGCGTATGCGGCGAACATGAACAGCGTCAAGCAGACGGTTGTCAGCGGCACGTTCGACGGGCTGGCGGCGGTTGAGGAAGCGGCGAAGGCGGCGGGCGCACGGAAAACGGTGCGGCTTGCGGTTGCCGGTCCGTTCCATTCGCCGCTCATGCAGGCGGCCGCGGACGGATTCAAAGTCGCGCTTGAGCCGTATGCGTTCAGCGACCCGAAAATCCCGCTGTTCAGCAACGTGACGGGAAAGCAGGTGACCGAAGGCGCGGCGGCAAAGGCGAGTGCCGTGGATCACCTGACCAATCCCGTGCGCTGGACGGACGAAGAGCGCGTACTTGCGGACATGATTGCCGCCGACAAGGATAACGAATGGGTGATTCTGGAAGTCGGTCCGGGCAAGGTGCTGAGCGGCTTGTGGGGACAGACGGAACTGGGCACGACGTTGCCCTGTACGCCGGTGAACACGGCAGAGGCGATTGGCGCACTCTAAAGAACGCGCGATAGTATCTTTGCCCGTCTGCCTTGCAAACGGGTTTTTACGGGAGTCAAATATGTTGTTGCAGCAGAAAAAAGCATTGGTGACAGGATCGTCGCGCGGCATCGGGCGGGCGATTGTGGAGGCATTCCTGAAAAACGGCGCGGACGTGTGGGGCTTATGCTCAAAGCCGAGCGCGTCAAAAGCGGAACTGGATGCCATTGCCGCCGAAAACGGCGTGGCGTTCCATGAAATCTGCGCGGACGTGGGGAATGCCGAGCAGGTGACGGAAGCCGTCAAGGCGGCGCTGGCAGCGGCGGGCGGCTTTGACGTGCTCGTGAACAACGCGGGCATCACGCGCGACACGCTCAGTTTCCGCATGAAAAAAGAAGACTGGGACGACGTGCTGCGCGTCAACTTGACGAGCGTGTTCCTGATTACGCAGATAGTGTCGAACGACATGATCCGGCGCAAGAGCGGCTCAATCATCAATATGTCAAGCATCGTGGGACTGCACGGGCAGGGCGGTCAGGTGAACTATGCGGCGAGCAAGGGCGGGCTGATTGCCTACAGCAAGAGCCTTGCCAAAGAAGTGGGCAGCCGTGGCGTCCGCGTCAACTGCATCGCGCCGGGATTCATCGAGACCGACATGACGGCAGTGCTCAAGGAAGACTTGAAGAAAGCCTGGATCGACACGATTCCGCTGCGGCGGGCGGGCATTGCCGAGGATGTCGCGAACGCGGCGTTGTTCCTTGCCAGCGATTTGAGCACCTACGTCACGGCGCAGGTGATTGGCGTTGACGGCGGCATGGGGGCGTAACCCTGCCGAAAAAATCAGTCCGCCGTTCGTGGCGGCGACTGCGCCTGGCGCGGTCAGCAACAGTCAGAAATACATTGAGGAGAATAGTATGAGAAGAGTTGTGGTTACGGGACTGGGGTGCGTTTCCCCGGTGGGAAACAGCGTGGACGAGACCTGGGCGGCTATCCGCGCGGGAAAAAGCGGCATCAACACGATCACGCACTATGACAATACGAATTTCAAAGTGAAGTACGCCGCCGAGGTCAAGAATTTCAATCCGGCGGACTATATGGACGCTTCTGCGGCGCGCAAAATGGCGTTGTACTCGCAGTACGCGGTTGCGGCGGCAAAAATGGCGCTGGACGACTCCGGCTTGGCGGGAAAAGCCGACGTGCTTGAGAATACGGCAGTGTACCTGGGCGTGGGCATCGGCGGCCTGGAAGTGACCGAAAGCACGATGAAGGCGTACTTCGACTCGAACCAGACGCGTATGCCGCCGCTCACTATCCCGGAGCTGATTCCGAACGAAGGCGCGGGAAATATTTCCATCGCGTTCGGCCTGCACGGGGCGACCCACACGGTCGCGACTGCCTGCGCCTCCGGCACGGACGCAATCGGCAACGCGCTCGACCAGATCCGCAGCGGCCGCTATGACGTGATTCTCTCCGGCGGCGCGGAATGTACGCAGTGCGGCTACGCGAATCTGGGCTTCCAGATGCTGCACGCGCTGTCAAGCAAATGGGCGGACGACCCCACCAAGGCGAGCCGCCCGTTCGACAAGCAGCGCGACGGCTTTATCATGGGCGAAGGCGCGACGATCCTGGTGCTTGAGGAATACGAGCACGCCAAGGCACGCGGCGCGAAAATCTACGCGGAAGTGGCGGGCTACGGCGCGTCGAGCGACGGCTATCACCTGACCGCGCCGAACCCCGACGGCATCACGGGCGCAAAATGCATGACGATCGCCATGAAAGATGCCGGCATCACGCCTGAGGAAGTCACCTACTACAACGCGCACGGCACGTCAACCAAGCTGAACGACAGCGGCGAGACCAAAATGCTGCACATCGCGTTCGGCGACGCGGCAAAAAAACTGCACATCTCTTCCACCAAGTCGATGACGGGACACTGCCTGGGCAACGCGGGCAGCCTGGAGGCGATGATCTGCATCAAGGCGATTCAGGATTCGTACATTCCCGCCACGATCAACCTGGACGACGTGGACGTTGAGGGCGGCTGCGACCTTGACTACACGCCGAACAAAGGGCTTGATCTGCCAGTGGACGTGGCGATGAGCGCGAATTTCGGCTTTGGCGGCCACAACGGCTGCCTCGTGTTCAAGAAGGTGAACTGACATGGCAGAAGCGTTTACCGACATCGAAAGCCTGTTGCCGCACCGCAAGCCGTTCCTGTTCGTTGACAGCATCGACAGTTACGACGACAACGGCTGCGTGTGCCACCGCACGTTTACCGACGAAGATTTTTTCTTCAAGGGGCATTTCCCCGCGTATCCCGTCGTTCCGGGAGTCATCCTGATTGAGACCATGGCGCAGGGCGGCGGCGCGGCGCTTTCGTTGCAGAAAAAATTCGACGAGGGCAGCCTGTTCTTCCTTGCGACCGTGAACAACGTCAAGTTCAAGCATCAGGTGCGCCCCGGCGACACCGTGCGCATGGAAATCGTGAACAAACGCTGCACCAAGAACATGGTGGTGCAGGAAGGCAAAGCATTCGTCGGCGACACGCTGTGCGCGCAAGCCGAATGGATGTGCCTGGTGGGCAAAGGAAACTGACCGCCCGCCGTTTGGTCAAAAA
>CAZSOK010000095.1:0-7602 GCA_964608445.1 uncultured Treponema sp. | reverse complement strand
TTGGGGTGCAAGTCCAAGCCGTGCTGGGAAAGGGTGAGGGCTTGGGATAGGGAATCCCCGCTTCGGAGAGAGGGTTCCCCTCTCTCAAAAGTGAAGCCCTTGCGCACGGGGCGGTATTGGTGTAAAATAGAAGCACGATGAATCAGAATGATACAGACGAAACCTATGCACGTTTGCAGGAGATGTACGAACTGATGCAGCAGTTGGGCTTCACCGAGGAAATCGAGAACGCAATCTTTGACTATGAGGACTGCGTTTCTGACGAGGATTATGCCCGCTGGCGGGAAAAATACGCCCACTTCTTATAATCGGCTCTACGTTCGGTGTGCCGGAAAGACGGCGCGGCGATAGGGGACAAGCGCATGAAGAAAGAGACAAGGCGGAAGATCGGGCTGTACGTCGCGGCGGCAGCCGGCATCGTGATGGTGTATTTTGTGGCAGTGTACGTCGGTATGTTCCTGCCCAGTTTTGGTCGCGCCCGCCCATCGGAATCGCAGGAGTCGCTCGTCAGCCATTTTGGCGGCGAGGTGAACTTTGCCCGCAACCGCGTGGACACGGAATGGTTTTTGGCGGGCAATCCCGCGCGGCTTGAGCAGACTTCGTTCGACGGGCTGAACCTGGTGGCGTTCTTCCTGCCCGCGCCGGACGCAAAGGGCGTGGTGCTGCTGATGCACGGCTACCATTCCGCCCCGCTGCGCGAGTATGCCACGCTCGCCCGGTTTTACCACGACCTCGGCTACCATGTGTGCCTGCCCTACCAGCGGGCGCACGGCGAGAGCGAGGGAAGATATGTGACGTTCGGCATCAAGGAACGCTACGACTGCCGCGACTGGATATTCCGGCTGGACGAGATGTTCGGCGGCGAGTTGCCGATTTTTGTGCAGGGCATCTCTATGGGATGCGCTACCGTGGTGATGGCGAGCGGCTTTGACGACCTGCCGCTGAACGTGCGCGGGTTTATCGCCGACTGCGGCTTTACCGACCCAAAATCGATGTGCTATTACGAGATGGCCACGCTCCGCCACATTCCCGCGTGGCTTTCAAGAATGCTGCTCGCGACGGGCGGCATGTACACCAAGCTGTTCGCGGGCTTTTCGCTCGACGAGTACAGCACGCTGACCGCCCTGCGGGAGAACCGCCGCCCGGTGCTTTTTATCCACGGGACCGAGGACAGGCGCGTACCGATTGAGATGACGCTCGCCAATTACGAAGCCTGCTCCGACCCCAAGGAACTCTACCTTGCGGAGGACGCGACCCATGCCGTCTCTTATATACAGCAGGAAGAGAACTACAACCGCCGCGTCAGCGATTTCTTGCAGTGGTACGGCGCGCGCTAGCCGTAAGACGAACGGGCACTAAAAAAGCCGCTCCCCAAAGGGAGTGGCTTTTTTGTCGCTTGCGTCCGTGCTAGTAGGTGAACGCTACGCCCAGCCGGAGGTCAATGTTGAAACTTCCGGGGGTGACGAGGGTGAACCTGCGCTTTGTTTCTTCGGTCCATTTTTTAGAATACATATCGTATGTCGGGTATTCAAGTTGATAATAGCCAAAGCCAATCAGGTTAGTGTAGATATTTACGCCCGCGAACACGCCGAAGTTGCCCGTAAACTTGAACGCGGTCTCCACGTTCGCGCCTGCCGTTGCCCAGAATCCTGCGAGCAGCTGGTCTATTTCCATGTCGCTGCCAAGTTTATCGGTGTTGCCTGCATACGCGGCGTTCAGACCGAACGTGCCGTGTACCGCAAGCGTGACTAAATCCGTCACGAGCGGCGCGCCGCCCAAGCCGAACATATACCGCGTGTTGACACCGTTCAGGCTATTATCGATGGTTATTCCGTCGGCCAGCCCGTAGATGTCCTTGATGGAATATGACTTTCCGTCGCGCTCGATTTCATCAAGCGAAAAACGGGAATAGCCTATTTCAACGTCGGTGAACGACGAGAACCGGTTTTCGCGCACTTTAAGGTGGTGGTACGCCAGGTTCGTGGCGAACGCCGACCAGTCGTAGTCGTTGTTGCCCTTTGCCACGTCCGACCAGGACTGATTCCAGAATGATGCGTCAAACGCAATCGCATGAATTGAACGCTCGTTCTGCGCGGATACAGCGGTCGTACCCAAAACGAGTGCAGCCGCCAGTGCAGCAAGTTTTCTCATAAAATCTCCTTACGCCCCTGCACGGGACGCTTTGTAGTTGGTGTGTTTACGATACAAAAAAAAACTATTTATGCAACTGGCTGACAGTTTTTCGGAAGAGCTGCGCACCGTCAGGGCATTTCTATTTTCCTTGCGTCCGCGCCATTTTGGGGGTATAATGGGCATAATGCTGGCATTGAGTGTGAACGCACATACGCCGCGTGCGATTGCGGCGGCATTTGAGAAAATACACGGAATGGTGTGCGCGGGAGCGTTAGGCGCGGATGAGCCGGTGCGCGTCGTGCTTGCTCCGGGGCAGTATCACGAAATCCTGGCATACAATCTGGCAAACCCGCTCGTTATGGAAAGCGTTCCCGGCACGGCGGCGCAGGACTGCGTGGTGAGCGCGGAGAACTGCGAGCGATTCCATAAAGACACGGAAAACCGCGCGGTGTTCGTCATCGGGCCGAAAGCGACTAAGGTGACGTTGCGCGGCTTTACGGTTGAGAACACGCACGTCAAGACGGACGATGATGCCGCGCTCGGCAATCAGGCGGAGGCGTTGTGCTGGCACAACGGCGGCGGTATCCTGCTCGCGGAGCGGATGCGCTTTGTCAGCCGGCAGGATACAGTGCACGTCAAGGGCGTTTCCTGGTTCAGGGACTGCTTTGTTTGCGGCGACGTCGATTTTATCTGGGGCTACTGCGACGTGAGCCTGTGGGAGCGTTGCCATATCCACGTGCGGCAGGACAACCGGGGCGACGGGCGGGACGCATACGTGCTGCAAAGCCGCGCGCTCAACGGCAAGCCGGGATTCGTCTTGAGCAGCTGTACGTTCACTGCCGACGTGCGCGGGAACGGCGCGCATATTTACGTTGCCCGTTCGTCCGGCACGGGCAGGAGCGACAGCCCCGACCGCTGGGACAGCGTTGTGCTCATCAACTGCACGGTCAGCCCGGAATACGACGTGTCGTTGTGGACGGACGAGGGCGGCAGACGCGCGGTGTATCCTGCGGGCAGCGCGGCGGTCGGCTGGCGCGAATACGGCACGAAGTCGCCCGGCAAAGACGGTGTTCCCGTGGCGGCGGACACGGGCAGGCGTTCGCCGCACGGCTATGTGCTGTCCGATCAGGAATATCGTGCGGGGTATGCGGACTCGTCGCATATTCTTGGCGCGTATGCGGCGCGGTATGCGCAGTGGGAAAAGGAAGCAAGATAAAAAGTTGTCCGCAATGTCGTCAGCTTTTTATCTGCAACGTTTGCGTCGCAAACGATAGTATCGATCGTGTGTTTTCATTGTAATACAAACGCACGATCAAAAGCCAGTCGCGGTCTTGTTCCGGCAAAATCGCCCGGGGCTTTTTATGGGAGACGGCATGAAAGACGTACACATTGAGGATTTCGGCGGTAAGAACGACGGGGCGTTTGACAACACGGACGCGTTCGGCAAGGCGTTCGCCGATTTGCAGGCGCACGGGGGCGGTACGCTCACGGTGGGAAAAGGCGTGTGGCGCACGGGGGCAATCACCCTGTTCAGCGACACGACGCTGGTTCTGGAAGAGGGCGCGGAACTTTCCTTTATTCCTGAGCCGGAACGCTATCCGCCGGTCTATACGCGCTGGGAAGGCGTGGAATGCTACGCCATGCATCCGCTCATCTATGCAGACCGGCAGAAGAACGTGACGATTACGGGCAAAGGCACGGTGAACGGCAACGGCAAGCCGTGGTGGGACTTGCGCAACGCAAAACGCAACAGGCAGTTTGAGCCGAAAGAGCCGTATGAGTGCGCGCTGGCAAAACTCAATCCCGGCTACAAGACGCAGCCGGGCGGCGGCGGCGGGCGCGAAGTGCAGTTCCTGCGCCCCAGCTTCATTGAGTTCATCAACTGCGAGAACGTGACGCTGGAGGGCATTACCGTAAAGGACAGCCCGTTCTGGACGATTCATCCGCTGTACACCAAAGGGCTGACGCTTAAAGGCTTGTATGTGGAGAATCCTAAGGACGCGCCCAATACGGACGGCATCGACATTGACTCCTGCGAGGACGTGCAGATTCTTGGCTGCAACGTGAAAGTGGGCGACGACGGTATCTGTATCAAGAGCGGCAGCGGCGCGGACGGCATCCGCGTGAACAAGCCGACCCGCAACGTGGAAATCCGCGACTGCAAGGTGCAGTGGTCGCACGGCGGCATCGTCATTGGCAGCGAGACTGCCGCGCCTATCAGCCATATCGTGGCGGAGAACTGCGACCTGAGCGGCACGGACCGGGGCATCCGCATAAAGAGCCGTCGCGGGCGCGGCGGCGACATCTCCGACATCCGGCTGCGGAATTTGGATATGTCGGACACACTCTGCCCGATTGCAATCAATATGTACTACAAGTGCGGCGAGAACGACCCGACAAGCCCGTTGTTCTCACTGGACAAGCAGCCCGTCACGGCGGAGACTCCCAAAATCCATGACGTGCATATCAGCGGCATCAAGGCGACGGGATGCAAGGCGAGCGCAGGATTTATCGTGGGACTTCCCGAAAGCCCGATTACCGGCCTGACGATCACGGACTGCGAAATCAGCACGGACGAGGCGAGCGCGGAAAGCCCGATGGACAGCGATATGTTCTTCGGCCTGCCGGAAGTACGCGTAAAAAGTTTCCGTGTGCGCAACACGCCCGACGCGACATTCGAGAACGTGCGGATCAGCGGACCGCAAGAGGCGTTCATCTACGAATAAGTCGCCCTAGACTATCGGAAAAAATTGCACTATAATAGGGCAGTTTATTTGTATACAAACCGCAAATGCGGGGTTAAGGAGTGTACTATGGCAAAAGTAGTTACTTTTGGTGAATTGATGCTGCGCATTCAGCCGGCTGATTACTATCGTTTTGTGCAGGTTGACGCAATGACGACGACGTTCGGCGGCGGCGAGGCAAATGTCTCTGTTTCGCTCGCGAACTATGGACACGAATCATATTTCGTGTCAAAGTTGCCGACCCACGAAATCGGACAGGCGGCGGTGAACAGCCTGCGCAAGTACGGCGTTCACACGGAATATGTCGTCCGTGGCGGTCCGCGCGTGGGCATTTACTACAACGAAAAAGGCGCGTCACAGCGCGGCTCAAAATGCGTGTACGACCGCGCGGGTTCTTCAATCCAGCTGGCAAAGCCGGAAGAATTCAACTGGAAAGAAATCCTGAAGGACGCAAAATGGTTCCACATCACGGGCATTACGCCGGCGCTCGGTCCGAACATGGTGACCGCGTGTGTTGAGGCATGCAAAGTCGCGCGCGAACTGGGCGTGACCACTTCCTGCGACCTGAACTACCGCGGCAAGCTGTGGACAAAGGACGAGGCTCGCAAGGCGATGACCGAAATCTGCAAGTACATCGACGTGTGCATCTCAAACGAGGACGACGCGAACGACGTGTTCGGCATCAAGTCAGAAGGCACGGACACCACTAAGGGCGAGCTGAACAATGACGGTTACGTTTCTGTGGCGCGCCAGCTCAAAGAGAAATTCGGCTTCAAGAAAGTGGCGATCACGCTGCGTTCTTCAATCAACGCAAACCGCAACGACTGGCAGGCCCTGCTGTACGTGGACGACAAGGATTACGCGTTCTCAAAGAAATACGAGATGTGGATTGTTGACCGCGTTGGCGGCGGCGACTCATTCGGCGGCGGCTTGATTCACTCACAGCTGAAAGGCATGAGTACGCAGGATTCCATTAACTGGGCGGTCGCGGCTTCTTGCCTGAAGCACTCAATCATCGGTGACTACAACATGGTCAGCGAGGACGAAGTGAACAAACTCGCCGGCGGCGACGGCAGCGGGCGCATTCAGCGTTAAGCGAACGTCTGCCTGACAAAAAAACACCGCTCCAAAACGGAGCGGTGTTTTTTTGTGTGATTGTCCTGCCGCAGACGGCGTTTGATTATTCTTCTGCGGGAAGTTCCTGCGACGGCTGCTCTTCGGGGTCGTCGGCAGGTTCGGGCGCGATTTGTGGTTGCGGCTGCGGCTTTGTTTCTGTCAGTGCCGCTTTGAGCGTAAGCAGTTCGCGCGGGGTAACGGTCTGCGCGTAGCCTGCGACGGCAAGGATGATGACATCGCCGCTTTCTGCGGTCTTCAGCTGGACTCTGATCAGTTCGTCTTCCTCTTGGAATTCTTTCATGCTTTTTGTGACTACACTGTCTTTTTCAGAGCCGCGCGACGTTATGCTGTCAACGGTCATTTCCTGGTAGGTGTAGTCGCGGACAATGGCAAAGTCATACAGCACGGCATCGTTGCTGCCGCGCGTTTTTTCCGCATACGCGTCCGCCACTTGGTCGATGAACGAGCAGAGTGCGTCGGCGTTCTCTTTGGTGATGACGACAAAATCGGTGAGTTCCGCTACCTTTGCGCCGTCTGATTTCTTGCCCACGTCAGAAAGCGCATAGAAGGTTTTCTTGCCCGGCTGTTCGGTCAGCTTGTACACTTTGCAAATCGTGTCTTCCGTGCTGATGACGTGTATGTCATACGACGCGTTGACGTGCCGTGCGGTTTTTGCGGTAAAATCGGTAAAAAGGCTGGTTTCCGGCGTAGAAGCACAGCTGGCGAGCAACAGCGATGCCGCAAACGCGGTGCAAGCCGTTCCAAAAAACTTTTTCATAGAGTATTCCTCCTGCATGATGTGTATTACAATATAGAAAAATAAGCGAAAATACAATATGCCCCCGTTGAAAAAATACTTTTTTTTTTGTATTGTTAATAATATTTTTGCCGACATTATGCGGGCAAAAAAAGGATTCTTTATGAGAAAATATGTTGTGTTGGCGGCGTTGCTCGCCTTGTGCGGGGCAGTCGCCTTTGCGCGGACTTCACGCGCATCTGTGGAAGCCCAGACAAAAGACGCGCGTTCCGTTCATGCGGTCGGACTCAGTGCGCCGATATGGAATCAGACGTGGGGAGACGACGTGCAGTGGTCTGCCGCAGGCGTTGACCTGATGTATCATCATCTTGCCGTCCGTCCGAACCGCTTTTCTGCGTTCACGGACGCTGCGTTCGGGTACAGCAATTTTTCTTTGGACGGTGCGGACGACAGTGCGGGCGGCTTCAACACGCGCTTTATGTTCGGCTTGGGCGGTGCGCCGGTCGTTATGAGAGATCTTGTGGTCGCCGTGCATGGCACGTTCGGCACGAACCTTGCGTATGCGCGTGCCAGCGACTTTTGGCTTTTTGGGTTGTGGGCGACCGTCGGCATGAACGCGGAAGCCTCGTATACGTTTGCGAAAAACCTTGCCGCTTTTGCGGGGGTCACGATGTACACCAATGTGTTCGGCATTGGCGTGTGGGACCGGGCGGCATATACGAGAAACGCATACGCAATTTCACCCGGAAGTTTCAACGTTGATTTCCGCCTGGGCGTAGCCTTTGTGTACTGAATGGCTGAGGCATTGTCCCCGGCAGCACACTAGCCGTTGCGACGCGTCATATCAACTAA
>CAZSOK010000094.1:0-7752 GCA_964608445.1 uncultured Treponema sp. | reverse complement strand
AAAACTCAGTGAGAATTTTCAAAAACTCACTGAGAATTTGCGCAAAGCTCAGTGAGAATTTTCAGAGCAGCGCGGCAATCTTGTCCGCAATCTTTTTTGGCTCAACGGTGGATTCAAAGCGTTCCGTCACGTTGCCTGTGCGGTCAACAAGGAATTTGGTGAAATTCCACTTGATGTCGGCGTTGTTGCGGAAATCCGGGTCGTTCTTTCCCACCACGGCGGTCATCAGCGCGCCTTTTACGCCCGAAAATCCCGCGAACCCTTTCTGGCTTTTGAGGAACGTATAGAGCGGGAGCGCGTTCTCACCGTTCACTTCGATTTTCTTAAAGTTGTCAAAGCTCGTCTTGTACTTAAGCTGGCAGAAGTCATGGATTTCTTCGTCGTCGCCCGGTGCTTGGTGACCGAACTGGTCGCAGGGAAAGTCAAGAATCTCAAGCCCCTTGTCGTGAAACCGCTGCCACAGCTCCTCAAGTCCCTTGTACTGCGGCGTAAAGCCACAGCCGGTCGCCGTGTTCACGATGAGCAGCACCTTGCCGCGAAAGTCCGCGAGCGAAACGTCATTCCCTTTCCGGTCTTTTACCGTGTAGTCATACACCGACATCATGTTCCTCCGTCAAAAAGTCTGTCCTGCTCAATTATATTCTATTAAATACTGCGCTGTCAAACCACGTCCCCTTGTGTATTTTCCGTTTTTACGCGATACTTGCGGTATGGATTTGGCAAACAATGACGGGCAGACGGCAGAAGAACAGCCGCCCGTCGGCGCAAAGACGGCGCTCGTGACGATAATCGGACGGCCGTCGGCGGGAAAATCGACGTTCCTCAACACGGCGAGCGGCGAGGAAATCGCCATTGTCTCGTCGTATCCGCAGACAACGCGCAACGCAATCAAAGGAATCGTGAACACTTCGCTCGGACAGCTCGTGTTTGTGGACACGCCGGGTTACCATGATTCGGAAAAGAAAATGAACCTGCGCATGAAGGCAATCGTCACCGACCGGCTTGCCGACGCGGACTGCATTTTATACGTTGTAGACAGCACGCGCGCCGGCGGAGAAGAGGAAAAAGCGATTGCCGCGCTGCTCAGGCCCCACGCAAAAAAGACTGTCATCGCCATAAACAAAATCGACGACGCACACGCAAAGCCGCAGAACACGCGGCAGTTCGTGCAGGAGGCACTGCCGGACGCGCATGCGATCGTGCCGATGTCCGCAAAGGACGACAGCGGCGTTGACGACGTACTGCGCGCCCTGTTCGACCTCGCGCCCGAAGCCCCGCATTTGTACGGCGAAGAATTCTATACCGACCAGGAAGTGGATTTCCGCATAGCGGAAGTTATCCGCGAACAGGCGATGATCCGCGTAAGCCAAGAGATTCCCCACGCCATTTACGTAAAGATTGCCGACATGGAGATGAGGAATCCCAACGAAATGTGGGTGCGCGCGTTTTTGTGCGTGGAGCGGGAGAGCCAGAAAGGCATTCTCATCGGCAAGGGCGCAAGCCTCATCAAGACAATCCGCCTTGAAAGCAACAAGAAACTGCGCCGGATTTTCCCCTACCGCATTGACCTTGACTTGCAGGTAAAGGTGGACAAGAACTGGCGGCAGAAAGATTCGCGGCTGGACAAACTGATAACATGACGGCGCACACGCTCCGTTGTGCTGACAAAACCGTCCGTCTGTGCTACACTATGCTCGTATATTGAGGTGAGAACATGACAATACTCCAAAGCGTACTGTTCGGCGTGCTTCAGGGCGTGACCGAATTCCTGCCCGTCTCTTCCAGCGGGCATTTGGCAGTCGCAAAGCGGCTGCTTCAGGTGGAAAACGTGCCGCCACTCTTTGACGTTATGCTGCATATAGCGACGCTGCTTGCGGTTATCATTTATTTCCGCAAGGTTATCGGGCGGCTGTTTATGATTTTGTTCCGCGCGATCGGGCAGAAAGAAGAGCCGATGAACTCAAAGCCCATTACCGACGCAAAAATCGCCACGCTCGCCCCCAACGAACAGGCGGGCCGCTACATGATAATCATGGTGATTATGAGCACGATTGTCACGGGCGCGATTGGCATGGTGACGAGCAAAATGATTACGCGCATACCGCTTACGCATGTCTGCATTGGCTTTCTGGTGACGGCGGGTCTGCTTGTGGCGTCTTCCATTGTGGATAAAATCCGTTGCGTACACCGCGCCGCAATCAACGGTGTTTCCGGCGAGCGGCACTTGACGGGCATCAACTGGTGGCAGGCACTTATCGTGGGATTCGCACAGGGAATCGGGACATTGCCGGGCATCAGCCGCAGCGGCGCAACGATTTCGGGCGCGTTGTTCAGCGGGGTTGACCGCCGTACCGCCGGGGATTATTCGTTTATCGTGGCGATCCCGGCAATTCTGGGTGCGTTCATCCTTGAACTGAAAGACTTGGAGATTGTTGCCGGTGCGGTGGGGCTGCTTCCGCTCGTGATTGGCTGCGCGGCGGCGTTCGTTTCCGGCTATCTTGCGCTGGCTTGGCTGATGAACATCATTCGCCGCGGGCATTTGGAATGGTTCGCGCTCTACCTTGTCCCTGCCGGCATACTCGGTTTGATTTTCTTCTAATTATATGCGCACCGTTGTGTGCGCTTTTGTCGGCGGCAAGTCCGCCAAAAGACTCTGATTCCGCATAAAAAATCACGGGTACAGGATTGCACCGCCAGTGCGCGGGCAAAATCCTGCACCAACAGGACGCAAAGAAAGACATGACCGCGCAAAAATCCCCACACATCGATATGCTCTCCGGCTCGCTGCTCGACAAAATCTGCTTGTTCGCGCTGCCGCTGGCGGCGAGCAGTATTTTGCAGCAGCTGTTCAATGCCGCAGACATTGCGGTGGTGGGGCGGTTCGCGAGCAGTCTTGCGCTGGCGGCGGTCGGTTCGACCAGCTCAAGCATCAACTTGCTTGTCAACCTGTTCGTGGGGCTGAGCGTGGGCGCGAACGTTGTCATTGCGCAGCTTATCGGTCAGAACAAGCAGCGGCAGATTGGCGATGCCGTGCATACGGTAGTTTCCGTTGCCCTGCTGAGCGGTGCGTTTTTGCTCGTGCTCGGTCAGTTTGCCGCGCGTCCCCTGCTGACGCTCATGCGTACGCCGCCGGATGTCATCGAATTGTCCGTGCGCTACCTGCGGGTTTACTTTTTGGGTATGCCGTTTGTCATGCTGTACAACTTTGGCGCGGCAATCCTGCGCTCAAAAGGCGACAGCAAACGCCCGCTGTACTGCCTGACGATTGCGGGCGTTATCAATGTGCTGTTGAATCTTTTGCTCGTCATTGTCTTTCATTTGAGCGTGGCGGGCGTGGCGATTGCGACGGTCGTGTCGAATATGGTCAGTGCGTCGCTGATTGTATCGTTCTTGATGCGTGAAAGCGAGCCGTTCCGGCTGAACATGCGCAGGCTGTCGCTGCAAAAAAACTATGTCCTCGGACTGGTAAAAATCGGTGCGCCTGCGGGACTGCAAGGCATGGTTTTTTCGTTTTCAAACGTGTGCATTCAAAGCGCGATAAACGCTTTTGGCGCGGACGCAATTGCGGGCAGCGCGGCGGCAAACAGTTTTGAGGCATTCGCCTTTTTCCCGGTGAGCGCGTTCACGCAGGCGTGCGTCACGTTCACCAGCCAAAACTACGGCGCACATCAGTTTGACCGCTGCCGCAAGGTGTTCAAAATCAGTTTGCTGTGCGGCATCGCCTCGAACATACTGCTCATCAGCCTGTTCCTGCTTTTCCGTATGCCGCTGCTTTCGCTGTATTCGACAGATCCTCACGTCGTTTCGTTCGGGTTAATCCGAATGCTCCATATTCTGCCGTTCTCTTGGATTATGTGCGGGTACGAAGTGAGCGCCGGTTCACTGCGGGGCATGGGGCATTCCATGCTTCCCGCCGTCATTACGATTTTCGGCACGTGCATATTCCGACTGCTGTGGGTGTTTGTCATCACTGCCCGTGGCTCAACGTTCGCCCAGTTGACGGCGGTGTACCCTGCCAGCTGGATAGTGACGACTGTCATTATGCTGATAATATACGCCGCCTTACAACGCCGCATAGCAAAACTTCCGTAATGCACGGGCGGCGTTGGCGATTGCTATGCGCGGGCAAGCCCTGCCTTGCGCGCTTCGTCGGCGACGGCTTTTGCGACGGTCTGCGCCACACGCTCGTCAAACGCGCCGGGAATGATCATGTCGGGACAACGCTCGGAGTCGCTCACCAATGAGGCAAGCCCGCGCGCGGCGGCAATCTTCATTTCTTCCGTTATTTTCCGCGCACGGCAGTCAAGCGCACCGCGGAACAGGCCGGGAAACGCAAGAATATTGTTGATTTGATTGGGTTTGTCGCTGCGCCCCGTGCCGACGATATACGCGCCAGCCGCCTTTGCCTTTTCGTAAGTGATTTCCGGCTCAGGATTTGCCATGGCAAACACGATTGCCTTTTCCGCCATCGACGCGACCATTGCCTCGCTCACCAGATTAGGTGCGGAAACGCCCACAAAAATGTCCGCGCCCGCCATTGCCTCCGCAAGCGTCATGCGCCGGCTGTCGGGATTGGTAATTTCCGTCAGCTCTTTGGTCAGAAAATCGTACTTGTCGTAATCTTCCTTAATGACAATGCCATTGATGTTAAAGCCATAAATCTTTCCGATACCGAACTGATGCAGCATCCTAATGATTGAACTGCCCGCCGCACCCGTTCCCGAAACGATGAGCGTACAATCTTCCGGCTTTTTGCCGACTACTTTGAGCGCGTTCATAATCGCCGCCGTCACGACAATCGCCGTTCCGTGCTGATCGTCGTGGAACACGGGAATATCCAGCTCCCTGATGAGCGTGCGCTCAATTTCCACACAACGCGGGGCAGAAATATCCTCCAAATTGATACCGCCGAACGTGGGCGCAATCTGCTTGCAGAATTCGATAATCTTCTGCGGATCTTTGGTGTCAATGCACAGCGGCACGGCATCAACGCCCGCGAATTTTTTAAACAGAACGCACTTGCCTTCCATGACAGGCAGTCCTGCCGCAGGCCCAATGTCGCCCAGGCCAAGGACAGCCGTTCCGTCCGAGACAACCGCAATCGTGTTGCCTTTCCAAGTGTATGCGTACACGTCGTCCGGCTTTTTGTGAATCTGACGGCACGGCTCTGCAACGCCGGGCGTATACGCCAACGACAAATCGTCACGCGTCTCCAAGGGCATTTTGAGTTCCGTCGTAATCTTGCCGCGCCAGGCGGCGTGTTTTTCCAACGCTTTTTCGTATAAGGTACTCATGGGCAAAGTATACCACGTTTAGTCTTCAACGGGAAGAAGCTCTACAATGTCCACCCCCCCCCATTGACATTGGCGACTTCATCTTCTATCGGGAACAGTTCGATAAAGTCTTCTTTCTCCTGATCATCGTCGGTCTCTTGGGAAACAAAGGCAGCCATATTGGTGCGCTTGGCAATCACCAGCGTGATGTCGTCCTCAAGCTGCTTGCCTTTGGTGAATGCCGTATGACTTTTCATAATGCATTTGAGCAGCTCATTCGCAGAAAGCGCGCTGTTCTCTTTGACCAGCTGCTTGACGCGTTCTGCCCCGAACTGCTCCTGCTTAGTGTTCAGCGCTTCGGTCAGACCGTCAGTGTAGCAGATAAGCACGTCGCCCTCCGCCATGACAAAATCGGACTTTGCGAACGAAATGTCGATGTCCCGCATACCGATTGCGCCGTAATATTTTTTGCCGGAATTGCCGCGCAGCTCAAAAATCTCATTGTCGCGCGCGCTGAATTTGAGCGGATACGGATGCCCCGCGTTCCCCAGCTCCACCCTGAACGTGTCGGAATCCGCGTCCGCTTCAAAGCGGCACAAAATGCCCGTCAGATAATTGTCGATGTCGCCTTTTTCGTTCAGAATGACATTATTGATGCGGTTGAGTACCCGGTCAATCGGCTCGTCAATGATAAATCCTTTCTGGAACACGCGGGAAATGATATTCTTGGAAAGCATCGCCACAAGGCTCGACGAAATGCCATGCCCCGAAACGTCAAAGAGCGCAAGTCCGTTCAGCTTTTCGTTGTCATTGTAGTAATCGTACAAATCGCCCGAAACGATTGACGACGGACTGTAATACACCGCAATGTCCCACCCACGGAACTGTTTGTTCGGCTGCGGCAGAAACCGCTGCTGCACGAGCGACGCCATCTGCAAGTCCATGTCCGCCTTGAATTTCTCATCTTCCAGATGCTCGTTCAGCCGGGAAAGCTCGCGGTTGAGGCTGTACAAATCCTGTGTGCGCACGTTCACTTCGTCCTGCAAATGGTCGGTCAGCTGCTCGTAATCCTTATAAATCCGCGAAAAGCGCATGATCAGCACGACGAGCAGACCAAGAATACTGAACAGCCAGCCGAACAGCGAGAAAACAGGATACGTCTGCGACTTGTCGTGCGCGCGGATAACAATATCAAAGACAGCGGCGCAGATGACCGGCAAAAAAATAATGCCGCATTCCAGCGCGCGCATACGCGAGTACGGGCGGAACAGATTCCGAACCAGGAACGCAAAAACGCCCGCCAACTGCAACACCGACAGGCTCAGCAGAAGCGGCGCGACAAGCATAAGCGTTTCATACGTGGGCATTGCCATCATCACCACAATCTGCCCGGCAAGCACCGACGCGCGCATAATGTCCACCGAGCGCGAAAACAAAATCTTCTGGTAATGCATGACGAACGACGACAAGAAATAGCCGATGACATACAGCGGAAGCCACAACGTGCATTTGGCAAACAGCAGGAACGGAATCCGATCGACCCAATAACTCGGCAGTTCCGTGACAAAAAACGGAATCAGGAGGACAAGCGTAAAGATATTGATAATCGCAAAGTCAAAGTATTCCCTGAATTTCCTGAGCTTGATATAGAACACCAGATACAGAATGAATGCGAAAAGCTGTATTCCCACCAGGAAAATGTATACCCGCGCATGATAAAAATTAAGCCGCTCAAACATTGAGTACGCCTCATAAAACGGCATGATGACCGCATGCGTAGAAATACCGCCCAGCCCCTGCGTAAACATTTTTATGAAAATCGTATTTTCTCCGTCCCGGTTGAGCACGCTCGTCGGAAAAGAAAAAAGCTGCACCTCGGACAAAGCGCCGCGCCCCTGCGGAGAGCCATATTTGAGAACGCGCGCGCGGTTGCAGTACAGTTCCTCGGCAAAGCGCAAGCGCGGCACGACCAGACCAAGCGTCTGCCCTTCAAGCCGCGGCGGAATGTCAAATTCGGCGCGAATCCACACGTAATGCGCCCCTTTTCCCAGCACGTTGCTCAGGTTATACACCGAAGTATCGTCCAGTTTTTTGAATGAATCGGCATTGCGCAGCGCATCGCCCAGCTTTGACTTGGCAGACCCTTCCCAATAATAATAACTGCCGCCAATTTCTATCTGACGCGTTGTTTTCGTTCCGCACGAAACAAAAAACATCGCCGCAAGCAGGGAAAGAATCACTGTGTTCGCCGTATATTTTGACATAGGACAAGTATATCAGTATTACGCTTTTTTGTCATGGGTAATTCACGCACGGTTATCGACAACAGGCAAAAAAGTAGCCGGGATACTTTTCCGCTTGGGACTGGCAGATTTTTTATCATTCCGCGCACAGGATTTATCCTTTGGATACATAAAATTATCCTTACCATAAATTGATTTATCCAAAGGATAACCATAGGTTATGGTAAGGATAAATC
>CAZSOK010000093.1:3768-7772 GCA_964608445.1 uncultured Treponema sp. | reverse complement strand
TTTATTGTTTTCAAGGATTAAATTATGGCAGATACAATAAATATAATAAAAGATACGGTAAATAATGACACAGGTGCTTGGTATTATGCCAGCATATTATTGAACGAGCAAAATATAGAGAATACAGGGCGAAATCAATATCAATTAGTAGTATGGCTTGAAAAAGAGAATAAAGGAAAGATAATAAACCATCTCATAAAGAAAAATACAATTATAAGACCAAAAGAGAAAGTAGATGTTTTAAAAATATGTTCATTCAAAATTACGCTGAATGAAGAAAAGCAAGAAATGATTGACAATGATTATTGCATAGTCTTTCCTGACGAAATTATTTTTAAATCAAAAAAACAACCCGGTTTTGATGCGGAAAGAAACCCTATGCCTGATATGCAATATAATAATAAAACCGATTCAGAAATGTTACAACTAGGACAAGATTTTAAAAGCACTATCGATGACTACAATAAAACAATGACTAAAGAAATTTATTTATGTAATCCGACAGGTTTCAAGTATTTTAAAATTGGTGAATTATTCCATATAGGTTATATGAGAGATTTGCTTCAAACCTGTTCATTGTTCAACTCAAACATGGGAAAAGTAAATGAATCTTTGTTAAGTCATTTTATTAATGGAAATGGGGCAGACTTTGAATCGCCAATACTTACAAGCGAAGTTCGAAAAAACAAATCTACGGTAGATTATGTGAATTATTCTATTTCTACAATTACAAAATACATAAAAGAGTATAAAGGAGATGTTTATGAATTGCTAAAAGATAATCTTATCGATGAAGAGTTCCAGAGGGATGCTACACTTCCTAAATATGAAAATCCATTTACCGGATTAATGATTGCAATTCATGTTACACATGGAAATACTTTAACAATCACGGATGCAAAAATCGAAAATAATGTATTAAAATGCAAAATAAAATTTGATATTTTTGATCATTACGGATTGAATGATGATGATTTAAAATGTTCCAAAGCTGGTATAAAATTCATATCGTTGGCAGGATTCAGAGCATGGTATTACTTGCAGCATTCAGTGAAATATAAAGGCAAATTTAAACCATTTGTTACACACGCTATATTTTATGAAGATTTGGAGGTCGCGCTATGAAGAACAGAATAATCATGTTCTTTCTCATTATCACAACTTTATTGCTGGTTGGTTGTCAAAACAGACAAACAGAAATACGGGAATTGGATTTTTATGATTATGTCGTCAATAATAAAAGAGAAAAAGGTTTCCTGATAAACAATCCTCCGCAAGACATAGACGAACTGAAAATTCTGCTTGATGATTATTTGCAGGGCATTCTTTCTGCCGATTTCATCTCACAGTCTGTTGATGAGATAAATGAAAAAAATCCGGCGGCCGAAGAAAGGCTCATAGAAATTGACTTTTTCCGAGTTTCAAAAGAACTGCCCTGGATAATGAAAAGCGACTATAGGCCTCCGTACCATCTCGGCGAAGGCAATCCTGGAGATTGGATAGGACGATTTATTTACGATGCAAATTCTGGCGAAATATGCTATTATGGTGTCTTCAATCGTGGAAAGTCATTTTTTGATTATGGAAAAATAACAGAGGAAATAAAACACTATAAAGATGAGTGGAGATTACGAAGAAAGCTAAATCACTAATTGCATTTTTTATAAAAAATCAAAGGGAAATTTATGATATGAATAAAAGAAAAATGCTTCTGAAAGCAATACTTTTGCGCGTCAGCGCGGACAAAACGGCTGCTGGAAAATATTGTCGCCATGGGAATAGTGCTTGTTTGTGACAGGTGGCTGGACGCATGGCGGCGGGACGGCTGGCACCGATATTTTTTGCGGAAAAGATTGTAATTTTCGCCCATATCGGCAATAATGCAGTATGGAAACACGCAATATTTTTGAGAATCTCTCATGTATCGACCACCGCTATTCGCTTTCCGAAAAGGCGGTGTTTGACGGGCTGTCGCAGTATATTTCCGAGCAGGCTTCCGTCCGTTCCTGTGCGCTGTGCGAGGCGGCTTTGGTCAAGGCGCACCTCACGGTGCGGGGCGAGCTGACGGACGACACCGCGAAAAAGTTGGACGACATCGCCGCGAACATCGACCCCGAAGAAGTGTACGCCGAAGAAGAAAAAACGAAGCATAATATCCGTGCGCTCGTCAACGTGATGAAGCGGAAAGTCGATGCCGGCATCGGGCCGCTCGTCCATTTGGGCGCGACATCGGTCGATATTCTGGACACGGCGCTTTCCTGCCGGATGCGCGACGTGACGCAGAACGTCGTGCTTCCCGAACTCAAAAAACTGGAGTTGTATTTGTGCGAGATTGCCGAGCGTGAGTGCGACACGCCGCAGGTAGGGCGCACGCATGGGCAGCACGCCGTTCCGATTACGTTCGGATGGAGCATTGCCGAATTCGTGGCGCGTTTGGGCAAGTCAATCCTGCGCATTGAGGAACTGAGCAACGATTTGGTGGGCAAGCTTGCCGGTCCGGTCGGGTCGTACAACGGACCTTCCATGATTGTCAAAGATCCCGAAGAACTGGAGCGCGTGTACACCGCGTTCCTGGGGCTGAAGCCGAGCGAGTACGCGAACCAGCTGGTCGAGCCGGAACACGTGCTGCGCCTCCTGCTCGAAATGAACGTGGCGTTCGGCATTATCGCAAACCTTGCCGACGACCTGCGCAATTTGCAGCGCAGCGAAATCGGCGAAGTGTTCGAGTATTTTGCGTCCACGCAGGTCGGCTCTTCCACCATGCCGCAGAAGCGCAATCCCTGGAACAGCGAGCACGTCAAGTCATTGTGGAAGGCGATGTGTCCGCGCGTGATGACGTTCTACATGGACCAAATCAGCGAGCATCAGCGCGACCTGACCAATTCGGCGAGCCAGCGTTTTATCAGCGATTATGTTTCCGGCTTTACGATGGCGGTTGCCCGCATGAATGCGGTCGTCAAAGGCTTGCAGGCGGACAAAGCGGGCATGGCGCGCAATTTGCAGGGCGCGGGCGGCAAGGTGCGCGGCGGTGTGCTTGCCGAGCCGGCGTATATCCTGCTGGGCGAAGCCGGCGTGAACGACGGGCATGAGGTTATCCGCAAAATCACGCTGGAAGCCGAGGAGACGGGAAAGACGTTCTTTGAGGTACTCAAAACCCATGAGGACGCGTTCGCAAAAATCACCGCGCAGTTGGAAAAACTGGGAATCGCGAATCCGGCGACGTTCTTTGAGAACCCGGCGAATTACTGCGGGCTTGCGGCGGTCAAGTCAAAGCGGCTCGCGCAGAAATACGCAAAGCTGATGCAATAGCGCAAAAAAATCCTGCGGTTGTTCGCCGCAGGATTTTTTTTTCTTGCCGTGTTATTCGTGCGGAGGGTTTTATACCCCGACGCTCCGCTGGAAACTGCGTTGCGAATAGCGTCGTAATAAAGGGTATAAAACCCGACTGCGATACCTTATGAGAACAACATATCCCGATGCTCTGCGTCGGGGTATGTTGATTCGGCTTCTGCCACCTCGTCCGCCTCGTCTGTTTCCGGCTCTGCGGCAAGGTCTTCGGCAGTCACGTCAAACTGACCGCGCAGGTTGCCGCTTGCGATGAGCGTCTCCGCCCCGCCGTCTACGCGGATATACGTCTGGTCGGCATTGACGGCAGTCTTTCCGAGCGTGAGTGTGCGCAGCGTCGTGCCGTCTTTGGTCGCGCTCACGGTGATGTTGCTCATGTCGTCCAGCCCGTAGCGTTGCACGTCGCGATCCGCGTTGGAGCGGGATACCGTCCCCAGCGTCTTGATGCTTTTGAGCGCGTTCGTCAGGAGATAGATTTGGTTCTCTTCTGCGGGCAGCCCGTCCACAAGCCATGCGTCGCCGTCCTTGGTGAGCGTCACCGTGCCGTTTGCGGCGGACGTAATCGTAATCGTGTCCGGCTCGTCCTTGAGCGTGAACTCCTTGACGGGCGAGCGGTGCGCGTTGATTGTCTGGACGATGGAGACGCACAGCAGTACGCC
>CAZSOK010000093.1:0-3668 GCA_964608445.1 uncultured Treponema sp. | reverse complement strand
CTCGCCGTTCATATAATCCACGGCATTGCGCACGAATATCGCGACGGGCTGCTCGTCATTCACGAGCAGCTGCGGGCGCGTCAGCTTGGACGATCCGACCGCGAAAATCTTTCCGCTTTGAATGCTTTCGCTCAAATGGTCGCTTACCGAAAGCGAAGCGTCGCCCGCACCGTCGTCCGCAGGCTTCGCATCGAACGCGCTGGTAAACCTGCCCTCGACCAGGACGGCAAGATCCTCGCTCTTGAGCTGGCTTTTATCCGCCGGTACGCGCAGGTACGTGGGATTCGTGTGGAACGAGCCGCTCATCAGCCAGCTGTGCGGCGACGACTTGGCAAGCACGGTCACTTTTTTGCCGTCTGCCTCCTGCGCCCCGCTCACGTCAATCGAGCTGTTCTGCATAAAGTAGACGTAGCCCAGGTTCTTGCTGATGACGTTCTTTTGGTTCATGTTCTGCTTTTGCAGTTCGGGAATGAAATAAATCGGCATCGCGCCGTAGCCCTGGCTCTGCTGTCGGTAGCAACGTTCGTCAAGCACATAATTCTTGCCGAACGCAATGCCGTAGCTGTCCAGAATCCGTTCCAGCCCCAGGTCGATCTCATTGTAGCTGGGCTGCTGGTAGTATGCCATTTCCCCGGTCGGAAGCACTTCGTCCACGGGATCGATGAACAGCATGAGGTTTCCGCCGCGCAGCAGGTACTGGTCGAGCTTGTACAATTCCTCGTCGGTAAAGGCGCGCTTTGGCCCGTTGATGATGACGCTCGTCAGGTTCGGCGTGATGTCGTCGGTGCGCAGGTCGAGCAGCTTGAACGAATAGCGGTCCTTGAGCAGTTCTGCGAGCGCGGCCGCTCCGTTCTCGTCGTCGGTGGGATCCCACTCGCCGTGTCCCCGGATATAGCCGATCTCCACGGATTTTGACACCAGGCTTTTGAGGCTTTCGGCAAGGTCGTCCTGAAGCGTGTCCAGCCCCGCAATGTAGTTGCGCCCGAAGAAGTCGCGCGCAAGGCGGACGGGCAACGTGCGGAACGAATCGCCGTAGGAGAGTACCAGGCCGAGCACGCCGTGCTGCTCGCCGTTGTCCCAGTTGATTGCCTGAATGCCGTACTGCTGCACGACCGGCATGGCCTCCTCATACGTCGGCTCAACCACCGAAAAGGTGATTTTGTCCTGGTTCTTTGCGTTGACCACCGTATAGGCACGGCGGATTTCCGTCTCCATCTCACCAAAGCCCTGGATTCCCAGGTCGCGCATGGCATCGGTCTTGTAGAGCGTGAGCGCGACCGTTCCGTTCAGCCCGGCGAGCGTGTTCGTCGTGGCAATCATCGTGCTGATCGTCGTGGTGATTTTGTACTCCAGCCCCTCTTCCGAGGCGATGCCGTCAAGGATTTCCACCGTGTCGGCATAGGTGAATACCATGCCCATCCACACCTGCTTGAAGCCGACCTCGTTGTTCTTGACCTCGCGTATCTGCATCTGGTTCAGCCGGTAGTTGCGGGCAATCCGCTCGTTGTCGGGCTTGGACATGTCGAAGAATTCATAGGAGAAATAGCGGTTCGCCTTGCCCTTGTATTCGGTGAGCAGGTCGCGCACGTACTGCTCCACGCTGTTGTAGGGCGCGGGCAGGTTCTTTGAGAAGAACACCTTCACGCTCAGCGGCTCTTCGAGCGTGCGCACGGTCTGAATGCTCGCCTTGGACAGCGAGTACGAGCGCGGCGCGGTCAGATCGATGCGGAAGAACGCGCGGTAGGCGACCAGGTTGAGCAGCAGCAGGAAAATCGCGAACAGCACGATGTCGCTGCGGGGTGACTTGAGATAATCGAGCAGTTTTTTCATTTTCGGCTGCCTCCTTTCAGGATTTCCACGGTGAGCGCAAGGAATATCGCCGTCAGCGAGATGAAATAGAGCAGGTCGCGCGTGTCGATGATGCCCCGTGAAATAGAGACGAAATGGCTGTACGCGGAAAAGTACGAGCAGATGTTGACCAGCCAGGCGGGCAGGAACACCAGGAATCCGCCGAGCAACGAAAACGCCAGGCAGATCGGACAGGCGATGAAGAACGCGACGATCTGGTTTTTCGTCAGGCTGGTGGCGAACAAGCCGATCGCGCTGAACGCCGCGATCAGGAAGAATGTGCCGACGTACCCGCCCACAATCGGGCCGGCATCCGGCGCGCCGAAGATGACGCAGGTGACGACGTAGGCGAGCGAGGGAACGAGCATTGCCGCCCCGCTCACGAACGCCGCGAGGAATTTGCCGATCGTCACGTCAAGCGCGGTGACGGGCAGGGTGAGCAGCGTCTCAATCGACCCGCTGCGCTTCTCCTCCGCGAGCATACGCATGGTGAGCGCGGGAATGAAGAACGACAGCGTTATCGGCAGCAGCGAAAAGAAGTCGCGCAGCTCGGCGCGGTTCGCCAGGAAGAACGTCATAAAGAAGAATACGCCCGACACGATCAGGAACAGCCCCGTCACGATATAGGCTACCGGGCTGGCAAAATAGGCGGCAAGCTCGCGCCGCATGATGATGAGCGCGGGATGTGTTTTTTTTGGTGCGTTCATTGTGCTTCTCCTTGTGCCGCGTCGCTCTGCGTGAGCGCATGGAACACGTCCTCAAGGCTGTTGCGCCGGAGAGAAAGTTCGTACAGCGTCCAGCCTTTTTCGGCGACGGCCTTGAACACGGCGGGGCGGATTTCGGCATCGTCTTTGGCATGCGCCAGCAGCGCGGCCGTCTGTACGCCTTCCACCGTTTCAGCGGTCTCTTTCGTGCAGCCTGCCACCCCGGCAGCCCCGCTCACTGCGGCAGACAGCTCGTCATACGAGCATCCCGCCGCCTGCACAAAGACGCTCGCCGCGTGTCCGTATTTCTCGCGCAGTTCGTCCGTAGGACTGTCCGCCACGATTTTTCCTTTGGCGATGATGATGACGCGCGCGCAGAGCATCTCCACTTCGCCCAGGATATGCGTGGAGATGATGACCGTGCGCGTCTTTCCGATTTCCTTGATAACATCGCGCACGTCCTGGATTTGGTTGGGGTCAAGCCCGCTCGTCGGCTCGTCAAGGATGAGGATTTCCGGGTCGTTCATGAGCGCGTGCGCAAGCCCCACGCGCTGGCGGTATCCGCGCGACAGGTCGGCGATGTTCTTGTGCATCACCTCTTTCAGCCCGCACGTCTCGCACAGCGCGGGCACTTTCTCGTCCGCGTCCACGCCCTGCACCTGCGCCACGTAGCGCAGGTAGTCGTCCACGATCATGTCGCTGTAGAGCGGCGCGCTTTCGGGCATATAGCCGATTTTCCGCTTTGCCTCCACGGGATTTTCGGAAATATCCGTGCCGTCAACTGAAATGCTTCCTGCCGTCGGCGACAGGAAACCGGTGATCATGCGCATGGTGGTCGTCTTTCCCGCTCCGTTCGGACCGAGCAGACCGACAATCTGCCCCGTCGGAATGGAAAAACTGATGTCGTCCACCGCACGAAATGTCCCAAACTGCCGGGACAAGTGCGCAACTTCTATCATAGTACCCTCGTTTTTTGTCCGCTGCCGCACGGGCAGCATGTAGTTTCTATTATAATAAAACCGCACCGCCATGAAAAGATACGGTGCGGAAAGAACAGAACGGCATGAACTGCGCCCCGCCCCAAAGATTCTCGCGTCGTGCGGGCTGCGACAGCAA
>CAZSOK010000092.1:0-7778 GCA_964608445.1 uncultured Treponema sp. | reverse complement strand
TTTTTGGGAAAAATACGCCGTACTTTTTTTGCCCTGCGGCGCAAAATCGCCAGGAAAAGCGCGATTCGCAAAGAAACCTTTTGTGTGACGAGCCGTGCGCGTCGTGTACGGTTTTCTGAAAGACGAAACGATGGCACAGGGCAAAACAAAAAGCGCCGTATTGTCCGTGCTTTTGCCCCCGCCGTTATGCGTTTGACGCGGCAGGCGTCGTCGTGTCGTTCAGAATCGTTACGTCCATGCGGTTGAACGGAATGTTCACGCCGTTTTCGCGGCAGACTTTGGCGACATTCACGCACACATCGTTTTTGGTCTGGAAGAAATCGGTACGCTTGCACCATACAATCAGGTTCATTGTAATGCCGCTTTCACCGAGCGCGACGTACCACACCGCCGGCTCATGCCCTTCGTCGGTTACTACGGTCGGACAACGCGCCGGCACTTGCCTGATCGCCTCCAACGTCTTGTCCAAATCGCTGGAATAATCGACGGAAAACTCAAACACGTGGCGGCGATAATCATACGTCGCATAATTCTTGAGCTTGTTGTTGATAACCAGCGAATTCGGAATGCGCACCAGCTGATTGTCCGCCGTATGCACACGCACCGAAAGAAAACTGATGGCATCAACCGTACCGCTCACGCCGTCAACTTCAATGAAATCGCCGATTTTCATCGCCTTGTCGGTCACCACGAACAAACCGCTGATCAGGTTGCTGACCGAAGTCTGCGCGGCAAAGCCGATTGCGACTCCCGCAATGCCCGCCGCGCCCCAAACCGCGCCCAAGTTGATGCCGAACAGACCAAGCACATACATGACCATCAGCACATAAAACACATAACTGATGGCTTTTGAAATGCCCTGCGCAAGGGCGGGTTTCATGCTTACCGTCAGTCGCTTTTTGACGATTCCTTTGACAACGCGATATATAATGTAGAAAATCAGGATCGTTATCAGCGAAAAAACCGCGTGTATCAGGTTTTCCCAGGTAGTAAACCGTCGCAAATCGTCAATATGCAGCAGATGCCAAGTCTCCTGTATCGCCTCGGCCCCTACGTCCTTAATCATATTCACTGCCGTCGCCGTTTCTTCCATTAAAATCGCCTCCTAAAAATGTGTGCCATTATAGCATTATTCGTATTTTTCGTCATTACCGCGTATGATTTCGGCAATGGATTTGTGATCGCGCCGGAGAAAAATCCCGACGATATACACGATTACTGCCACGCCGCCCGCACACATAAGCACGGTCATAACGATACCAAAAACAGACATACGCACCTCCTTTTTTATTTTATCCGATACCGCAAAAAATGCTATGCGTTGTGCTTGCACAGGTCTTGCAGAAAACAACGGTCGCACTGGGGATTTCGTGCCGTGCAAATATAGCGGCCGTGCAAAATAAGCCAATGATGCGCATGATTCAGGTACTGCGGCGGAATACGTGCAAGCAGGCTTTGCTCCACCTGCGCGGGCGTCGTGCCTTCCGCCAGACCGATTTTGGGGCAAATGCGCAGAAGATGTGTGTCCACGGGCATGGTCGGCTCATTCCAGACGACGTTTAGCACGACGTTCGCCGTCTTGCGCCCCACGCCGGGCAAAGTCATGAGCGCGTCGCGGTCGTGCGGCACGTTACCGCCAAATTCGTCCAGCAGCTTGCGGCTCAACGCAATGACGTGTTCCGCCTTTGTGCGATACAATCCAATCGATTTTATGTACGGAATCAGCCCGTCAACGCCGAGCGCGAGTATTTTTTGCGGCGTGTCCGCAACGGCATACAACTTTTCCGTGGCAAGGTTGACGCTTTTATCGGTCGCCTGTGCGCTCAGCACGACGCTTACCAACAGCGTGTACGGGTCTTTCCAGGCAAGTTCCGATTTAGGATCGGGATTACGCGCCTTAAAACGCTCCATCACATCCACGATTTGGTCTTCTGACAGCAACTGCATTTTCTATCTCCATAAAAAATCCCGCGCAGCATTCTGCACGGGATACTATGACAGCACGATTGATTTATTTGATTGCGTTTTTGAGCGCGTCCGTCTTGTCGGTTTTTTCCCAGCTGAATTCGCTCCTGCCGAAATGTCCGTATGCCGCGGTCGGGCAATATATCGGGCGTTTCAAATCCAGCGTCTTGACGATACCGGCGGGCGTACAGTCGAACACTTCCTTGACGGCTTCGGTGATGCTTGGTCGCGCCACTTTTTCCGTGCCGAACGTGTCCACCATGACTGAAACCGGGAACGGAACGCCGATTGCGTATGCCAGCTGCACTTCGCAACGGTCGGCAAGAGCGGCGGCGACCACGTTCTTTGCGATATACCGCGCCATATACGCGGCGGAACGGTCAACTTTGGACGGATCTTTTCCGCTGAACGCACCGCCGCCGTGCCGTCCCATGCCGCCATACGTGTCCACGATGATTTTTCGCCCGGTCAATCCCGCGTCGCCGAACGGTCCGCCAATCACAAAACGCCCCGTCGGATTGACGAAATACTTGGTCTGACCGTCAAGCAAGCCAGTCGGCTCAAGCTCCGGCTTGATGATTTCTTCGATGATGCGCTCTTTTATCGTCTCATAAGTCACGTCGGGGTCGTGCTGATGGCTGATAACGACCGTATCAATCCTGACAGGTTTGTGTCCTTCGTACTCAATTGTCACCTGACTTTTTGCGTCGGGGCGAAGCCAATCAATCGTCTTGTCTTTCCGCAGGCGGGCGGCGCGGCGCAACAATTTGTGCGCGTACATAATCGGCGCGGGCATCAGTTCGGGGGTTTCGTTGCAGGCAAAGCCGAACATCATGCCCTGATCGCCTGCGCCCTGCAAGCCTTTGAATTCCGCAAGCCCGCGCCCCTCAACGCCCTGATCGATGTCGGGACTTTGCGCGTGAATCATATTCAGCACCGCCATAGTATTGCAGTCCAGCCCATAATCGGCATTCGTGTAGCCGATATTCCTCGCCACATCGCGGGCAACTTTCTGGAAATCCACGGAACTTTTTGTAATCAGCTCGCCGCCAATCAGCACCAGTCCCGTGGACGAAAACGTCTCACACGCGACGTGGCTTTCAGAATCCTGCGCAAGACACGCGTCCAAAATGGCATCGGAAATCTGATCGCACAGTTTGTCGGGATGCCCTTCGCCCACTGATTCTGATGTAAAAAGATAATGATTGTTAGATAAGACAGCACTCATGCCAGAGCCTCCTATTTAGCAAAATTCGCCGCTCCTGAAAAACGGCTCCCGTCTGCAATTTGGATAAATCAACGGGGTTCTATTTAAACTAATATACCGCATTTCTTCAGAATCAACAACAAAAATCGTTCCAAAACAAGAAAAAAATCACCTATTTTGCCATAAAATTTCCTTAACTACTGTACTAAAAAAAATCTTTTCATTATACTGACGACATAGTGAGATGTTATCTCCGAATTATTGTCTTTCAAAATAAATTGAGGTAAAAGGTTATGTCGTTAAAAAAGACATTTTCTGCCGACGGGAAAAAATGCACAGTTGTTTTTACGGTAAAAAAAGAGGCTGCGCAAGGTGCAAAATCAATTTCAATCGCCGGAGATTTCAATAGTTGGAGCAGTACTGAAACGCCGTTGAAAAAAGCAAAAGACGGTTCTTTTTCAGTAGAACTTGAACTGGCAACCGGCAAGGAATACCAGTTCCGTTATTTGCTGGACGGCAGCCGCTGGGACAACGATTGGGAAGCAGACAAATACATTCCCGCTCCGTTCAGCAGCACTGACAACAGCGTGGTGGTGTGCATTGAGAACAAGAAAGTGCCGCCCGCAAAAAAAGCAACCGCCGAAAAACCGAAGAAAACGACGACGAAAAAATCAAAGTAATATTTGGCTTGCAATGAAAAATCCCTGCTACAATCAGCAGGGATTTTTTTTTCGCCGAACCGACCGGGCATTTTACGGCACACAGATGACTTCGCGCGGTTTTGAGCCGTTTGCCGGGCCGACGATTCCGCGCTCTTCCATTTCTTCCACCAAGCGGGCAGCGCGGTTGTATCCGATTTTCAGCCGCCGCTGAATGTAACTCGCGCTCGCCTTGCCCGCCTGCATCACAATCTGCAAGGCTTCGTCATACAACGGATCATCGCCCTCGCCGAACAATCCCGGACCTGAGCTGTCATCGTCGTCATCGTCAACAAAAATCTCGTCGTCAATGTATTCCGGCTCGCCGTACTGCTTGACGAATTCGACGACGTGTTCCACTTCGTTGTCGTTGACGAGCGTACCCTGAATACGCACGGGGAACGGATCGGTCGCGCTCGCGAACAGCATGTCGCCCTTGCCAAGCAGTTTTTCCGCGCCCACCTGATCGATGATGATGCGGCTGTCCATCTTTGACGCGACCATGAACGCAATGCGGCTCGGAATGTTCGCCTTAATCAGCCCCGTAATCACGTCGATTGACGGACGCTGCGTCGCAAGCACCAAATGAATGCCGACGGCACGGCTCATGGCGGCAAGCCGCGCAATCGTCGATTCCAGTTCCTTGCCCGTCGTCGCCATCAAGTCGGCGAATTCGTCGATAATCACCACGATATACGGCAATTTTTCCGCCGCAATGTTGCGCTCCACAATTCGTTTGTTGTAGCTGGCAATATCGCGCACGCCCATGCCGTCCAAACACGCGTAGCGGCGTTCCATTTCGCACAGACAATACTGGAGCGACTGGAACGCGCGTTTGCTTTCGGTAATGACCGGCGTGAGCAAGTGCGGAATGTCGTTGTACAGTTTGAGTTCCACGACTTTAGGGTCAATCATAATCAGCTTGACATCCTGCGGACTGCGTTTATACAAGATAGAAAGAATCATGCTGTTCACGCAGACTGATTTTCCCGCGCCCGTCGAGCCGGCAATGAGCAGGTGCGGCGTTTTCGCCAGGTCGAGCACGCGCGGTTCACCGGAAATGTCTTTGCCCAAAATGACCGGGATTGCCATTTTGCTGAACTGCGGCAAATCCAAATCCACGATTTCCTTAAAACTGACCACCGCGCGTTCTTTGTTCGGCACTTCGATTCCGACGGCGTGTTTGCCGGGAATAGGCGCGACGATGCGGACGCTGCTTGCCGCCAGGCGGAGCGCGATATTGTCCTGCAAGGCGACGATTTTGCTCAATTTGACACCCGGCGCAGGCAAAATCTCGAACATCGTGACGACCGGCCCTTTTCGGATGCCCGTCACTTCCGCTTCGATTTTGAATTCGCTGAGCGTATCCTTCAAATCGCTCGCGGCTTGTTTTGTCTCTTCGTCAATCAACCAATATTCGCCATTGGAATACGTGTCCAGCAAATCGGTCGGAATTTTGTACGGCCCGCGGATTCTTCGTTTTTCGATTTTCGGCTCTTCCACGAGCGGAGCGGGGCTTTCCAAACGAACGACGCGCTCATCTTCTGCGGAAAAATCGTCCTGCTCAGATTGCGGATCGGCAGGCTCATCGTCAAAAACAGGCGGCTCATGCTGCGCGAACAACTGCCCGTCCGCGTCAACGACGGGCGGCGCAAGCGGATCGACGGTTTCTGGGGCGGCTGCCACGGAGATAACAGTCTTTTCTTCGGCAAACACAGGATCGTCCGCCGCATCGGCATCCATTTCGGCAAAGATTTCTTCAAGGCTCGGTTTTTTCGGTTCGGGTTCTTCAGGCTCTTCGATGGGGTCGTCGTCGATGAACGCTTCGTCAAAGCCAATCGATTCCACTTCTGGCAGTTCTTCGTCATGATCGTCCTCAAAATCAATCAGATTTGGCTCCAGCACCTCATCTTCAAAAATCTCGTCGTCTGCGTCCATAACCGGCTCGTAGTCGGCGGCAGTGTCATCGGCTGCCTCGTCATCGAATGCCGCCTGATCGGCGCGTTCGGCAAGCGCGGCTTCCTCTTCGGAAATCATGTCGTCATCAAAGGCATAGTCCGGCTCTCCGTCGGCAAGGCTCACTTCCGCCGGGGATTCGTCCTCCGTCAGCCAGTCTAGTTCATCGGCAATGTCTTCCACGATGGTAGCCGACTCTTCCATTTCCGTGTCCGCAAACGAATCGGTGTCGGGGTCAAAAGAATCCAGCTCGACCAATTCCTCTGGCTCTTCGTCGGCGGGCAGAAATTTGAGCGCGTCCTCGTTGTACTGCGGCGTAACAGGAACGACCATTTCCTCCGGCAAACTGGGATTGTCTTCGGCAGGCGTTTCGTCCAAAACCGGCTGTGTTTCCGCAGCAGTCTCAGCGGGCAGTTCGTTTTTTTCGTGTACTGCCGTATCAAACACGTGGAGAAACGGATTATCCTCGCCGTTTGCCAGCGTCGCGGGCGTGTGCATTATTTCGTCTTCGTCCGCTTCGCCGTCAATTTCCCCTGCATCATCCTGATCGGCAACAGCGTCATTTTCGGCAAGCAATGATTCGTCCGCATCGATGTCGGTCTCTGCAAGCAACGCTGCGATTTCCTCGTCGTCTTCGTCAGAAATATCTTCCGTGCGGTCATCATCCTGCGCCATAAAAATATGCTGCAGCGTGTCGCCGAGCATGGCAAGCAGAAAATATTCCACGCCGAGTACGACGGCACCAATCAGCAATGCCGTCGTCAGCTTTATGCCCAATTCCGGACCGACGTTGCCGCCTGCGATAATCCTGCACACGTGTTCCAATGCGTCCGCCGTAAAAAACGGCACGACCGAACCAAGCAGAATCACGCCCCGCTTGATGTTCCAGCGCGGATTAAAGCATTGTATGCCCGCAACAATCAAAAACACGGGAATCAACGCCGAGCACCAGCCGTACACATCCGTGAACATTATGCCCATGAGATACAATCTATTTGCGTCAGTGAGCATAACGCCCGGCAACGCCAGCAAAAGCGATATGGAAAACACTGCGGCAAGCACGAACAGCCCGATGCCCGCGACAATTGAAATAATTTCAGATTTTTTCATTTTCTCCCACCTTCAAAAAACCGTACTGTTTTTATTATCGGATTGCGGAAAAAATAATTGAGCGGAGAAAGCGGCAGACAGAAGCACCGTTCGGCGCGAAACCGGGTCGCTTGCATTCTGCGCTTTTAATCTGCTATACTGAAAGCGTGGGAACGACTGATTTCAAATGCCATTTTTGCCCGGTCTGCGACGGCACGGGCTGCACAGGAGAAATACCCGGCATGGGCGGCGTGCGTCATAACGAAAATTTCCGCCTGAACTGCGGCGGCTGGGAAGCGTGCCGCAAGGCAGATCCGACGCTCATTTCGCGCTTTGCAGAAAAATCAGCGTTCGCGCCAAATATCCGCCTTGCCCCCGTCACCGGCGCAATGGAAAATATCGGCTTTGGGGACGAGCAGTCGTTTTATTACAGTATGTTGTTTTCCGCGCACAAGGCGGGCTTGGCACTGAGCATCGGCGACGGCACACCCGACATCAAGATTCAGTCGGGCATTGGCGCGGTCAAGTGGCTGCAAAAACAAGACGAAACCGTGCGCGCGGCGGTGTTCATCAAGCCTTACGACAACGACCGCATTTTTGCGCGCGTCGAATGGTCAGAATCCGTGGCAGAATGCGTCGGAATCGACATCGATTCGTACAACATCGTCACCATGCGCAACCTCGTGCAACTGGAAAAAAAGACTGCCGCACAGCTCAAGGCGATTAAACAGCGGCTGCGCGTTCCGTTCGTCATCAAGGGCGTGTTCTGCGAAGAAGACATCGCGCTCGTCAAGGAAGTACGCCCCGACATTGTGTATATCTCAAATCACGGCGGACGGGTGGACACGCGCACGGGCAGCACG
>CAZSOK010000091.1:0-8064 GCA_964608445.1 uncultured Treponema sp. | reverse complement strand
TGCTATTCTTAAGGAGATACTATGCATTCACGTGTGGTGAACGGATTGGCTGCCGCGGTCGCGGCGGCGGTGTTGGCGGGTTGTGTTTCGACAAGCCCGGTCAAGAACGAGGTGAAGCCTGGCGCGCAGATCATTGACTGGCAGGGTTCCGAGTTGGGACGCGCGATCCCGGAATGGGTGTTTGCCGTCAACGACAGCGACAAGGGCGCACTGATGCGCCTGCCCGAAATGGAAGGCAAGATTCCGTTTTCGGTCACCGGGACGGGGCAGGATCGCGACCTGCTGAAAATCTGGGTCGATACGAACGACGCGTCGGCGGAGCTTTCCAAGCTGATCAGGGAAAACGTGACGGCGACGGCAGGCACGGGAACGCGCGGCAATAAGGACGAGGACAAGGAAGCCGCAAAGAAGATGGCGCACGCGATCGTGACGGTGTTCTCGAACACGCAGTTTTCCGGCTTTATGAAGGAGCGCGATTTCTGGACGCAGGTACGGCGGCAGGACGGTCAGACGGAATACCGCTATTATGTGCTGTACAGCATTGAGCGGGAAAACCTCGCGCATCAGATTGATGTCGCGCTCGGAAAAATTTCAGCAGCGGACGCGAAGGAGCAGGAGCTGCTCGATGAGATGTCCGAACAGGCAAAAATTACCGCGATGAGCGCGCTCGGCTCAACACAGGCGGTCAACTAGGCGCATTCCTGCGCGGTGCGATAGCATATCTCATGGTATGCCAAAAAAGGCGGCGGAATGCGCCGCCTTTTTTGCGTCATGTCCCCGCCGCCGTGCCTTATTTTCCGATTCTGAACGTCACGCCCGTAAAGAGTTTCAGGTGCTGCGCGTAGTCTAGATCCGCCCAGCTGAGGTCAAGGTCGTCGTTTTCGTCTTTGCCCCATGCGACCGTGGTTCGTCCTGCCCGCCCGAATCCCAGCGAGTACCCCGCGCCGAAATTCAGCCCCAGCCCGAACCGTTCGTTCTGCACGACCCAGAACGTGTAGCAGGCATCCAGGTGGAAGCCGAATTCCAGGGCGATCAGGGTGTCGTGCGTGTCCGGACCGTTGTCGGCGTTCGTCGGGACTGAGATTCCCGTGCAGCCGAATTTGAGTCCGGGGGACACGAAAATCGAGCTGCGCGTTCCGGGAATGGCGAAGCGGAACGCCGGTCCGACCGTCAGCGCGGCATTGAAGCCGCCGTCGATTTTGCGCAGCGACGAGTCGTCGATCCAGGTGAAATGGTCGTACCCCAGCCCGACGTTCAAGCCGACACTGAACGGCCTCAGGTCGCGGAAATAGAACGTCGCCTGCGTCTCAAACCCGAACGGAACGGATTCATAGAAGCTGTCCGCCCCCTCAACTTTGATGCCGTTGTACGGCGTCATCTGAAAGCCCGCGCTCAGCTCCACCGTCGCGAACGATGACGAGACGGCGGCCGCTGCCACGGCAATTGCCATAAGCAATTTTTTCATAGTATAACTCCTTCCTGCGCCGTGATGCCGCGCAGGTTATTTTTGGTACACAAGGATGTCGCCGGGGGTACAGTCCAGCGCCTCGCAGATCGCTTCCAGCGTGGAGAAGCGAATGGCGTTCACCCGGTTGTTCTTGATTTTTGACAGGTTCACGTTGGTGATCCCGACCCGATCCGCAAGCTCGTTCAGGGATATCTTCCGTTCCACCATCATGCGGTCAAGGCGGAGGACGATTTTGCCGCCGCTTTTTTCCGAAGGCTCGTCCGCGCTCATACCAGCCCTTCCACTTCGTGCTCCAGTTCCGCGCCGTAGGCGAAAAACCGCGAGAGGCACAGCACCGCAAAGCCGAGCGCGAGCCCGTGGAGCTGGACGCTCGCTTCCAGTCCGGGGCCGATGACAAGCCTTCCGACGGCGAGCGCGGCAAAGCCTATGATCGGAATCGCCATGCAGAACGTCCCGATTTCGCGTACCATGCGCACGGTGTCCGCGGTGAAGACCGGCGCGCCGTCCGCTCTGCACGCTCCCTGTTCTGTGGCGGTGAGAATCAGGCGGATGTTCCTGAAAATCATCGCCATGCAGAGCATCGTCAGCACGCCGACGACCGCAATCAGCGTCACCGCCGCCGGAATGACGTTCCCGTCGCGGTCGGCAATCGTAATTTCAAACCCGTTCGTTCCTATGGAAGCGTCTCCGCCGTTGCTCAGGACGATTATGCCGCCCAGCCAGTCCGCCCGTGCGAGCGAAGCGACGGCAAGCGCTGCCGTTGCCGCCGCCAGCACAAAATAGACGATCTCGGCAATGCGCGAGACCACGCGGATGCTCCTGCCCCATGTTTTGATTCCCATGCCGACCTCCCGGTACGTTGATGCCTTACGATAGCGGGAGATATATCGTTTGTCAATAATATTTTATCGTTTTTCGATAAAATATTATGCGTTGATGAAACATGGGGAGACGGGGCGATCTTTTTTCATCCCTTGCGCCGCATTTTTTCCCTTGTATCTGCTTGACACGGTTTGCGTAAGTCGGTATACTCTCCTTACGCTGTATTCCCCGATTGTGTAATGGTAGCACTTCAGATTCTGGTTCTGATTGTGGGGGTTCGAATCCTCCTTGGGGAACGGGGTGCTGGCTGGGTCAGTCAGCACTTTTTGTTTCGGCTCCTTCGAATATCGGTTTAGTTCATCGCCCTCTCAAGGCGGAGAGACGGGTTCGACTCCCGTAGGAGCTATTGTGTTGTGTGTTCCGTGTGCTGCTGATATGAGAAATCTGCGCCGTTTTTTGCCTTTTCTTTTTGTCGCCGTCCTGCTGTTGTCCGTTTCGTGCCGTCGTTCGGGCGTGGTGGCTTCGGTGAGCGAGAAAAAGTTGTTTTCCCTGAAATATGGCAGTTTTGAGGACGAGCTGAACTTGTTCAGCCTGTCGCAGGCGGGCGACGTGCGCACGTACATGGCGATGCGCGACGGGTTCTTTTATGTCGCCAACGGCGAGGCGAAGAAAATCATGGAGCTGAATTCTTATGGTGACCTGCTCACGCTGTATTACAACGATGAGGCGGGCGGCGCGCCGTCGTTTGCCCATGACAACGCGGAGAACAGCACCAAGCGGGCGGTCGCGTATCCGTTCAATACGCTCGGCCCAGTCGCGGTGGATTCGCGCAGGTACTTGTACGCCGTGGACACGCTGCCTCCCGAACGGCGGGAGGTCGATGTGGAAAAACGCCTGCAATTGCGCCATGCCGTGCTTCGTTTTGCCGATGACGGCTCGTTCCTGGATTATCTGGGGCAGGAAGGACCGGGCGGAACGCCGTTCCCGTATATCCGGGCGTTGTATGCCACCAGCGCGAACGAGCTGGTCGTGGTCTGCGTCACGAATGACGGGCCGGTGGTCTACTGGTTCGGCGACAACGGTTTTTTGCGCTACACCGTGCCGATTACGGTGGCGACCGTTCCCAACCCGTACAAGGATTCCGTGGAGGATTCGGTCTATATCTCCGTTGAGAACGTCATTCCCGACTTGGTGGAGCGCAGGCTCTACCTGAAAATCGACTATTTTGCCAACACGCTCGATTCCGCGCTCAAGGTGCAGTCCGGCGTGGAGTACCAGCACACGCTCCTGTACCCGCTCGACGTGACTACGGGACGTTACGGCGCGCCGCTTGACATTCCCGCGTATGAGGGCACGGTCGCCGATGGCTTGGGCACGGACACGTACCAGATGCCCTACGATTTCCTGGGCGTGACCGAAAGCGGCTGGTTTTTCTTTTCCGTTCCCACGGACAAAGGCTTTCAGGTGCAGATGGTGCAGCCGAACGGGCAGCGCATTCTGCGGCGCACGCTCGGCGCGCGGCACGGCGACATCCTGTATTACGTGATGCACCTTGACGAGGAGGGCATTCTGAGCGCGCTGTTCGTCAAGCGCGACGAGGCAGAGGTGGGCTGGTGGCGCACGGATATTCTGGTCGATGCGTTCCTGCACGAGTAGCGGTGGTGTGCGGTGGATTTCTCCGGGATTGACGAGGGACACAGCGAGGGCGATGATGCGCTGGTCTTCTATTATGATCGCGAACGGCGGATTGCCCACGCGCCGAAAATCGTGCAGGATTATTACGGCGGGAAGATGCAGGTCGGCAGCAGGGGGATTTTCAGGTCGCTCGTCGCCACGCGCGGGAACCGCGCCCTGTTTTTTTCGGTCGTCATCTGCGCGGCGGCGATGCTGTTCATGTGGCATTTCGGTCCGCGCCGTGACCGCAGCACCGTCCATGCCGTTCCCGTCGCGCTGACGGCGTTCTCGTACATGGACACGGTGTACACCGATCTCACGCTGGATGACGCGACGGCAAAATATGCTGAGGTGCGGCCCGTTCCCGTCACGGCGGCATTCTCGTTCTTCGATGCGGACGGGCAGCTGGTGCGGCGCGAGGAAATCAGCGCGGAATATGACGGGACGCGGCAAAAACTGGCGACAACGGCGACGGATTATGATATACTGGAAGTGCGCGTCACGTTCCGCATTGCGGGCGAGGACGGAGAGCTTTCCGCGAGCGTCGCGCAGCGGTAAGGCGCGGAAAAGATTGCAAGACAAAAGCGTCGCGGGCTGTGATACCGCGATTGGCTTTTGAGGGGAGACAGCGTATGTTGCAGTTCTATTTTTTGGCGGTTTTGCTCAACGTGATGGCGGGGCTGATTTTGGTGTATGCCGCCGATTTCATGCGGGGTACGTCGCTCGGCGCGGCTGCCGGTGATGTGCCCGGTGACGGTCTTGACGCGGGGGAAAGCGGCGAGCCGGATGACGGGGAGGGCGGCGGCAGGCTGTTCGCGCACGAATCGTTCATGAATGATTCGCTTTTCCGCCTGGTCGTCGGCATCCTTGCGGTCTTTTCGGGCGTGCTGCTGTTTGTCTCTCCCGTTCAGGACGACACCCCGGTGGTGGGCGACCTTGTTCCCGCGCTCGCGTGTATCTGCGGCGGGGCAACCCTGATCCTTGAGTTCTACGCGAACAAGCTCTCTACGGAAATCCGCCTGCCGTTCTTCTTGCAGGGCATTATGGTGACGGGGCGGCGGTATCTGGGCGTGTTTTGTATCGTCGCGGGAATCATGCATTTTATCTTTCCGCGCGTCATGTTCTTGTAAGGGGTAGGTATGGCGCATACATCAATCGCGTGCATTGCCTTTGACGGGAAGAAGGTGCTGATCGCGCACCGGAATCCGACGGGGCAGATGGGAAACCGCTGGGAATTCCCCGGCGGCAAGGTTGAGGACGGCGAGGACGAGCAGGAAGGGCTTGTCCGCGAGTTTAAGGAAGAATTCGGCGTGACGGTGCGCGTGGGCGAGCTGATCGCGACGGCGCAGTTCAAGCACGACGGCGCGGTGCGCGACCTGCACGCCTATCGGATTTATGTGCCGCACAACGGGCTGGAGGAAAAGTACGCGCTCACCGAGCATACCGAATACCGCTGGGCGGAAATGGCGGAAATCCCCGAATTGCCGTTTGTGGACAGCGATATGCTCATCTATCCGCAGGTGGTCAAGTACCTTGCGGGCATCCTTCCCGACGAAGAGCCGAAAAAACGATGAGGCGGATCTGGTGCGTGTCCGCGCTGTGCGTGTGCCTGTGTGCGTGCGTCAGGCAGCACATTCCCGTGCAGTTCGATGTTTCCGACCCGCTCGCGCTCGATCCTGAAATCCAGTGGGCGGTCGTCACCGAGCCGTATGCGGCGTGCTATGCTGATGCGGGCTATGACGCGGCGGTCGTGGCGCATTTCCGTAAGGGCGAAATCTTGCAGGTTGTCGGCGAGCGCATGGTGAGCGGCGACGGGGCAGGGACGGTATGGTATGCCTTTGCGGATGGATGGATGCCGCAGGGCGCGGTCGCCGTCTATGCGAACAAAATGCGCGCGCAGACAGCGGTCAGGGAGCTGGACGTGCGCTAGCGGCTCGCCGCGATTTTTTCCGCCGCGTCCTCTGCGGTGAGTCCGGCGAGCTGCTCGCGGGTCGCGAGGTTTTTGAGCGTGAGCGTGTCCGCTTCTGCCTCCGCCTTTCCGATGAGGATGCCCCACGCCACGCCTTTTGCCTCCGCGACCGCGTACTGCTGCGCGAGTTTCTTTGCGTCGGGGAATACCTCCACGCTGATTCCCCGCCCGCGCAGGCGGCTGGCGACGCGCTGGTAGTGGATGGCGAGGCTTGCGTCGGTGCAGAAAATCTCCGCGTCAAGGTAACTGCCCCTGTGCGTGGTCTTTCCCAGCTGGTCGAGGGCGGCGATCAGGCGGTCAAGCCCGATGGACGCGCCCACGCCGGACAGTTTGTTCTTCATGTATAATCCCGCGAGGTTGTCGTAGCGTCCGCCGGAGCAGACCGAGCCGATTGACGGCAGGTCGTTCAGGAACGTCTCGTAGACGATGCCGGTGTAATAGTCCAGCCCGCGCGTGATTGACGGGTCGAGCACGTAGGTCGCTTCTATGCCGGCGGCTTTCATCATGGCGCGGATGTCGCGCAGCCGCTGGGTGTCGTCCGCCGCGCCGCCCGCCATGCGCTCCATCATGTCGAGCGTGCGGTCAAAGTCCGTGTCTCCGGCGATGTAGGCGAGGATTTTTTCGGCGGTGTCCGCGCTCCCCGTGCAGGCGGCAAGCTCTTTGCGCACTTCGTCCCTGCCGGTTTTGGCGAGCTTATCGACCGCGCACAGGATGTCGTCGCGCGAGCCGCCCGCGCCGATCGCGGAGAGGAAGCGGTTGAAGACGCCGCGGTGGTTGACGCGGATCGTGACGTCCTCCACGCCGATTGCGGCGAGCGCGCTTTTCATCACGTACAGGATCTCGAAGTCCGCCGCCGCGCTGTCCGAGCCGACCGTGTCGATGTCGCACTGGACGAATTCGCGGTAGCGTCCCGCCTGCGGTTTCTCGCCGCGCCAGACTTTCGCCATGTGGTAGCGCTTGAACGGGAAGTAAAGCTCGCCCTCGTGCTCCGCCGTGAACCGCGCGAACGGGACGGTCAGGTCAAAGCGCAGCGCGACGTCGCGCCCGCCGTTGTCCTCAAAGCGGAACACCTGCTTTTCGGTCTCGCCGTTGCTCTTGCGCAGCAGGAGTTCCGCGTACTCAAGGACGGGCGTGTCGATCGGCACGAACCCGAACGAACGGTACACCCGCGTGATTTTTTCCATCAGGTCGGCGCGGGCGATCTCTGCGGCCGGCAGGAAATCCCTGAATCCCTTGAGCACTCTCGGTTGAATCAACTGTTCCATGGCGATATACTAGCAGAAAAAGGGGATTTGCACAATGTTATTGGCGATAGACATCGGGAACACGAACGTGGTCGTCGCGCTGTTCGCGGCGAATGATGACGTGACGCAGGCGGCGGACGTGCTGCACGAATGGCGGATCAGCACGGACGCGCGGCGCACGGGCGACGAGTACGCCTCAATCCTCGCGATGATGTTCCGCGCCGCCGGCGTGGACACGGCGCGGATCGCGCGGGTCGTGGTGAGCTCGGTCGTGCCCGCTTTGGTGGGGACGTTCGTGACGGTCGCGCGCGGCATCACGGGGAAGAAGCCGCTGCTGGTGGGCAAGGACTTGTATCCGCTGCTGCCCGTCACGTTTCCCCCGCCCGCCGAGCATGAGCTGGGCGCGGACCTGCTGTGCAACGCCGTGGAGGCATGGTGCCGTTTCCGGAAGGCCGCGATCGTGGTGGACTTCGGCACGGCGCTCACGTTCACGACCGTTGACCAGTCCGGCGCGGTGCAGGGCGTGGCGATCGCGCCCGGCCTGGGAACGGCGATCCGCTCGCTCTCGGCGAACACGGCGCAGCTGCCGCTCGTGGAGCTGAAGGCGCCGCCCACCAGCCTCGGCGCGAACACGGTGGAGTGCATACAGGCGGGCGTGATCCTGGGCTACAAGGGGCTGGTGGAGTACATGATCGCGCGCACCAAGGCCGACCTCCGCGCGCGCACGGGCGTTGCCGCCGCTGACATCCAGGTGGTGGCGACCGGCGGACTGAACAGCGTCCTCCAGCCGATCGTGGACTGCTTCGACGACTTTGACCGGGGACTGACCTTGCAGGGACTGCGCCGCGTCGCGCTGTATGCGGAGCGTGGCAATGTATGTTAAAGGA
>CAZSOK010000090.1:0-8130 GCA_964608445.1 uncultured Treponema sp. | reverse complement strand
CTTCGTTGCGAAATGGCGTTTTCAACGACCCCCGAATCCGAAGATTCGCTCGCTGTTGAAAATTAACGAACCGTTACCAATACTGCGGGCAATATGCCGATGCAAGGACGACGCAGGGGCTCCTGCGACGTATCATTCCTTGCCGTTCCAGCAGTATGTGCAGAGTTTGCAGTGGTCAAGCCCCGTCGAATCGAGCATATCGTCAAGCCGGTGAAAGCGGAGCGTAGTAAAATGCAGCTGCTTGCGGATTTCTTCCTGCATCCTGGCATATTCCGGCGTGTCCGGGTCGCAGTATTTTGCCAGCGTCCCGTCGCTCGCGTGCTCGCCCTCAAACTGCTTGACGACGCGACGCGCAATCAAGTCCATCTCGCTTTTTGAGCGGCTGAAATTCAGATACTTGCACCCGAACATGATTGGCGGACAGGCGGGACGCACATGCACTTCTTTTGCGCCAGACTGATACAGAAAGTCGGTCGTCTCGCGCAACTGCGTACCGCGCACGATAGAATCGTCAATCAGCAGAATGCTCTTGTCCTTGATGAGCTTTGGCACGGGAATCAGCTTCATGTGCGCGATGAGATTGCGCTGCTCCTGATTGGTCGGCATGAACGACCGCGGCCAAGTGGGCGTATACTTGATGAACGGACGCGTAAACGGAATGCCTGCCTCGTTCGCGTAGCCGATTGCGTGTGCCGTGCCGCTGTCGGGAACGCCCGCCGCACAGTCAGGGTGGATATTGTCGTCCTGATCACGCCGGGCAAGGTATTTTCCGCAATTATAGCGCATGGTCTCCACGTTCACGCCCTCATAACACGCCGTCGGATAGCCGTAGTAAATCCACAGGAACGTGCAGATTTTCATTGCCGCCTGCGGCTGTTGCAACACTTCGTAGCGGTCGCTCGTCACGTATACGATTTCAGCCGGCCCCAGTTCATGTTCGTCCGTGTAGCCGAGGTTATGGTAGGCAAAGTTCTCGAACGAAATGCAGTGCGCCAAAATCGAACCTTTCACGTCTTTCTTAATGCCGATTTGCAGCGGCGTGCGCCCCAGTTTGTCGCGCGCGCCATAAATGCCGTCGGGCGTGCAGACAAGCATCGTCACCGAACCTTGCACGTGTTCCTGCACGTAACGGATGCCTTCCAAAATCGTTTTCTGCGTGTTGATCATCGCAAGAATCAGCTCAGTCTGGTTGATTTCTCCGCCACTCATCTCAAGGAACGCGCCGCCGTTGTCCATCAGCGTCTTGACCAGCTCGTCCTTGTTCGTCACGATTCCGACGGTAGTCACGGCAAACCGACCCAAATGCGACCGCGCAATCAGCGGCTGCGGCTCGTAATCGCTGATACACCCGATGCCCGTATGACCGCGCATTTCTTCGATGTCGTTCTCAAATTTGGTGCGAAACGGCGCATTCTGAATGTTATGGATGGCGCGCTGAAACTTGTCGTCGTCACGATAGACCGCCAAGCCGCCGCGCCGCGTACCCAAATGCGAATGATAGTCCACGCCAAAAAACAAATCCAACGAACAGTCGCCTTTGGAAGCGACTCCGAAAATTCCGCCCATACCGAACTCCTGCAAACGCACGTGCAGTATACCAAAAAACACGCGTTTCGGCAATTCGGGCACGGCGGGAACAAGGCTGCGCATGGATTGCGAACAAAGTGTTTCACGGCGTGAAACACTTTGTTTCATGCGGTAAAACACTTTGTTTCACGCCGTGAAACATTCTGTTTCATGCGGTGAAACATATTGGAACACACAAGCCGATTGTATCAGAATGTCGCGAACGTCACCCGAAAACTGCGTGGATAATATTTTGGGGGAAGGCGGGAAATATGGAACGGGCGGACAACTTATCTGACCGCCTGAATGCGGTCGTCGTCGCGCAGGAACACCCAAAATGTACTGTACTGCGGCACACGTGTTTCGTCCTGCGCCCATGCCCAACTGGCCGTCATCACCAAAAACCAGGTGCCGTCCGCGCCGTCGTGCGTGGCATCCGCTCCTGACTCCAGCACCTTGACCGGCAGCCCGCCTTCGTGATTCAGCGTGACAAACCGCACCGACTCTGCCGAAAAATCTGCCTGCGAGCGCAAGGTCACCGAACCCCACAAACGATAGTACGAATCCGGGCGCACGTCCGGGCGGGCAAACAACAGAAAGGGCAGCGCAGAAAAAAGCAGGACAAACGGCATTCTCATACCGACGATACTACCACAGTTCCCCGCCCATGACAATATGCGCATAAAAAACGCCGCCCGGCAAGCCGGACGGCGCATCGCATACTTAGGACACCTTATTTGTACAGGTCAACCAGTTTCTGCAAATGCTCGAAGCGAGCCTTTGCCGCCTGCTCGTTCCTGTCGAACAAAACCTTTGCCCGATCGGGGAACTTGCGGGTCAGCGCAGAGTAGCGCGTCTCGTTGTTCAAGAACGCCTGATAAGAACCGTCGCCTTCTTTTGAAGTCAGCGTGAACGGATTCTTGCCCTCTGCCTTGAGTGCCGGGTTAAAGCTGAACAGATTCCAGTAGCCAGCCTTGACCGCGGCCTTCATTTCGTCCTGGCAGTGGTTCATGCCGCCCTTTACGCCGTGCAATTCACACGGAGCATAGCCGATAATCAGCGACGGACCATTGTATGCCTCCGCCTCCTGAATGACTTTCAGTGCCTGCGCCGGGTTTGCGCCCAGGGCAATCTGCGCCACGTAGACATAGCCATACGTCATCGCGATTTCTGCCAAAGACTTTTTGCCCATTTCCTTGCCGGCAGCCGCAAACTGGCAGACTTCGCCGATGTTGGAAGCCTTGGATGCCTGTCCGCCCGTGTTCGAGTACATTTCGGTATCGAACACCATGACGTTGACGTTCTCGCCGGAAGCAAGCACGTGATCCAAACCGCCAAAACCAATGTCGTATGCCCAGCCGTCGCCGCCAAAAATCCACACAGACTTTTTGGACAGGTACGCCTTCTTCTCCAAAATCGGCTTTACGCAGTCGCACTTCACTTTCTCAAGCTCGGCGACGAGCGCGTCCGTTGCCGAAGCGTTTGCCAGCGTGTCGTTTTTCGTCTCGATGAACTTGGCAAACGCCGCTTTCAGCTCGGCACTCGCCTTGTCACCGTCCACGATTTCTTGAATCTGCTCAATCAAGTTGTCGCGGATGAATTTCTGACCGGAGTACATACCCAAGCCATGCTCGGCATTGTCCTCGAACAATGAGTTTGCCCACGCCGGACCTTTCTTTGAATTCTTGTTGACCACATACGGAGAAGTCGCCGCCGGTCCGCCCCAAATTGAGGAACAGCCCGTCGCGTTGGAAATATACATATGCTCGCCAAAAAGCTGCGTAATCAGGCGCGCATACGATGTTTCCGCACAGCCCGCACATGAGCCGGAAAACTCCAGCAGCGGCTGATTGAACTGGCTTCCTTTGACGGTGTTGTCGCCAAAGCCGGAATCCTCTTTCTTAGAGACATTCTCCACCAGATAGTTCCATGCCGCCTGTTCTGCCAAGCGAGTTTCCTGCGGAACCATTGACAGCGCCTGCACCGGGCAAACTGTAACGCATTCGCCGCAGCCCATACAGTCAAGCGGAGAGACCGAAATCGTAAACTTGTACTTTCCTGCCTTGGGCTTCAAATCGACTGCCTTTCCGCCGTTCTTCTCCACTTCCGCCGCCTCGGCATCGGTCAGCAGATACGGACGGATTGTCGCATGGGAACAGACGAACGCACAGTTATTGCACTGAATACACTTGTCGTAATCCCACAGCGGAATGTTGACCGCCGTGCCGCGTTTTTCGTACTGCGACGCGCCCAGCGGGAACTGACCGTCGGCAAGATCCGTGAACGCGGAGACCGGCAGACTGTCGCCGTCCATCAGCGCGATCGGGTTCATCAGTTTTTCGACCATTTCCACGGTCGCCTTTTCGCCCTTGAGCGCAGGCTTTTTCGCGTCTGCCGGAGGATTCTTCCAGCTTTCGGGAACGGCCACCTTGTGCAGCGCGCCCGCGCCTTCGTCAATTGCCTTGCAGTTCATGTCAACAATGTCCTGACCTTTCTTGCTGAACTTGGCAACGACTTTTTCTTTCATATATTTGATTGCTTCTTCCGGCGGAAGCACTTTTGCCAGCGTAAAGAACGCCGACTGCAACACCGTAGAGGTGCGCTTGCCCAGACCGATTTTCGTCGCAATGTCAACAGCGTCCACCGTGTACACGGTAATATTGTTGTCCGCAATGTACTTTTTGGATGCCGCAGGCAGGTGCTTGTCCAGCTCCTCGTCCGTCCACTGGCAGTTGATGAGGAACGTGCCGTTCGGCTTGACATCCTGCACCATCTTGTAGCCCTTGATGATGTACGACTGATTGTGGCACGCCACCAAGTCCGCCTGATTGATATAATACGGACTCTTGATCGGCTTGTCGCCAAAGCGCAGGTGGCTGATAGTGATGCCGCCCGTCTTCTTTGAGTCGTACTGGAAATACGCCTGAATGTACTTGTCGGTATGGTCGCCGATGATTTTGGTAGAATCCTTGTTCGCGCCGACCGTACCGTCACCGCCGATGCCCCAGAACTTGCACTCAATCGTGCCTTCCGCAGACGTAATCGGGGCGGGACGCACTTCGGGCAGGGACAAGTGGGTAACGTCGTCCGTAATGCCGATCGTAAAGCGCGACTTTGGCTCGCCCTTTTCCAGCTCCTTGTACACGGCAAAAACGCTTGACGGCGGCGTGTCCTTTGAGCCAAGACCGTAGCGTCCGCCCGTCAGAATCACGTCGTTCATGCCGGCTTCGCGCAAGGTCGTCGCAACGTCGAGGTACAACGGCTCGCCCAAAGAACCCGGCTCTTTCGTGCGGTCGAGCACGGCGATTTTCTTTGCCGTCTTGGGCAGTTTCTCCAAGAATTTCTTGGGCAGCCACGGACGATACAAATGCACTTTGACCAGACCGACTTTCTCGCCTTTCTTGGTAAGATAATCGATGACTTCTTCCGCAACGTCACAGATTGAGCCCATCGCCACGATGACGCGATCGGCATCCTTTGCGCCGTAATAGTCGAACAGCCCGTAATTCGTGCCGAGCTTCTTGTTCACTTTGTCGATGTATTTTTCCACGACGGCAGGAAGCGCGTCATAGGTCGCGTTGCAAGCCTCGCGGTGCTGGAAGAACACGTCGCCGTTCTCGTGTGAGCCGCGCATTGCCGGATGCTCCGGGTTGAGCGCATGGTCACGGAACGACCTTACCGCGTCCATGTTCACCATGTCCTTGAGATCGGCATAATCCCATACTTCGATTTTCTGAATTTCGTGCGAGGTGCGGAAACCGTCAAAGAAGTTGATGAACGGCACTTTGCCCTCAATGGCAGAAAGGTGCGCGACGGGAGCCAAATCCATGATTTCCTGCGGGTTGCTTTCCGCGAACATGGCAAAACCCGTCTGGCGGCACGCATACACGTCCGAGTGGTCGCCAAAAATATTCAGGGACTGCGTGGCAACGGTACGGGCAGACACATGGAAAACCGTGGGCAGCTGCTCCGCGGCAATCTTGAACATATTCGGAATCATCAGGAGCAAGCCCTGCGAAGCCGTAAAGGTCGTGGTCAGCGCACCGCTCGCAAGCGAACCGTGCACCGTTCCCGCCGCACCTGCTTCCGATTCCATTTCAATGACTTTCACCTTCGTGCCGAAGATGTTTTTCTGACCGGCGGCAGACCACTGGTCAACGTTATCCGCCATAGGTGACGACGGGGTGATAGGATAGATGCCCGCGACTTCCGTAAACGCATACGCTACGTGAGCGGCAGCCTGATTGCCATCCATCGATTGTTTCTTTCTGGACATAAGGTCTCCTTGATAAGAGTAGTATCTATAGAATACACCTAAATTGCCAGTCTTACAAGGAAAATTTTCGGATATTTTCGCGATCCGCGCCTACACAATCACGCCCTTGGTGCTGGGAATCTGTCCGTCCCGGCGCGGGTCAATCTCCGTTGCGGCGCGGATGGCACGTGCCGCCGCCTTGAACAGACCTTCCATTTTGTGATGGTCGCTCCTGCCGCGCAGTGTGTCCAAATGCAGATTGCACTTTGCCGCCTGCACAAAGCCGTTCCAAAAATCCTCAAAGCAGTCCGTCTGAAAACTGCCTTCCTCGCCGTCCTGCACGGACACGAGCGGAATGCCCGAAAGCGACGCGTTGCAGACCAAAAACGGCCGCCCGCCAAAATCAACGGCGGCACGCAACAGGGATTCGTCCATGGGATAAAGAAAACTGCCGCTGCGGTAAATGCCCGCGCAGTCGCCCAACGCCGCCGCAAAACAAGCGCCGAGCACAATGCCCGTGTCTTCAATCGTATGGTGCTGATCCACGTGCAAATCGCCCGCAATGCGCCCCGACAGGTCGAACAGACCGTGCTTGCAGAACGAGCGCAGCAAATGATCAAAAAAACCGATGGGATTCCTCACGTCACAGATGCCCGTGCCGTCAAGGTTGAGCGAAAGCGAAATCTGCGTCTCCGCCGTATTCCGCTCGATTGTCGCCGTCCGTGCCATAATATGCTCCTTGTAAAAACTCAGTCCTGGTTTTTCAAAATCACGGCTGAGCTTTTAGCGCGCGTTCGCAATGAAATGAGAACGCACCGTCAATAGCAAACGCATCGTGCCATCTCTGTACGATGCCTTTGCCTTACATGCCCCTACAAAACCTTGCGCAGCTCGTATTCCACGATGTCGGTCGCGCCGAGCTTCTGCAACTGCGGCAGCAGCGTGGGAACGTCGCTTTTCTGCACGGCGATCTTGACCGCGTAGCCGTCGTCGCCGAACAGCGGGCTGACGGTGGGACTGCGCATTGCCGGCAGACTTTTTACCAGCGTGTCGAATTTGCCCTTCGCCACGTTCATCTCAAGCATGACCCGGCCGCGCGCGCTCAACACCGCCTCAAAAAGCATTTTCAGCTCCATGATTTTCTGTTTTTTCACGCCGTCCGCAAGCGCGCGCTTTGACGCGTACATCCGGGTGGACGATTCCATGATCGTGTCCACGATTTTTAAGTTGTTCGCCCGGAGCGACGAGCCGGTGGACGTGTTGTCAACCAGAATCTGCGCGAGCGCATCCGGGCTGTCCTGCACGAATCCCTCGCTCGTTCCCCAGGTGCGGAAAATCGTGCCGTCAAGCCCCTTGGCATCGACCCACTGCCTGCTCAGCCGCTGGTATTCCGTCGCAATCGTGACGGGCTTCTGTATCAGCGCGTCGTAATCGACGCTTTCGGGAACTGCCGCCACAATCCGCACGGCATCAAAGCCCAAGTCCATGACCTCTTCCACGTCGTTCTCCACGCCGTTCTCGTACACCCAGTCCTTGCCCGAAAAACCCACGTCCGCCTTGCCGTTCGCCAGCAGCCAGCTGGTAATCTGCGGCTTGACCACCTGGAACGCCAAATCCTTCTGGTTCGTGACGGGAAAATACGTGCGGTCAGGCAGGTTGATAGAAATCCCCACGTCGCCCAAAAGCTTATAGACCGATTCATAAATTCTGCCCTTGGCGAGCAAAATACGCAATTTTTCCATTGTTGTCCTCGTGTGCGCAGTATACCGCAAAGCGCGGATTTCCTCAATGACCGCGCGCCTAGCATTGTTTTGCGCAACGTGCTATGCTGTCGCCATGCGCAGGAAAGACAGGGAAATCACGGACTTCGCACACATCTGCGAACTATTGGACCGGGCGGAATTTCTGACGCTCTCGCTGATTGACGGCGGCGTTCCGTATACCGTGCCCGTCAACTTTGGCTACCGGGCAGACGGCGGCCGGCACGTGCAGATTTTCATACACGGCGCGACGACCGGCAAAAAACTCGACTGCATAAAAGCGTGCGCGAGCGTCTCGTTCTGCGCAGTCTCTTTCTCACGCGTCGGCGCGGGCGCGCGCCCCTGCGACTGGACGAACTTTTACGGCAGCGTCTGCGGAAGCGGAACCGCCGCCATCGTCACGGACGCGGAAGAGAAAAAAGAAGGACTTCTGCGCATCCTCAGAAAATACGGCTACGACGGCACGGACGACATCCCCGCGCCCATGCTCCAGAAAACGGCGGTCATCAGGATTGATGCCGACCACCTGACCGGCAAGGCACACGCAAA
>CAZSOK010000089.1:0-8147 GCA_964608445.1 uncultured Treponema sp. | reverse complement strand
GCAGCGCTCCTCCTATGACCTGCTGTTTGCCGAAGCCAAGCCCCAGTCCGACTTCCACCGCAAGCCCTTTCAGGAAGAAGTTGTCGCTTGCGGGCGCGAGCATCATGCCGACCGTCGGCGTGAGCATGGTCAGTTCCGTCGTCACGTCATCGATTGATGCCGATCCGCCGCCGTCAACGCTCATCGTCCAGTCGTCCGTGCGCCGCTCCTTGCCCACCGAGAGCCTGCCATAGAGATTCTTGCCGTCAAATCCTTCCGCGAACACGGCACCGCACAGCAGCACCGTCAGTGCCGCGACCAATGTTTTTTTGTACATACGTGTACCTCCGTCCGCCAGTATAGCAAATGAATACCCCCCCCCCTGTCAAGAGGGAAATCGAATTTTTTGCGGAATTCTGGCAATGCACGGAAGGCGACTTGACGTGGTGTGTATTCAGTGTGTAATATGCGCATGAAACGGCGGGATTTGATGAAGCGGCTGGAGGCAGCGGGCTTCAGATTTGACCGTCACGGCGGCAAGCACGACATGTATAGGCGGGGGAGCGACGAAGAGCAAGTGCCGCGCCATACGGAAATCAATGAGCTGCTCGCGAAAGCAATCTTGCGGAAATGGGGACGGTGATCCGGCTTCCCGTCTTTGGGCGGGGCTGATTTTATCGGGGAGGTCTTTATGACTGTTGTCTATCCTGTGATTTTTATGCGCACCAATGACGAAAAGGACACCTACCTGGTGAGCATTCCCGACATCCAGGGAATGACCGAAGGCCACGGGCTCGTTGACGCAATCTCTTTGGCGAAGGACTGCATCGGGAACGCGCTCTGCACGAAAAGCGACGCGGACTTTCCCGCCGCAAGCGACATCACCGCCGTCGATGTGAGAGGCGGCGTGTTCGCGGGCGAGGGGGAGTCTTTCGTTTCCCTTGTCGATGTGGACGTCGGGGCGTTCCGCCGCCGGGAAAAAAGCCGCAACGTGCGCCGCAACATCACGCTTCCCGAATGGCTTGACGAGATGGCGGCAGAGGCGAAACTCAACGTGTCGGCAATCGCGCAGGACGCATTGAAAGAAAAGCTGGGCGTCGAGGCGGAAATCAGCGGGCCTGCCGCCGTGATGGCGTAGAGGTCGGAATCCCGCTTTGCCGCTCATCCCCCCGTCCGATTGCACAAGCGCGGGAAAATCGGTATACTCTCCGTATGAACAAGAGGCTTATCACATCGGCATTACCGTATGTCAACAATATCCCGCATTTGGGAAACCTTATCCAGATGCTCAGCGCGGACGTGTTCGCGCGGTTCTGCCGCAGCCGCGGCTACGAGACGATGTATGTCTGCGGCACGGACGAGTACGGCACGGCGACCGAGACGCGGGCGATGGAGGAGAAGAAGTCGCCGCGCGGGCTGTGCGACCATTATTACGCCATCCACAAGGAAATCTACGACTGGTTCGGCATCGCGTTCGACAAATTCGGGCGCACCTCCAACGACGAGTGCACCGAAATCACGCAGTCTGTGTTCGCCGACCTTGACAAGAACGGATTCATCACGGAGCATACGACCACGCAGCTGTACTGCCCGCAGTGCAAGATGTTCCTTGCCGACCGGTACGTGGACGGCGAGTGTCCCAAGTGCCATGCCGCCGACGCGCGCGGCGACCAGTGCGACTCATGCGGCGCGCTGCTCGATCCGGCCCAGCTGCTCCGCCCGCGCTGCCATACCTGCGGCGCGACCCCGGAGGCGCGCGAGACGACGCACCTGTACATCGACCTGCCTGCCATCGCGCCCCGGCTGGAGGCATGGATGGAGCGGGCGAGCGTGGAGGGCAGGTGGAGCGCGAACGCCGTCCAGATGACCAAGGCATGGATTCGCGACGGGCTGAACGAGCGGGCGATCACGCGCGACCTGAAATGGGGCATCCCCGTTCCCAGGGAAGGCTACGAGGACAAGGTGTTCTACGTGTGGTTCAACGCGCCCATCGGCTATATGTCGATCACCAAGCAGCTCGCCGACGAGATGCGGGCGGCGGGCAAGCCGTCGTTCGACTGGAAGAAATGGTGGCTGCCGTCGGAGAGCGCGGAGGCTCCGGCGGAAAAAATCGACCTGTTCCAGTTCATCGGCAAGGACAATATCCCGTTCCATACGGTCGTCTTCCCGTGCAGCGAGATCGGCACGGGGCGCGACTACACCAAGCTGTTCCACATGAGCTCCACGGAATTCCTGAACTATGAGGACGGCAAGTTCTCCAAGTCGAAGGGCGTGGGCGTGTTCGGCTCGGACGCGAAGGACAGCGGCATCCCGGCGGACGCGTGGCGTTTTTACATCTATTATAACCGTCCCGAAAGCCAGGACTACCAGTTCACCTGGAAGGACTTTCAGGAGAAATACAACAAGGAGCTGATCGGCAACCTCGGCAACCTGGTGAACCGCACGCTCCTGTTCATCAACAAGAACTACGGCGGAAAGATTCCGGCGGGAAAGAGGGACGACGCGCTGTGGGAGCAGGTGCTCGCGCACGAGAAAAAGGCGACCGAGCACCTCGAATGGGCGGAGCTGAAGGACGCGTTCCATGAGATGTTCGCGATAAGCGACCTCTGCAACAAGGCGTTCCAGGCGGCGGAGCCGTGGAAGACGGTCAAGACCGACAAGGCGGTCGCCGACAACGTGCTCTACAACCTCGCCTACGTCATCAAGGACCTGACGATCATGCTGCACCCGTACCTGCCGCAGTACGCGCAGACGGTCGCCGGTTACCTCGGCAAGACGGTGTACGACGCGCGGTACGGCACGGACGCGGCGCCGGGCAGCCTGCGCTGGGGCGACCTCGGCACGATGGACGGGCTTGACACGATCGCGCCGACCGCCGTGTTCTTCACGCCGCTCGACAACAAGACGGCGGACGCGTTCCGCGCGAAGTTCAGCGGCAGGCAGGACGGCGCGGCAAAAAGCGGCAGGCAACCGGCGAAGCCGCAGCCCAAGCAGGAGAAAAAGGCGGAGAAGCCCGCGCTCACGGGCGAGCAGCAGGTCGCGTTCTTCAACGCGAACATCGAGCTGCGCGTGGCGAAAATCACCGGCATCAGGTCCAATCCCGACGGCGACAAGTTGTATATTGAGACGCTGGACGACGGCTCCGGCACGTCGCGCACGATCCAGTCCGGGCTGCGCCCCTACCTGGCGGAGGCGGATCTGCTCGGCAAGCACGTCATCATTGCGGCGAACCTTGCCCCGCGCACGATGCGCGGCGTGGAAAGCCGCGGCATGCTGCTCGCGGGCGACTACGAGCAGGACGGGAAGCCCCGCGTGGAAGTGCTTGACGCGGGCTGGGCCGCGCCGGGGACGAAGGTCGTGCTTGAGGGCGCGGACGTGAGCGCGGCAAAGAAAGCCGAGATTACGGGCGACGAGTTCTTTTCGGTGGCGATCGAGGCAAAGGACGGCATCGTGCAGGTGGCGGGAAAGAAGCTGCTTGCGGACGGGCGTGAAATCAGGACGGAGCACGCCGTGAACGCGGAAATCGGCTGATTCCGCACGGACAAGAAGCGTGGCACGGCATTTTCAGCAGAGCGATTTCTGGGTGCAGTTCAAGTGCGCCCACGGTTGGCGGCATATCACACACAACGACGTTTCGGTGCTTGTCCGCACGTTCCGCGCGGGGCCGCTCTCCGTGTCCCTCGCGTACATACCCATGGCGCCCGTACCCGATTACCGCGTGCAGACGCCCACGGCGGGGAAAGACCTTGCCTATATCAAGCAGCTGGACTATTTTACCGAGGAAATCCAGTTCCTGCTCCCCAAGCACACGCTCTGCGCGCGCTACGACCTGCCGCTCGACTTTGCGAGCGTAGCGGAGCGCGACGCGTACAACGCGTCCGTCGGCGACATGGCGGCGCTCGCGCAGACGGACATCCGGAAATCGCGCGTGGACGTGCAGCCGCCGGACACCGTCGTGCTTGACATCACCAGAAGCGAGGACGAGCTGCTTGCCGCGATGAAGAGTAAATGGCGGTACAACGTGCGCTACGCGCAGAAGCACGGCGTGACCGTCCGCGCGGTTACGGCAGGCGACCCCGGATTCGAGCGGGATTTCGCCTCGTTCTACGCGCTTTACCGGACGACCGCCGCGCGCGACGGCATCGGCATCCACCCGGCATCCTATTACCGCGACCTGCTTGAGCGCGGCGCGGCGGCCGGCAGCCTTGCCCGCGTCACGCTCTATGTCGCCTCCCACGAGGGCGACGACCTTGCGGCAATCATCACGCTCTGCGCCGGGGAAAGCGCGGTCTACCTGTACGGCTGCTCCGGCAACGAGAAGCGCAACCTCATGCCCAACTATCTTGTGCAGTGGACGGCAATCTGCGACGCGAAGCGGTTCGGCTGCGCTGCCTACGACTTCTACGGCATTCCGCCCACGGACGATCCCGCGCACCCGATGCACGGGCTGTATCTGTTCAAGACGGGCTGGGGCGGCGCGGAAGTCCACCGTCCCGGAAGCTACGACATTCCGCTGAGCCGCTGGTACGGCATCTATGCCGCCGCCGAAAAGCTCCGCGCGTTCTGGCACAAAAAGGTGATGAAACGCCTGCGGGGGCGGTGACATATTCCCAAAGGCGCGGAAATGCGCTAGAATAAACGGTACTATTGAAAGGGGACTGATGATGAAAGAGATTTCTTCACTGCTTGGCTACCGCGATTCGATTCGGGTAGTGGACGCGACGCTGCGTGACGGCGGCCTGTGCAATGACTTCTATTTTACGGACGAATTCGTCAGGGATTTGTACCAGGCGAACATCGCGGCGGGCGTGGATTACATGGAAGTGGGCTACAAGGCCTCCAAGAAGATGTTCGACACGGACAAGTTCGGCGCATGGAAATTCTGCGACGACGACGCGATCGTCAGGGTCATCGGCGACAACAGCGAGAAGAAAGTGAGGCTGGCGGCGATGGCGGACGTGGGGCGGTGCGACTACAAGGAAGATGTCCGCGACCGCGCGGATTCCCCGCTCGACCTGATCCGCGTGGCGTGCTACGTGCATCAGATTGCGGGCGCGATCGAGATGATTGAGGACTTCAAGAAAAAGGGCTACGAGGTGAGCTGCAATATCATGGCGATTTCCACGGCGCAGGAGGGCGACATCCGCGTGGCGCTGGACATGCTCGGAAAGTCTCCCGTGGACGCAATCTATATCGTGGACAGTTTCGGCTCGATTTACCCGGAGCAGTTGCAGCGTATCGCCTCTTTGTACCGGGAGTACGCCGACAAGTACGGCAAGGCGCTCGGCATTCACGCGCACAACAACCAGCAGCTTGCCTTTGCGAACACGATCGAGGCGGTGGGCGACGGCGTGGACTGGCTCGACGCGACGTACAACGGCATGGGGCGCGGCGCGGGGAACTGCGCCATGGAGAACCTGCTCGGCTTTCTGCACAATCCCAAATACAGCGTGTATCCCGTGCTCAAATTCGTCGAGGCGCATATGCTCAGGCTGAAGAAAGACGGCGTGCAGTGGGGCTACGACTTGCAGTACCTGGCGACGGGGCTGCTCAACCAGCACCCGCGCACGGCAATCGCCTTTACGGGGGCAAAGCGCACCGACTATGCCGAATTCTACCGGGAAATACAGGAAGTCTAGATGAGACGACTGCTTTCGCGCGTGTGCTGCGCCGCGTGCGTGCTGCTCGCTGCCGGCTGCAAGAAAACCGGGGAGCTGCCGCACGTGCCGAGCATTCCGTCCGTCGTGCTTGCGGGGGATTTCTTCGCGCAGGACGAGGCGGGCGGACTGCTCCCTTCCGGCGTTGCGGCGCGGGGAACGGGCGTGCTTGCCTACCTGAACGCCGACCGTTCCGCGCCGTATTCCGTGGCGGAAGTCTGCCGCACCGATCCGTCCGATGACGGTGATGCGGTTGCCCTGGTACACGTGTTCTCGTCCGACGACGGCACGGATTACTGGGCGCGCGAAGAGCTGGTCGTGCTCAACGCGTCTCCCGTCGTGCTGCTGGAGGCAAAGCCCGCCTGCTTCGCGCTCACGGACGATCCGGGGCAGTTCGCGCAGGCGGACGCGGTTATTCCCGCGCAGACAATCGTCGCCGTGCATCATAACGGCATGATGCTCGACTACCTGCAAGTCTCCTGGCTTGACGGCGGCGCGGTGCGGACGGGATTCATCGAAAACCCGCATCCGTTTTTCAGCACGAGCGGGAACGACGCGCAGGCAGTCCGCCTGTATCAGGATGCCGCCGCGCTGGGCGACGATGAGAAAGAAGAGAAAAAATCGCTGCTTGACCGCGCGCTCGCGCTGGACGGGCTTTCGCGCCAGGTGCGCGATATGATACAGGGCGCGCGGACGGCGCTCAATCCGCCGCCCGCGCCGAAACCTGCGGCCGCATACGTGCGCCTGCGCGCGCCCGACCTGCGCGGTGTCCGATCCGGCTCGCGCTACGGCGTGAACATGGGCGAGCTGCTGAAAGGCGGCACGGAAGATCCCTGGGCAAAAGGAAACTAGCATGAATATGGAAGCGTTCGTCTTGGGCTGCGGGGGCATGATGCCGCTGCCGTACCGTCATCTTACGTCGGTGCTGCTGCGGCGCGAGGGCGACCTGTTCCTGTTTGACGGCGGGGAGGGGACGCAGGTCAGCCTGCGGCGGCTCAACCTCAAATGGAAAAAAATCGACGCGATTTTCGTATCGCACACGCATGCCGACCACGTAACGGGGTTGCCGGGCATTATGATGCTTTCCGCGCAGGTTGACCGCACCGAGCCGCTGTACATCTATGGCCCGCCCAAGATCGCCGAGTACATTGAGACGAGCCGCAAGGTACTCGACATGTACATCAATTATCCCGTAGTCGTCCGGGAAATCACCGCGCCGTGCGTCGTGCATGAGGGCGACGGGTTCTATATCCGCGCGTTCCCGCTGTCGCACACCAAGACGTGCGTCGGCTACACGCTTGAGGAGCTTGACCGACCCGGCGAATTCAGCCCGGAACGGGCAGCCGCGCTCGGCGTTCCGCGCGGCCCGCTGTGGGGAAAATTGCAGCACGGCGAATGCGTGACCGCGCAGGACGGCACGGTCATCACCCCGGAGCAGGTGCTCGGCGCGAAGCGGAGCGGGCGCAAGTTCAGTTTCGTGACGGACACGCAGTACCTGCCGTCAATCGCAAAGGAAGTGCGCGGCTCCGACCTGCTGATCTGCGAGGGGATGTTCGCCGACGACCTTGCCGACCAGGCGAAAGAGAAGAAGCACATGACCGCGCGGCAGGCGGCGACCGTCGCGCGCGACGCGGGCGTGCGGCGCATGGCGATGATTCACTACAGCCCGCGCTATACCGACCGCGAGCTGGACACTATCCTGCAACAGGCGCGCGCCGTGTTCCCCGACGCAGAGCTGACGCGCGACCGTATGTGCTTTGACATTCCGTATGTGGACTGAACTATTATGGACGGCTTGACTTACTCACGGGAGCGGGACGTATCGTCGGCGTTCATCGACAGCTCCACCAGGCTCGGCATCGCGCAGACGGTGCTGATGGTGCAGGACAACCTTACCGAATGCTTTGCCGCGCTCGGCTGCGACGGCATCACCTGGCGCGAGCGGTTCGGCGTGTTCTGGGTATTCACGAAGACGCGGGTCGATTTCTTCCGCCGCCCGTGCTGGCGCGACAGGATACTCGTGCGGACGTTCCCGGTCGCCAATGCCGGGTTCCGCGCGGAGGTGAACACGGTGCTTTCGGACAGGGACGGGAATATCCTTGCCGCGGCGAACCAGGAGGCGTGCGTGCTCGACCTTGAGAAGCACCGTCCCGTCAGGCTCGCCGCGCTCCCGTTCCCGGCAGGTCCGTTCCCCGCGCGCGCCTGCGAAAGCCCGTTCATGAGACTCCCGCAGGACTTTTCCGAGGACGACTTCGCGTTCGATCAGGTCGTCCGCTCGCAGCACATCGACATGTCGCGCCACATGAACAACATCGAGTATATCCGGCTCGCGCTCAGCGTCCTCTCCGACGATTTTTTGCAGGCGCACGAGCCGAAATCGCTAGAGGTCCACTACACGGGCGAGAGCCGCGAGGGGCAGGTCCTGCGCGTGTTCAGCCGCACGGACGGCGGGACGACGCTCGCGGGCATCCATGAGGGCGGCCGCCCGGTCTTTGCCCTGCGGGCGGAGTT
>CAZSOK010000088.1:0-8208 GCA_964608445.1 uncultured Treponema sp. | reverse complement strand
ATGCGGCACATAAAGACAGCCGCCGCTCAGACGGATGGGTGCGGTTACCGGTGCTTGCTGGCGGAAATCCCTGCGGGGGCGTTACTGGTTGCACATTCGGCAAAATCATTGTATCATAGTATTGATGAATATTTTTGAAATCAGTCAGAAGATTGCGCAGCGTCCGCCGTTCCAGATGATTGAGCGGGTGCTGGAGCTTACGCCGGGCGAGCATGCGACGGGCATTAAGAACGTGAGCGTGAACGAGCCGTATTTTATGGGGCATTTTCCCGGCACACCGATTATGCCGGGCGTTCTGATTGTGGAAAGTTGCGCGCAGCTTTGCTCGCTCGTGATTGAGAAAGACGAAAAAGCCCTGGACGATAATCTGTATGTGCTGCTCAAAATCGACGGGTTCAAGTTTGTCAAGCCGGTGATTCCGGGCGATCAGCTGGTGATTACGGTGACGAAGACGAAAGGCGGCGGCGTACTCGTCGGGTTTGACGCGGTGGTGAAAGTAGACGGCGCGGTGTTTGCAAAGGGAAGCCTGACGTTTACGACGATTCCTAAGGCATCGGTAGAACAACGCTGATGGCAGAAAAAATCCTTTTGCTGAACGGAAGCCCCAAAAAGGAGCGGAGCGGGTCGTTGCTGTTGGCGCGCGCGTTTTTGGACGGGCTGACTGCGCACGGCGATTTTGAGACGGAGACCGTGCATATTTCCGCGCTGAACATAAAACCGTGCCTGGGCTGCCTGACGTGCTGGGCGCGTGAGGATGCGACGTGCGTCATCAAGGATGATGACATTCCTGCCGTGCGCAAGAAAATTGAGGACGCGGACATCGTGATTCTGTGTGCGCCGCTCTTCTTTTTCGGGCTGCCGGGAACGGTCAAGGTGATGATGGATCGCCTGCTCGGTATGGTCAATCCGTATTATGGCAAGCCGATTCCTGCGGACGGGTCGTCCCTGCACGGATTTACCAAGCCGCATCCGGGGCAGCGGTTCGTGCTGATTTCTTCTTGTGCCTGGATAGAAAAAGAGGTCGTGTACGCGTCGGTGTTCAGCCAGCTGGACATGATTTTGGGAAAGGGCGGCTACCTTGCGCTCACGACGCCGCAGATGAATGCGATTGTGTATCATGCGGGCGGGCGGCGGCTGGCAAAGATGCAGGCGGACTACCAGAAAGCGGGCGAAGAGTACGCGGCGACCGGCACGGTGAGCGAAAAGACGATTGCGTACCTTGCGCGTCCGATGTTTTCTGATTCGGTTTATCAGCTGTTTTATGAAAAGATGTGGCGCAAGCCAAATGGAGAGTATCTGCTGAATGCGATTAGTAAAAAAAGCAATTGACGGCATGCTCTTTGCGTTCGGGAAAGTCTCTATCGTGCTGGTGCGGCTGTATATGCACGTGCTGTATCGTCCTAAGGCGCATTTTGTTGACAAGGCGGTGCAGACAAACCGGCTCAAGACACCGTGCATCGTGATTGCCAATCACACGACGATTGTCGATCCGCCGTTCATTCTGTCGGTGCTGCGCGGGAAGACGGCAATCGTCATTGCGAAAGACTGGTACGAAAAGCCGGGCATCAACTGGATTTGCCGCGCGGCGAACGGCATTCCCTGCGACCGCTTCAACCTTGACACGGAATGGGCGTTGCTCGCCAAAAAAGAGCTGAAGAAAGGTCGTTCGGTGATTATTTTTCCCGAAGGCAAATGCCGCGAGGACGGCGACTTGAACGAATTCAAGCCGGGCTTTGCGTTTTTGGCACGGAGTACGGGATTTCCCGTGGTCTGCGTCGGTCTGGACGGAAACTATCGGTTCGGGCATCGCGTGCATTACGTGGTGGACGTGCCGCAGGGTATCAGGCGGACGAAAGGCGTGCCTTCTTCCGTGGACTTGGAGCGGCAGTCGGCGCAGATGCGCGGGCGGGTCAAGCTGCTCAAAGCAGGCGCGCTGCGGCATGACATTGCGGGTTTGCCCGCGCCCGAAACGGAATATGCCGTCGTGCCGCCTGAGCCCGGTGTCTGATTGCTTGCCGTGCGGACGGTTTTATTGACGTATGCGCTTTTGCGCATGAACAGGGAGGATGCCCGGTGAAATATGGACTTGTTTTGGAAGGCGGCTCGCGCAAGGGCTTGTTTACGGCGGGCATTTTGGATGTCTTTTTGGAAAATCGCTTTCATTTTGATTACATCATCGGCGTGTCGGCGGGCGCGCATGCGGCGTTGAATTACGTGACGGAGCAGAAAGGGCGGCTCAAACAGGTGCTTTCCCCGGAGTCGATCCGGCAGCGGACGCACAAGAACGGCGCGCTGTGGCGTGACGGCATCCTCAAAGAAATGCACTTTATGATTTACAAATATTCGTTCGACCGCAAGAATCCGTTTCTTTTCCGCAAATTCTTTTCGTCGGACGTGCGGTGCGAGATCGTCGCGACCTGTGCCGATACGGGGCGGACGGTGTACTGGTGCGATCAGGACGATTCTGCCGAAAAAAAACTGCTCATTCAAAAAATCCGCCGCAACCGGCTTTTGCTTGACCACGTATGCGCGTCGTGTTCGCTTCCGATTTTGTTTCCGCCCGTAAAAATCGGCGATATGTTCTATGCGGACGGCTGCGTGACCGATTCCGTGCCGTTTGAGCGGGCGTTTGAGCAGGGCTGCGACAAGGTGATTGTCATTACCACGCAGGAACCCTGGGACGGACCGACGGACTTTAAGAAATGGGACATCATGCTTTCGCCGATGTACAAGAAAAAGTATCCCAACTTGTACCGCGCCTTGATGAGCCGCTACGAAAATTATTGTCGGCAGGAAGCGCGGCTCAAAGAACTGGAGGACAGCGGAAAGGCGCTGGTGTTCCACCCGGTGGAAGTGCTGTGCGGACTGTTCGAGAATTCGGCGGAAAAAATCGACGAATCGTATGACTACGGCATTCGTTCGGCAAAGGCACGGCTCAAAGAAGTGAAGAAATTTTTGGGATTGGACGCATAACGCATAGACGCGGACGATGATGATACGTACAATAGAAAGACTATGTTAGAGAACTATATCGTAAAAGGCTTGCTTATCGGTCTTATTTTTGGCATTCCCGCCGGCGCGAGCGGAACGATTACCATTCAGAAAACGCTGGAGCGCGGCTTTCTGGCGGGATTTTTTACGGGGCTGGGCGCGACCGTTGCCGATATGTTCTATGCGAGCGTGGGCGCGTTCGGCATTCATCTGATTGCCGACTTTATGAACGACCACATGCGGGCAATCCAGTGCATTGGCGGCGTTGTCATCATCTGCTACGGTTTTTACACGATGTTCCGCAGCGCAAAAGTGAACGAAAAAGTCGCCAACGCCACGGGCATTATCAGCTGTTTTCTGACGGCACTCGGTATCGGGCTGCTCAATCCGGCGGCAGTGCTTGCCTATCTGATGGGCTTTACGCTTTTTGGCGTGGCAGAGGCGGAAATGCTTTCTATCGCGCAGGCGACGGAGTTGGTCGTCTCGCTCGGTTTGGGTACGGTCATCTGGTGGCTGATTGTCTGCGGCTCGATTACCATTCTCCGTGCGCGCATCACCGACAAGACGAATCACAAACTGCACGTCGCGTTCGGCATCATCACGATTACGCTCGGCTGCGTCTGCATTGCGCGTTCCATATTCCCCGCCTTCCCCGAAAATATTATCCACGCGGTTTTCGGGTGACGTTCGCAACATTCTGATACAATCGGCTTGTGTGTTCCAATATGTTTCACCGCATGAAACAGAGTGTTTCACGGCGTGAAACAAAGTGTTTTACCGCATGAAACAAAGTGTTTCACGGCGTGAAACACTTTATTCCCGTCGTGCCAGCGCATTCGTGTCCGTCCGCGCGACGACGGCAAAAGAAAAAGACGAATTTCCGCGCAAACATACAGACTTTAAACAAAAAAATCGTTATACTTTGTGACAGTAGATCTCAAAACAGGAGCATTTTTGATGAGTGAAGCATTGACTGAACCCCAAAAAGAAATCAATGAATTGGCGGCAAAGGCGCAGAAGGCGCTGGAAGCGTATGCCAGTTACGATCAGGAAAAGATTGACTACATCGTGGCAAAGGCGAGCATCGCGGCCCTTGACCAGCACGGCTCGCTGGCAAAACTTGCCGTTGAGGAGACAAAGCGCGGCGTTCTGGAGGACAAGGCGACCAAGAACCTTTTTGCCTGCGAGTATGTCGTGAACAATATGCGCCACCTCAAAACGGTCGGCGTGGTTGAGGACGATGACGTGACGGGAATCGTCAAGATTGCCGAGCCGGTCGGCGTGGTGGCGGGGCTGACCCCGGTCACGAACCCCACTTCCACGGCGATTTTCAAGTCGCTCATCTGTCTGAAGACCCGCAATCCGATTATCTTCTCGTTCCATCCGAGCGCGATCAAGTGTTCCATTGCGGCGGCAAAGGTCGTGTACGATGCGGCGGTTGCGGCGGGTGCGCCCGAAAACTGTATCCAGTGGATTGAGGAGCCGTCTCTGGAGAAGACCGACCTCCTGATGAAGCACGACAGCGTTGCCACCATCCTGGCGACGGGCGGAAACGCGATGGTGCGCGCGGCATATTCCTGCGGCAAGCCGGCCCTTGGCGTGGGCGCGGGCAACGTTCCCGCATACGTTGAGAAATCCTGCAACCTCAAGCAGGCAATCAATGACATCGTTATGTCAAAGGCGTTCGACAACGGCATGATCTGTGCTTCCGAGCAGGGCGCAATCATCGACAAAGAAATCTACAGCGAGGCAATCAAGACGTTCAAAGAATACCGTGCCTATCTCTGTAACGAAAAAGAAAAGAAACTGCTCGAAAAATATATGTTCGGCGTGGACGGCGACCCGACCGTCGCGAAGCTGAATGCGGTCGTTCCCGGCATGAATCCGGTCGTCCTTGCCAAGAACGCTGGGTTCGATATTCCCGCGCGCACGAGCATTATCCTTGCCGAATGCAAGGAAGTGGGCGTGAACGAGCCGCTCACCCGCGAAAAGCTCTCTCCCGTCCTTGCCGTGCTCAAAGCGAGCAGCACCGACGACGGCATGAAGAAGGCAAAGCAGTTCCTCGAATTCGGCGGACTGGGGCATTCTGCGGCAATTCACACCAACGACAAGGCGCTGGCGGAGCAATTCGGCGACATCGTTCCGGCAATCCGCGTCATCTGGAACAGCCCCTCGACGTTTGGTGGCATCGGAAACGTGTACAACTCATTCATTCCGTCCCTCACGCTCGGCTGCGGTTCTTACGGACACAACTCAACCGACGACAACGTGAGCGCAGTGAATCTTTTGAACGTGAAGAAATTGGGAAGGAGACGCAACAATATGCAGTGGTTTAAGTTACCGTCAAAGATTTACTTTGAGCGCGATTCTATCGAGTATTTGCATCAGATGCCAAGAATGCACAAAGCGATTATCGTTACCGACCGTTCCATGGTCGATCTGGGCTTTGTTGACAAGATTACCGACCAGCTCAAGCTGCGCGCCGAGCCGGTGCAGTACCAGCTGTTCTGCGATGTTGAGCCGGATCCGTCAATCCAGACTATCCGCAAGGGCGTGGAGCTGATGCGCACGTTCGCCCCCGACACGATTATCGCGCTCGGCGGCGGTTCTTCCATGGACGCGGCAAAAGGCATGTGGCTGTTCTATGAGAATCCCGAAGTCGATTTCAACGACCTCAAGCAGAAATTCATGGACATCCGCAAGCGCGCGTTCCGCTATCCGCAGCTGGGCAAAAAGGCGAGCCTCGTCTGCGTTCCCACCACGTCCGGCACCGGATCTGAGGTCACGCCGTTCGCGGTTATCACCGACAAGGAAGAACACAAGAAGTATCCGCTGGCGGACTACGCGCTTACGCCGACTATCGCAATCATCGATCCGACGTTTACGCTGAGTCTGCCCAAAAAGATCGTCGCGGACACCGGCATGGACGTGCTGACCCACGCGACTGAGGCATACGTCTCCACCATGGCGAACGATTTTACCGACGGTCTGTGCATTCAGTCGATAAAAATGGTGTTCCAGTATCTTGAGCGCAGTTATAACAACGGCGCGGAAGATTACGAAGCAAAGGAAAAGATGCACAACGCGTCCTGCCTGGCGGGTATGGCGTTCGCAAACGCGTTCCTCGGCATGAACCACTCCATGGCGCACAAAATCGGCGGCGAATTCCACGTGCCGCACGGACGCGCGAACGCAATCCTGTTGCCGTTCACGATCCGTTACAACGGGACGCAGCCGGACAAGCTGAGCACCTGGCCGAAGTACAACTACTACAAGGCTGCCGAACGCTACGCGGAGCTTGCCCGTATGCTCGGTTTGCCCGCAAAGACGACCGAAGAAGGCGTGGAATCCTACGCAAAGGCGTGCGGCGAGCTGGCAATGCGCGTCGGCATTCAGATGAACTTCCAGAGTCAGGGCTTGGACGAGAAAGAGTACCTTGCCGCTCTGGAAAAACTGGCGTTCCTCGCCTACGAGGATCAGTGTTCGCCGGTCAACCCGCGCGTTCCGCTGATTGAGGACATGAAGCAGATTCTGAAAGATGCCTACTACACGACCGAGTTCTTCCCCAAGGAAGCGCAAGGCAAATAGCCGTAGCATCATAGTATGACGGACAACAGCCCCGCAGGACAGCGGGGCTGTTGTTTTTTCGCGCCCGCCATGCTATACTCATCGCATGAACCGCTTGAAAACATTTCTGCGCTGGCTGCCCGCGCTCTTTATTTTTGGATGCAGCTGGTATCTTTCTTCACAAGAGACAATCAAACAAATGCCGACTTTTTGGAACGCGGACAAACTGGTGCATGGCATCTGCTTTGCGGGGCTGGCGTTTTGGGTCGCGTTCGCCGTGGGAACAGAACTGCCCCCGCTGTGGCGGATTGCATTGCCCGTGATAATCGTTTCTGCCTGGGGCATTGCCGACGAAATCCACCAAAGCTTTACGCCCGGAAGAGATTCGTCCGTGCTCGACTGGTGCGCGGACACCTTAGGCGCGACCGTCGGCAGCCTCGTGTTCTTTTATCTTTGCAAAGGAATCGCCTGGTGCAAAAGGCGGAAGGGTATGCAGGGATAATGGTAAAAAAGATTCGCCTCATTCGTGCGGATCTTTTTTTAGTTTTCTTTACAGGGGGACAGGGGTGTTTGGTATATCATACATCGTTTGTCATTTTGCCGTGTCTTTTGTCCTCTGTATTCCTGCGTTTCCTCATCGTTTTTTTGCGAGTGCATAGCTTGTCTCTATCAGCGGGAAGATGTCCTGCGCAGGAACGGTGCCGTCGAGCAAGACGGTGAGCCAGTGTCGCTTGTTCATGTGGTAGCCAGGGAAGTGGGTCGTGCCGTTGACGAGCGACGGTAGCGTTTGGGGGTCGGCACGCACATCGATGGCTTCTATTTTTTCGTCGGAATCCATGCCGAATTTGCGCCGGGAGACGGTGAGCAGTACGCCGTACCATTTCCGGTTGTCCGCCCGCCGCCAGACAGCATTTCCGGGGAACTGTTTTTCCCATAGGTATTCAGGTTCGTCGCCGAACTGCTCGCGCACGTAGTTGATGACATGCTGCGAACAGGGGCTTTTGAAGACATCATGCTTGAAGCATTCCGTCGCAATGCGATTGAGGACGCGCTCATAGTCCGCGCGGACTTGCCCCACGAATGAGCCGCTCGCGCCTGGAACGGTGTGCAGGATATACGGATCGCCGGTAAGCACGTCAAATACCGTTGCCCGAACCGTGCCGTCCGCCAGCACTGAAACGCACAGGTCAAGTTGTCCGCCCGCAATGCGCTCGGTGTACGAATGCGTTCCGCCTTCCGCTGAAAATCCGAACTGTTCGAGCCTGGCAAAGTCCGGCTTTTTTCCGCTGAATGTCAGCTCAAGAATGAAATCCGCCATGCGCACAGTGTAGCATATATGTATGCGGCTTGGAAGTCGTATGTATGCCCTAGAAAATACCGTCCTGCCGTGTTTGTTTCAGCATCTCTTTTTGCCGCAGCGGCAATGCCTTTCAGCATAGCTTCTTGAATTGTGCCATGTGCTTGGGGCGTAATTCCGGCGATGCATGGGGCTTTATCTGCGCACAAGCGGAAGCGATTATTTTTGTGGAAACTGTTTGGCAATCATGCTTTTCATCATGGGGAAGAATTCGTTTTCAAAAAAGGCCGCTGCGTCCGCGCGATTTCCCGCTAAAACTTGTGAAATCTCCCTTGACACGAACAATTCCTTTC
>CAZSOK010000087.1:0-8217 GCA_964608445.1 uncultured Treponema sp. | reverse complement strand
AGCATCGTCCTGACCGGCGGCGGCGCGCAGATAGAGGGCGCGGTCGAGCTTGCCGAAAAAGTATTCGGCACGTCGGCGGTTCGTCTGGGTGTTCCGGGAAAATGGGGCGGCATTGAGGAGGAGTACCGCCTGCCGGAATACGCGACGGCGGTCGGGCTGGTCGTGGCGAACAAGAATTTGGTGCAGGTAAAAGGCAAAAAAGACCGGCGGCGGCGTGAGTCGGACCGGGACAAGGACACGGGCGACAGCCTGTGGCAGAAAATTAAAAAATCGTTTTTCTAACGGGCGTATGGACGGGAGGCACTATGCTTGAATTCAGGGTGGAAAACAATGCGGGTAATGCGCTGCAAGACGCGAACCCGACGGTCATCAAGGTCATTGGATGCGGCGGCGGCGGAAGCAACGCGGTAAACCGCATGATTGACGCGCATATTCAGAATGTCGATTTTATCGTCTTGAACACTGACTTGCAGGCGTTGAGCAAGTCGAAGGCGCCGAATCGCATTCAGATCGGGCAGAAGGTGACCGGCGGACTGGGCGCGGGCGGCAAACCCGCCGTGGGCGAGCAGGCGGCGCAGGAAGACACCGAGACGATCAAGAATATTCTCAAGGGCGCGAACATGGTGTTTGTCACGGCGGGCATGGGCGGCGGCACGGGAACTGGCTCCGCGCCGATCGTCGCGCGTATTGCCCGTGAACTGGGCGCGCTTACGGTGGGCGTGGTGACGACACCGTTTTTGTTTGAGGGCGGTATGCGCATGCGGCAGGCGCAGGAAGGCATCAAAAAACTGCACGAAGAAGTCGATTCGCTTATCGTCATTCCGAATCAGCAGCTGTTCAAAATCGTGGACAAAAAACTTCCTATCCGCGAGGCGTTTCTGCTGGCGGACGACGTGCTGCGTCAGGGCGTGCAGGGCATTTCGAGCATCATCACGCAGTCCGGCGAAGTGAACACGGACTTTGCGGACGTGATGACGGCGATGAAGGATCAGGGCGACGCGATTCTTGGCGTCGGCATCGGTGAGGGCGACAACCGCGCGGTCGATGCGGCGACGGCGGCGATCAACAACAAGCTGCTGGAAGATTCGCATATTGACGGCGCAAAGAACATCCTCATCAACATCTGTTCGGGCGAGGATTTGTCGCTTTCCGAAACCGATGAGATTGCGAAGATCGTTACGGGAAGCTCCGCGCCCGACGCGAACATATTCTGGGGGCAGGTATTCGACCCCGAAATGGGCGGCAAGGTGAGCGTGACGGTCATTGCGACGGGATTCGAGCGGAGCAGCGGCGCGGCAAAAGAAGAGCCTGTCGCGGAGACGGTCGCTCCGTCACCGGCAGAGCCGTTCGTTCCTGCGGCGAAAGATGATGGCGTGGTCGATATCGATGATTTTGAGAACATTTTGAATCCTTCGACTCCGCCGAAAAACCTTGGCGGCGCAAAGCAGGAGAACCTTGATTTGTTCGGCGAATTTGTCTCGCCGGCAAAGAAGCCTGCGCCTGCCGCCGCCCCGGCCGGATCGTCGGTCAGCACGCAAAAAAACGGTTCGACGCTCGGACGTGATATGGACCGGATGGCAGATTCCAGTGTCCGTGCGACACCGAATTTTTCGGAAGATGACTTGGAGCAGCCGGCATGCTGGCGGCTGGACGGGCTTTCGCGCACGATAAAACTGAAGTAAGATGACGGGCGATGTGCTGATCGCGCAGTTCTACACCGATATGGTGTCCGTGGAACGGCTTGCGGAGCTTTCTGCGCGGACGTATGAGACGACGGCAAAGCAGTTTCTGTACTGGTGCGGTCAGCAAAAGCGTGCGGTGTGCGATGTGGCCATGCAAGATTTGCTGGGCTTTTTTGTGTGGCGCAAGCAGAACGGCTGCGACAGGCTGACCGTCGCCAAAGACATTGCCGGGCTGCGCGCGTTCGGGTCGTTTTTGGTGCGGCAGGGACTGTGGAACGAGAATCTTGTCAAAGAGCTGGACAAGCCGAAGCAGGCGCGCTCGTTGCCCAAGGTTTTGAGCGTCGGGCAGGTGGACGCGCTGCTGGCGGCGATTGACGTGAGCAAGCCGCTCGGCGTTCGCGACCGCGCGTTGTTCGAGCTGATATATTCGTGCGGGCTGCGTATCAGCGAGGCGGCGCACCTGCTGGTGGAAAACGTGCACTTGCATGAGCGCGTCCTGACGGTGTACGGCAAGGGCGACAAGGAGCGGATGATTCCGTTCGGGATTGCGGCGCGTGACCGGCTGGCGACGTATCTTGGCGATGTGCGCCCGCAGCTGGTGGGAAAAAAGGCAGTCGCCGAAGTGTTCGTCAATTACAAGGGCGAGCCGATGAGCCGCAAAGGAATTTGGAAGCGCTTTCAGGACCTGGAGGCGTTGAGCGGCGTGAGCGCGAAAGTGCATACGCTGCGCCATTCGTTTGCGACGCATCTGCTGGCGGGCGGGGCTGACTTGCGTTCCGTGCAGGAATTGCTCGGTCACGCAGATTTGGCGACGACGACCATTTATACTCATGTTGACGACCGTCAGCTGAGGACGGGACACCGGGAATACTTTCCGGGTCACGCAAAGGGAGGAAGCGTATGACGAAAACAAAAAAAATGATTGCGGGCATCGTGTTTGCCGTCTTCATGCTTTGCGGTTGCGCAAAATCTTCCAAGACGATTATCCGCATGCAGAAAATGGAAGAGGGAGTCGGCAGTCCGACGACGATCGAGCAGTTGCAGGTTGCCATCAAAAAATATCAGGACCGCGTTGCCGACGTGCAGCTGGCGCAGGCGCAGGTGGGCATCTGGTACAAAATGCTCGGCACGCGCTACCTTGACAACAAGATGTACGGCGAGGCGTTGCAGGCGTTCCAGAAGGCGATTACGTTCTACCCCGACAATCAGAATCTGTATTACTGGGTCGGCGTGTGCGCGGGGTATATGGCGGCTTCCGCTTTGGACTACGCGGCGACCGGCTCGACGGCGCAGAAATATCATTACCTCAAGCTGGCAGAAAGCGCGTACCTGCGCGCGGTTGAGATTGACCCGCGCTACGTGCGCGCGCTGTACGGCGTTTCGGTCATTTATATCTATTATTTGGATGAACCCGAAAAGGCGATCCCGCATCTTGAGGCCGCGCTGGAAATCGAAAAGCGCAATACCGATGCAATGTTCCGCCTTGCCGAAGCCTATTACCGCACTTACGAATTTGACAAGGCGGTTGACCTGTACGACCGGATTATTTCGCTGACAAAGGACGAAAAGCGCAAGGCACTCGCCGAGCAGAATAAGAAGATCGCGCTTGATGCCGCCTATATGCAGTAGCCGATGCAGAATGACGACGTGCTGTTGCGCCTGATGCTTTCGGGCGCGACGTTTTTGACGACAAAAGAGAAGACGCATTTGCAAAATAATCTTGACGGCAGCGCGTCATTTGCTCTATATTCAATAGAAGATATATCCGTTGCTGTCCGCCGCACGATACAAAGGGCGACCTGGAACGGCACGGAGCGTCTCCGTCAGGCACAGCAGGAAAAAAGACTGCTCGATGCGCTGGGCATCCGCTGGACGGCGTGGGACATGGCGGATTTCCCTGCCATGCTGCGCGAGATGGCAGATCCGCCCTATATGCTGTTTTACCGGGGGAATGCGGACTGCCTGAACCGGCAGTGCGTGTCCGTGGTGGGAACGCGACGGGCGACGGTCGGTGCGCGGCGGGCAACCGAGCTGTTTGCGCGCGCTGCGGCAGAAGATGATTGCACGGTCGTCAGCGGACTTGCCTACGGCATTGACAGCCACGCGCACAAAGGCAGCCTTTTGAGTGCGCGCGGGCAGACGGCGGCTGTCCTGCCGTGCGGCATCGATACCATAACGCCCAGTGCGCACAAAAAACTGGCGCAACGCCTGCTGGAAAAAGGCGGTGTGCTGCTGAGCGAATATGCGCCCGGCACGGCGGCGCAGGCGTTCCGCTTTGTGCAGCGCAACCGGATTATAGCCGCGCTTTCGCCCGCGACGGTGGTCATGCAGGCTCCGGCGGGAAGCGGCGCGCTCATCACGGCAAGTTTCGCGCTTGAGTACGGGCGCGATGTTTTATTGCACGAGGAATGTTTTTCCGCTGACGCGCAGTTGCTGGAGCAGGCTGCCGTCCGGCAGTTGCAGGCACAGTCCGCCCGTGGGAAAAACGTGGCGTACAAGCAGGATCGTTCCGTGCAACGCTATCGTGACGACGGTGCGCCCGTCATTGCGGATTATGCGGCATATCAGGCGTGCCGGTCGAGTGCTCCGGGAACGGCATTCGGGCAGCAGCAAAGACTTTTTTAGAGGAATATATGGCAAAGGCAAAAACGAAGACGGAACCAAAAAAACAGACGCTCGTTATCGTGGAATCTCCGGCAAAGGCGACCACGATCGAAAAGTATCTTGGGCCGGGCTACACCGTCAAGGCATCGATGGGGCATCTTATCGACCTGCCCAAAAGCCGCATGGCTATCAATATTGACGATCATTTTCAGCCGGAATATATCACCGTGCGCGGGCGGGCAAAACTGCTCAAGGAATTGCAGCGCGACGCGAAAAAAAGCACCGATGTCCTGCTTGCCTCCGATAACGACCGCGAGGGCGAGGCGATTGCCTGGCATCTGAACAACGCGCTCAAGGACAAGACCGACGCGGACATCAAGCGCATTGTCTTCAACGAGATTACGCCCGTTGCCATACAGGAGGCGGTCAAGCATCCGGGGACGATTGACGAAAGCAAGGTGAACGCGCAGAAAGCGCGGCGCGTGCTCGATCGGCTGGTGGGTTACAACCTGAGTCCGCTCCTGTGGAAGAAAGTGAAGAACGGGCTGTCCGCCGGCCGCGTGCAGTCCGTCGCCCTGCGCCTGATTTGTGAGCGCGAGCAGGAAGTGGAGAGTTTCATTCCCGACGAATACTGGACACTGGAAGCCGATTTTTCCAAGGGCAAGTCCACGTTCACCGCGCAGCTCGTGCAGTACAAAGGTACGAAAGTCGATTTGAAGAGCGAGGAAGCCGTCAACGACATCATCAAGGAAATCCAGCATTCCGAATGCAAGGTGATCGACGTGAAGGCGACCGAAAAGAACGTGCGCCCCAAGCCGCCGTTCACCACGTCCAAGATGCAGCAATCGGCGGCGAACCGTCTGGGCTTTACGTCGCGCAAGACGATGCAGATTGCGCAGCAGCTCTACGAGGGCATTCAGATGGGCGAAAACCGGATCGGCTTGATTACCTATATGCGTACCGATTCCGTGCGCATTGCGCAGACGGCGTTGGACGAAGTGCGCGCCTGGATTGGCGAGCATTACCCGGACGACTTGCCCGAAAAGCCGATCGAATATGCGGTGGGCAAAGGCGCGCAGGACGCGCACGAATGTATCCGTCCGACGTACGCGAGCTATACGCCGGCGAGCGTCAAAGAATACCTGACGCGCGATCAGTTGCGCCTGTACACGCTGATTTGGGAGAAATTCGTTTCGTGCCAGATGGCGAACGCCAAGACGCGCACGACGAGCGTTGACATCATGGCGGGCGACGCGCTGTTCAGGACTTCGGCGAGCAAGCTGGTGGAAAAAGGATTTTATCACGTGATTTCCCTGCTTTCCTCAAAAGAAGACGTGACGGGTTCGGTGCCCGCGCTCAAAAAAGACGAGGTGCTGGATGCCGCGCATACGTTCTATCCCGAACAGCATTTTACGCAGGGACCTGCCCGCTACACCGACGCGTCGATTGTCCGCACGCTTGAGGAGAAGGGAATCGGTCGTCCGTCAACTTATGCGCCGATTATATCCGTGCTGCTCGACCGCTATTACGTGACGCGCTCGAACAAGCAGCTCGTCCCCACGCAGCTGGGCAAAATGATCTGCAAGATCCTGGTGGAGGCGTTCCCCGACGTGATTAACGAGCATTTTACCGCCGACGTGGAGAACAAGCTGGACGACGTGGAGCAGAACAAAATCGTCTGGAACAATTTTATCGGCGATTTTTACGCGCCGTTCAAGCACCGCGTGGACGAGGTTGACGCGAACCAGGAAAGCGTCAAAGGATTTTTGGACGAGGAGACCGACAAGGTATGCGAGAAATGCGGAAAGCCCATGCTCAAAAAGCTTGGTCGCTTCGGCTTTTTCCTCGCGTGCTCGGGCTTTCCCGAATGCCACAACACCAAGTCGATTCCGCTCGCGAAATGCCCGGTGGAAGGCTGCACCGGCGAAATCGTGGAGCGCAAGACGAAAGGGCGCGGCAAGTCGTTCTATGGCTGCACGAATTATCCGCAGTGCAATTTTATTTCGCACTTCAAGCCGCTGGAGCATCAGTATTGCCCCAAATGCGGCTGGTTTTTGGTGGAGAAATTCGACAAAAAGAACGGCACGTACAAATCCTGCATCAACCCTGACTGCGACTACCTGCATTCTGCGGAAGATGCCGCCGAAAAACTGCCGGAATCAGGCGAGGCGTGACAGCGATTATGCGTACCGTGCAGGAAGCGAAAGACGAATTCTTGGATTATCTGGATTCGGTGCGCGATATGTCGCCGCATACGGTCGTCGGCTATCGGAATGATCTGGCGCAATTCGTGGCGATGGACGGCATTGGCGCGCAGACTGATGTCGCCGCGGTCAAAACAGCGGCGCTCCGCCGCTGTATCGGGACGCTTTCCCGGCAGCGGCGCGCGCCTGCGTCAATCAACCGCTTTATTGCGGCGGTGCGCGGTCTGTTCGCCTACTGCAAGAAATGCGGCTACCTGGCGGTTAATCCCGCGCTGGAACTCAAGACGGTAAAGAATCCCCAGCGGCTGCCGCGCTTTATGACGGGCGCGGAAGTGGACAAACTCTGCGCCGCCCCGGCGGGCAACGAGCTGCTTTGGGAGACGCGTGACCGCGCCCTGTTCGAGATGTTTTATTCGTCGGGCTGCCGTCTGAGCGAGATGGCAGCGCTGACGCTCGCCGATGTGGACACGGATTACGGCAGTGCGGTCGTGACGGGCAAAGGAAACAAGGATCGCCGCGTCTATTTTGAGGCAGACGCCCGTGCCGCGCTCGCCGCCTATCTTGCCGACCGCCGCAAGCGTTTTGGCACTGCCGACACGGACAAAGCATTGTTCGTCAACCAGCGGGGAAAGAAGATGACCACGCGCGGCATTGCCTATGTCGTCGCTCGTTATTCCGGCGTTGAGGGCACGAACCGCCATGTCTCCCCGCACGCGTTCCGGCACACGTTCGCGACCGCGCTGCTGACGGGCGGCGCGGACGTGCGGTTGGTGCAGGAACTGCTGGGGCATTCAAGCATATCCACCACGCAACGATACACGCACGTGACCACCGATCGCCTGATCGAGATGTACAACAAGGCGCATCCCCACGGCGGCACAAAAGGCACGTGATTGCCGCCGTTGTCGTTTCCCAAAATCGTGCGCTTTGGCATCATGCTTCTTGCGCATAGCAAGATATAAAAAATAAGCATTGGATATATTTCGGCGTTGCCCGTATACTGTAGTCACTCACGGTTGTTTTTTAGGGGATATTGGGCATGTCGTATGGAAAGGGTTTTGTGTATGCGCTGATGGATGCGGGCGGACCGACTGACGTGTGCGAGCCGTATTTTCAGGAGGCGGTGGATGAAATGATGCGTTCCCGGACGCTCTGCGCGCAGGCGAACGCAAGGCTTCCGGGCGATCCCGCCGTCGTCACGGATTTGGAGGAACTGTTCGGGCGGACGCTGGGCGGCGTGCGTATTCTGACGCCGTTTATCTGCGATTTCGGCAACCGCGTCACGTTCGGCAAGAACGTCTTCATCAACCATTCGGCAATTCTGAGCGCGAGCGGCGGCATCGTGTTTGAGGACGGTGTTTCGGTCGCGCCGGGCTGCCGCATTGCGACGATCAACCATGATTTTAACGAGCGTCACACGAAATACACATACGGCAAGGTGACGATACGGAAGAACGCCTGGATTGGCATGAACGTGACGATTTGCCCCGGCGTGACGATTGGCGCGTATGCGGTCGTCGCGGCGGGAGCGGTGGTCACCAGGGACATTCCCGACTATGCCGTCGCCGGCGGCGTTCCGGCAAAAGTGATAAAAATGCAGGATCCAGCCGAACAGAAAGAATGATTGCGGCGAAAACCCGGTCGTTTCAGAACGGCGGCGGACTGCATTAAAATAGGAGGCTGTATGACAGCAATACGGATGGGGCGGCGCGCGCCGCTTTCGATGA
>CAZSOK010000086.1:0-8331 GCA_964608445.1 uncultured Treponema sp. | reverse complement strand
CGGCAAAAATGAAGGCGCTGCTGTCGAGCATAAAGATCGCGCTGTTCGGCATTCCGGCAAAGGTCACGCAGACAGGTACGCGGCGCATTACGATCGTTGATTTGGAAATCAGCAAAGAGACGTTGCTCGGCACGATTGCGTGGTAGGTCATGGGACGGACGGACGGTAAGGCGGGGCGAAAGACTGTTCTGGGCGTGTTTTTGTCCGGGACGCTTGCGTTGCTCGCAGGCGGCTGTGCGGCGAGCGGCGGGATGCTCGTGCCGGGGCAGCAAAAAATCATCCTGCAAAATCTTGCGCTTGAATACTATACCGTCGCCGAAGCCTATGCGGGGGTGCAGGATTATGCCAAGGCGGCGGAGTATTACCGGCGTGCCATGCGCGACGAAAAACTGCATCTGACGGCGTATTACAAGCTGGGGCGTTCCTATGCGCTTGCCAAGGACTGGGACAACGCGCTGCCGATTTACGAGGACTTGCTTTCGAGGGATCCCGAAAACACTGAGCTTGTCGCGTCACGCGCGTACATCATGGCGATGAGCGGCGATACCGACGAGGCGTTCCGGCAGTATCAGGATTTGATTGCAAAAAATCCCAACGAGCAGTCGTTTTTGGAAAACTACGTGGCATTATTGGTTGACAGCGGACGCGGCGAGCTTGCCGAAACGCAGTTTTTCCTGCTGAAAGAAAAATTCCCCGACAGCAAGATGATTTCGTCGCTCGCGCCTAAGATTGCCGAACTGGTGGACAATCCCGATCCGAACGCCGCGCAGTCGGCGGAATCTGCCAAAACGGACGAAACGCCGTCCCCGTGACGGCATTCCGCGTCGCGCGGGATGTCAGACTTCTTGCAGGTATTCCTTGTATTTTTCCGGGTTCGCGCGGAATGCGATGACCGGGTTTTCCTCGTCTGCATGGAGCGCGGCCTGATCGGCTTCTGTCAGCAGGCGGTCGGCGTTTATCATGCGGAAAGCGCGCGACGAAATGCCGATGGCGGTCTGCGCCTTTTGTCCGCTGCGCTGCAAAATGACCGAAATCGCATTGTTCAGCGACTGCGCGAAGGCGATTGCCGTATCAAGATTGGTGTTTTTGATGATGAGGGCGAGGGCGGCGTTATGCTCGCCTATGATGCCCTGCTTGCCCAGACGGTCGGTGAGCAATTTTTTGAGCTGCGTTACGGGCGTGCTGTCTGCTGCCAGTCCGCGCAGGTGAATGATGAGCGCCACAAGATCCTGTCCGTTCGCGATTGCGTCCACCAGCTCGTTTTCGAGGGCGACTGTCAGGGCATCAGGCTCGGTGCTGTTCTGGTCGTTTCTTGTGGCGGATATGTCGCTTTGCGCCGGGAGATCGGCTTTGTCGTCCGTCGTCTGGTAATCCTCTGCGTTCAGGCGGTTGTCCTCTTCCATTTCGCCAATCGGGTCAAAATTGGTCGGCGTGTCATGCACCGATGATGCTACCGGGATAATGCTGTCCGTTATGCCGGTTGCGAGGGGATAGCTGTTTTTTTCGTCTGATGCCGGGGAAAATGCGTCTTCGCTTGCCGCGGGGAAAAAGGTGTTGTCCTCGTCAGTTGTCCGCGCAGCGTCGTTTTCGTCCGCCGGCCGCGCGGTATCATCGGCTGCCACGGCTCGGTCGGTCTGCCAGCCGGTCGAGTCATTGCTTTTCACCGTCTTATACGAATCGCTGTCGCCTGCGGGCTGTTCGGGAGACTCCTCGGAATCCTCTTCTTCGTATGCTTCGATAGCAAGGTCGTCGTGGCGATTGGCCGCTTTCGGGGATTTCTGCGGCGTAATCAGCAGGAGTACGATCGCCGTCACCGTGCCGATCAGGATGAGCACGAACGAGATTTTTGCGTGGGCGACTGCCGCTAGCGGGCTGCCTATGAGGAGCACCCCGGATATTTCAAGGTTGTTTCCGAACAGCGTCTTGGCATATTCCGTCATGCGGGATGCCGTCGCGTTTTCGTCCGCCTGCGTCGCCTGGTAGTCAAACACCGGCTGGTTGTTCACGTACAGCTGCAAAGATGCAAAGCCGTCGATATGTTCGGCCAGCACCGGGGCGATCGCCGTTCTGAACGCCTCGCTTGTCGGCTCATAGGTCGCCGCAAGATTGCGCGTCTCATACGCGAATGCGTCAAACCGTTCCTGCGCTTTTATCGGCCCCGTTTTTTTATCGACGACAAAGCCTGCGACGAAATAGATGACCGCGAGCGTGAACACGCCTCCGATAATTCCCTGCACGGTTCGGCTTGTAGATGTTGTCATACGGACTCCCACGTTTTTGTGTATGCACGGCGGACAAGGCTCTCAAAATCCTGCTGATTCTGATGCGTTTTGAGCCAGGCGATGTACGGCAGGAGCGTCAGGAACGCGCCGGTATTCCGGTTGATGCCGTTTGCGGTAGTTTCGTCCAGCGACTGCCGGTACGACTGCCTGAATGCGCCATAGTCAAACGGTCTGACCGCAAGCGGCGCGTGCCTGCCTTGGACGGAATTTCCGTGCCGTATATATATATTGTCGGCAATTTTCCGGAAATTGTTTGCATCCAAAAGGGTTTTGAGCGAATTTTTGTAGGATTCCAGCAGCTCGGTCGTCAGAAGTCCGTTCCCCTTGTCCCGTAATTCCGTGCGGAACAGGAGCCGGACGAACTGTTGCTCCGCCGGATTGAGCCGGTTGCCAGCCGAATGGTATAAATCATCGAGATACGTGCCTTTGGCATAGGCCTTGCCGCCCGCATAGCAGAAATCCGCGCCGAAAAATCGGATACGCGAGAAGCCTGCCCTGATTGCGAGCGAAGCGGCGGCAACCGTCACCGTGCCGCTGCCCGTGCTGATATGCGGGAACGTGTCCGTGTTGTTGTCGGCGAATGCCGCGAGCGGATGCCCCGTCTGCACGAACAGCATCCGTTGCCGCTTTGCGGCATTCCGCACGGCCGCAGGATTCGCGTCAAGGTCGAATATGCAGAGCGTCTGTGGCGCAAGGGCGAAAAAATGCGTGTGCGAGACCATTTGTGCGTCTGTGCAGATGACGGCATCGCTTGCAATGCCACGGCGGAGCAGGGCGCGGTAGCCGGTGTCAGTGGCAATGATGTAGTAATCATCCCGTTTTTGCGCAAGCTGCTGCCACGTTTTGTCGAGCGTTGGGCCTGCCGCGATGATTGCCGCCGTTTTTCCGGTCGGGAGCGCGAGCGTCGCCGCGGCTTGTTCCGCCGCCTGCCGCAGGTTCAGCAGGATATTGCGCTGCCAGACAGTGCCGAAATGGCTCTGCACCGAATAGTCCGCGCTGATAGCGGCGAGTGTCTGACTTAGGATTGTTTTAATCGCCGCCGCCTGTGCCGGGAATGTGTCCTCCCACGCGCGAAGCGCGGCAACTTGCAATGCCGTATGCTCGGCGGGAACAAAATGCCGGAGCAGCGTGCGGGATAGCCGTTTCGTCGTCGTTATGATGATGCGCGGAAGCTGCATGATGGTCTGCACGCAGGGCAATGGTGACAGGAACGCGATGTCGTCGTCCGTTTGTTCCACGGCGATGATGGTCGCGTGGGGAAAACGTCGCGCCAGTGCCGCAAGGTGGTAGCCGCCGCACACGCCGGGAACGACGAAAAAAGAACTGCCTTCGGCAAAGGACGCGGCAAACCGTTCGCCCTCACGCTCCGGATCGTAAGTCGAATGCAAGCAAGTCGTGCCGTGCGCTGGAACGGGACTGCCGTTTTTTGCCGTGATGATGCCGGTATAGTTCATAGTAGATGCTGAAGCTCCCGCACGAACTGCGCTTTGCCCTTTGAGACGGTCTGTCCATAGGCGATCCGCTCGGCTTCTGTTGCGGCGCGCTTTTGCATGAGCGTCTCAATCGGATACAGCTCCCGGTCATACCGATCCGTCGCAAAAATTTCCGGCAGCAGTTCCGCAAGCAGTTTCTTTCGGTCAGACGATGCCAGCCGGATTGGCTCGACTGAAGGAAACTGTTGCGTCTTATCCGCATTGCTCGCAGAAAAAATATCCCAGCCGACATCCCGGATTTTTCCGAGGGTGTGCGCAAAAGCATACGAGTTTGAGAGGCGGAACACGCGGTTCTCCAGCCGGTCCGACACCGACACGAACCAGTCTCGGTATAGCGCGAGGGAACCTTGCGCGGAGATTGCGCTGGCGGCGAGTCGTGTGTGCTTGGTGCGCAGGCGGTCGTCGTGCGCCGCCTGGTATTGTTCGAGCGCGTTCGGCTGCGTATGCTGAAATCCTTGCGCCGTTGCAAGGTCAAGCCCGCACAGGTAGATATTTCCGCTCGTGAGCGCAAGCGCGAAATCAAGCGCCGTGCCGCTCACCGTACCGTTCCGTGCCGCGCGCATTGCCGGTATGTTGCACGCGCGGAGCAGCGGCACGGCAATGCTGTCGTCATACTGGAGCGGCACGACCGTATGCGTTTCGAGCAGGGCGGCGGGGCTTGCGCCTTCGGCGGCGAGCGCGAACGGAATGCACGGAAGCCCGTCACCGTAGTGTTCAAGGTGTTTTTTTGCCCAGAAGCCGCCGTCGGTGGAAAGCACCAGGTCGGGCGTGACGCCTTCGTGCAGGAGCGGGAGCAACGCGGATGAGAGCGCGATGATAAAAAAATGCGGGCGGAATGCCGCGATGTGGGGAAGCGACGTGCGCAAACTCGGTCCGGATGCGGCGATGAGGATGTCTGCCGTGCCTTTGCGCAGGACCGCGGGATACTGTATGCGCGCGCAGAAACGGACGGCATTTTTTATCCATCGTTTTGCAAAAAAAGAACGTGTGCCGAGCACGTCGCGGCTTTTGAGCACGGCAGCTTTTATCGCTTGCCATGCCTGTTTTGCTTCGTCGGAAAACAGGCGTTCGGACGGCGACCATGCAAGGAACAGCGCGGAGCAGATGGTCTCTTCGCCCAACCGATTGAACAGCCGGTCGCCCAGCGTGTCGTCTGCGGAGAACACGGCATCCCACGCGCCGTCGTATGCGGAGAAGAACGGGCGCGTTCGGATGGCGTAAAGTGTGGCTTGGGGAAACCGTTTGCGCAAGAACGGCGCGCAATAAGAGAGCGCAGGCTCAATGACGACGACGGCAGACGGATTGAACGGCGCGGAAAGCCCCGCGACGAATTGTCCGGCTTCTTTTGACGGATTGTAGGCAGAATGCACATATTTGCCGCCGAGCGAGCACGTCAGTTCGCCGTTTTTTGCGTCAGAAAAAACGATTTCCATGATTCTCGCCCGTTCGTGCCTGTCAGCCTTGCAGGAACGACATGATTCCCTGCGTGTCGGGGCTGCTTCCGGCGCGCAGCAAGGTCACGTCCTTTTCGGGCAGCGCGATGGCCGATGCAAGTGTACGCGCAATGTGGAAGCGCAGCAGCCGTTCGTCAGTGCCATTTTTTGAGAAGAACGCGATTCTCAGCTCGCCATTTTTGCCAGGCACACAACAATTCGGGCGTTGGAAGAGCAGGGCGCACGTGCGGTAGACTTCATGATAAATGGTCTGGAGAATTTTTTCCTTTGCCGTTTCGTCACGGAAAGAGACCGATTGGATTGCGCTTTCGACGGCAGTCCGCACCGACAGCACAAGCAATGCCGCGTCCGCAATCTGCAATCCTCTGACCACCGCCGATGCGGTCGCCTGTGTATCTTCCGGCGCGGGGGGTGCGGACAGGATTCGGATAATGGCACGTTTGACGGATTCAGCATTGGCGGAGAGCGTAAAGTCATCGTTCTCCTGCACGAGCATCAGCACGGAATCTTCCAGCCTGATAAAATGCAGGATCCGCGCCTTGTTCCGCGCATCGTCCGACAAGAACTGGTTGAAGCTGGCAAATGCGGCTTCTTCGCGGGAAACGCTCTGCCAGCCGGCATCCGTTTTAAGCGTCCCGTCCCAAAAATCCTTTGATGAGTAGGAGCGGGCAATCGTCTCTGCGTCCAGGCCGACTGCTTTTATGATGTAAAGAACGTCTCCGTCGCGCTGGAACAATGCCGCATGGGAAAACTTCTGTTTTTCGCACCATGCATAAAAGTCATTGCCTTCAATCTCATGGTGCGCCGTGGCGGCAGTCAGATTCGGTTCTTTTGACGCTGCCCGCCGCCGTTCCATTTCAAGGATGTGACTCAGTAATCCCATTATGCCAGTCCCAGGTCTTTGAACAGTTTTTTGTACGCCTCAAACTGTTCCGATTGCGCGAATTCGGTGATTTTGTCTTCGGGCAGGTTTTCAAGGAGCTGATCCATATAAGACAGCACCGACTTGATTTCTTGCTTCAGGTTGCCCGAAATCCCTTCGGGACTGTCGGCCGTTTTCTCGTCCGTCGGATCTGCGCTTGCCGGAGCGTCAACCGGATCTGATACCGGGGAAAGCCCGCTTTCGGCAGGCGGAACGGTATCCATAGGAATCTCGCCGATTGTTTCGGCGGGTTCTGGCTCTGCCGTCTCGCCCGTTTTGGGAACGGAAATCTCTTCGGGCAAGTCTGACGCTTCGTCTTGTTCGAGCGTGTCAAATGAGAAGTCATCTTCGCCTGTCTCTTCTGTCAGGGCGGTGAGCATTTCTGCCTCAATGGTTTCCGTCTGCACTTCGACATTGTTCAGGATATTGCTCAGCTCGTCGGTGGAAAGAGAGATAATCTCGTCATCGCTGTTGTCGTCAAAGAATCCGCCCGCTCCCGTCTCGGTCTGTTCGGGCGCGGGGATTTCGGGAATATCGGCGGCTGCCAGATCTTCCGCGGACATCTCCGTGGCTTCCGGCTTTTCCTCGGCGACCGTTTCATCCTGCGCGTCGGCGAGGCTTGCGCTGTCGCCCAACTGCCCGTTGGCAAAAGAAGATAACAGCCCCGTTTCGTCGCTGTCAAAGAAATCGTTCGCGTCCATTACGGTCGGCGCGGACGGCGGGATTTCGGGTGCGTCGCACGGATTTGTCTGCTCTGCCTGATCGGGCTGTGCTACGGCTTCGGGGATTCCCTTTGCCTTCATTTCCGCAAAGTCGTTTTTCAGCTGCGCGATCTCGCCACGCAGTGCGTCAAGCTCGCCGACAATCTTGCTCAGGAGCGCGGTTGCCGCCGGATTCGGCTCTGCCTGCGCGACGGGCTGTTCCGCCGGTATCTCTGCCGCAGTCGGAGCGGTTTCTTCGCCGATTTGCACGGTATTGCCGTTTTCGTCGGTCACATTGTTCATCAAGTCGTCCAGCTCAGCGTCATTGTCCGCCGGTGCGTTTTGGGGCGCGGGAACGGGCGCGCTTTCTTGCGGCACGGCAATCGGCTGGGCGGAATCGTCATCGACCGTGACGGTCATCTCATAATCTTCCTGTCCGCCCGTTTTCTTCGCGCCGTCCTTCACTTCGCCCTGATGCTCCGTTGAGTCATCATCAAATCCGAATTCCGACAAATCGACCGTTTCTTCCCCGGATGTTGCGGTCGGCTCGGCGGGCGGTACGCTTTCTGCGGGGGAAGCAGCCGGCTCGTCATCAAAAAATGCGCTCGCGTCCAACGTGTCGCCATTGCCCAGCGCGTTGAACATATCGTCAAAGGAAGCCGCGCCCGTCTCGGTCGCCGCCGGTTCGTCGGGTGCGGTCGTTTCGCCGGCCGGTGCGCCGTCGTCAAAGCCGAACGCGCCCAAATCGACGGATTCCGTTCCCGCGAGGTCGTCGCTTGCCGTTTCCGTCACCGTTTCGGAAATGCCTGCCGTCGCGGGCTCCGTCATAAGCGTGTCCGCGCTGTCATCGAATGAAAGGTCAATGTCAAGCGGCGCGTCTTCTGTGGCGGGCGCGGGCGCGGTTTCTTCCGCCACGGGGGCATCGTCCAGGCTGCCCAAGTCCAGAAAATCGTCCAGGGCGACAGATTCATCGCCTGCCGTCGCCGGTTCTGCGGGGGCTTCTGCCTGACCGTAGCCCCGGTTTCCTTCCGCCACGTCCTCGAATTCGCCGCCCGCGATGAATTCATCAAGGGAAATGTCTTCTTCTGCGGAAGTCTCCGTGCCGTCCGCAATCACGTCGTCAAAGGACGTAAGGTCGGGAAGATCGGCATCCAACGAAAAATCGGTCATCGCTGCGTCCCCGTCTTTTTTTATCCGCACGCCATAGTCGTTCAGCTCGTCGGTTTTTTCGGAATCACTCATATTTTTCCCCTTTGCGCTCGTTGCGATACATAGTCTTCTGCATTCAGTATCGGCAATTCTCAGTGCGAACTATATCGTTTCTATTATACATGACTGGAAGGAAAAAGTCTATCGGATTTTGTTTTTCTTTGCGCCCGCGGCAACCGCACCGGTCCGTGCAGAGGGTTTGATACCCCGGCGCGTGCGTCGTGATAAAAGGGTATGAAACCCGACTGCGATGCCTTATGAGAACAACAT
>CAZSOK010000085.1:0-8338 GCA_964608445.1 uncultured Treponema sp. | reverse complement strand
TAATGTGACGGTTATCGGTTGTGTCAGGTAGGAGATTCAATAGTAGATATTTGACCACCGCATCGCTTGGCGGTAATACCGTATTGACTAAATCGCGCTAAAATCATAGAATAATGTTCCCCGTATATGCGTCGGCAACTGCTCATTGCCGGCGTTCTGCAAATCGGAGATGCTGGCCGAGGCGCAGGCAGACTTTTTGGATAAAGGTATATACAATGAAAACCATTTTTGTACGCGATGTAGACCAGAAACGCGACTGGTACATCATTGACGCAGCAGGAAAGCCGCTTGGGCGCGTTGCTGCAAAAGCTGCCTCGGTGCTTCGTGGCAAGAACAAGGCTACGTACACGCCGAATCAGGAGATGGGCGACTACGTTGTCATCATCAACGCGGCGCAGGTTGCTGTTTCCGGCAATAAAGAGAATGACCATCTGTACCGTCACTACACCGGCTATGTGCGCGGGCTTCGCACCTATTCTTTCAAGAAACTGATTGAGAGAAAGCCGACCGAGCCGCTCAAGCTGACTATCAACGGAATGTTGCCGAACGGGCGTCTGGGACGCAAGATGCTCGGCAATCTCAAGATTTATGAGGGTGCGGAGCATCCGCATGCTGCGCAGAACCCCAAACCGCTTGAAGTCTAAGGCAAAGGCAGGAGTTACGTTATGGCTACGGTTAAGAATATTGCGATTGGTACAGGAAGAAGAAAGACGGCGGTTGCCCGCGTGTTTTTGCGCGACGGCAGCGGAAAGATTGTGGTGAACGGCAAGGATGTCGCCGAGTACTTTGACTCCGAAGAGCAGGTGCGCACGGTGCATCGCCCGCTTCTGGTGACGAACAATGAGAACAAGTTCGACATCCTGATCACCGTGGTTGGCGGCGGCCTGAACGGTCAGGCGGCGGCTTGCCTGCACGGCCTGAGCCGGGCACTCTTGCAGGTTGACCCCGACAGCCGCACTTCTTTGAAGGCGAACTGCTACCTGACGCGCGACAGCCGCATGGTTGAGCGCAAGAAGTACGGTCAGCGTGGCGCGCGCCGCCGCTTCCAGTTCAGCAAGCGTTAGGCTGTGTGTTGCCGCAGGGCGATGCTCATGCGCGTTGCGGCAGGGACGTTTTTTTGGAACTGTGCATACGTTCGGTAAGGCAGGTCGGGACGGACTGCGTGGAAATCACCAGTCTTGACGGACCTGCTTTTTTTGTGCGCCTTTCGTACCTGCGTGTCGTTTCTCCCGGTGCCGTGTGCGACGGCGCGGCGTTTGCCGACGAACAGGCTGACGACATCATCCGCGCGGGGCAGGCGTTCGTCGTGGAGAAAAAATGCGAGTCGCTCCTTGCGCGGTGCGAGCAGTGCCGGGCAGGGCTGGCGCGCAAGATGCGGCAGAAAGGCTTTGAGAAAGAGCCGGTCGCGTATGCGCTGGATTATCTGGAGCGCAGGAAGTTCCTGGACGACGGGCGGTTTGCCGCTGCCTGGCTGCGCAGTCATGCCGTCTCAAAATGCCAGGGGCGCACACGGCTGGCAAACGAGCTGGCGAGCCGGGGAATCGGCCGGGATATTGCCGCCGCCGCGTTGGACGCGTTTTTTGCCGAGTATGATGAAGCCGCGCTGTGCCGCAAGGCAATCGCAAAGGCGACCCGTGCCGGGCGCGGCGGCGACAGACTGCTGAAATATCTGCTGGACAGCGGCTTTTCCTACCGGCTGATACGCTCGCAGATGGAAGGCGAGCCGTAGCCGACGCAGCCGCGCCTTACCAGGAAAAATAGTAAGCCGGGTACGAGATGCCCGCGCGCTCAAAGTGTTTTGCCAGCGCGTCCGTGCCGAGCGCGTCCGAAAGCATATTCCCGAACAGCGATGAGAACGTCTCCTTGTATTCGTAGGCAAACTCCTCAACGTCGCTGTATTCGAGTTCTTCGTCCGCTTTCATGCGCTCGATCGCTTCGTCAAAGGTGCATACGCCGTCAATCAGCCCGTGCTGTGCCGCCATCGTGGTGGTGTAGATGCTGCCGTCGGCGAGCGCGCGCACGTCCTCGGTCGCCATGTTGCGCCCCTGCGCGACGATGCCGATGAACTGCTCGTAGGCTTCGTCGGCAATCGCCTGCATGATCGCTTCCTGCTCTTCGGTGAGCGGCTCGTCAAGGCTGAGCATCGTCTTGTTCTTGCCGGCGTGGAACGTCTTTGTCTTGATGCCGATTTTCCGCAGCAGTTCCGTCGCGTCAATGCTGCTGCCAAAAATCACGCCGATTGAGCCGGTAAGCCCGTTGCGGTTGCCGAAGATTTTGTCTGCGGCGCACGAGATATAGTAGCCGCCGCTTGCGGACATCTGCGTGACGTAGGCGTAGACGGGGCGGCCGGTCGCTTCCTTGTAGTCCAGGAGCGCGAGGTACGCCTCATCGGACTGGTAGACGCTGCCGCCGGGCGTGTCGAGGTTCAGCATGATGCCCGTGTTGTGCGGGTCGTCCTTGAGGTCGGCAATCGTGTCAAGAAACCATTCGTGGTTGTACGTGCGCGTCGCCTCGGCAATCGTACCCGTGACGTACAGCCGCGCGATATAGTCATGCTGCGGGAAGAAATGCTTGCGGGCGGTCGTGCTGCCGAACGAAATGCCGAACGGACGCGGCAGTGCCGGCTCGTCATCTGCCCTGGGGCGGAGGAACGAAAGCACCGCGCCTGCGGCGGCAATGACGACGATGACAATAAAGACGATGAGTCCGCTGGTGTTTGTTCGTTTCATACTGTTTTGTCTTCTTCTTTTGGCGCGAAGTCGGCGGGCGAAAGCACGTTGGTGGCGATCGCCATGTTCTTGAGCGCGAAATAGGCGTTCAGGAACGATGTTTCCATATACGGCACGAGCCACAGCATGCCGATGCCGCAGGATAGTGCGCTGAGTATCGCCCAGCCCAAAAAGCTGAGTTGCATGACGAACAGGTCGCCCTTGTGTCCGCGCGTGATGATCTTGCTGATGTGCATTGCCTTGCGCACGCCGATGCCGGGGTTCTCTGCAAGCACGAAGAACATCTGCGAGTAGGCGAACGCCTTGACGATGCCCGGAAAGACGAACAGCAGCAGCCACAGGACGAACCAAAGCCCGAACCACAGTCCGCCGAGCGCGCCCTGAAGCCAAAACGAAAGCCCGTGCAGGAAGTCGTCGAACGATGCTTTGCCGCCCGTGCGGGCAAGCCGCAGGTAGACGTGCGTCTGCGCGAGGCGGAGTATGCCCGCTATCGCTATGCAGATGAGGGAAATCGCCAGCGCGTTCCCCCGGCAGACGATGTACCATGCTCCCGCCGTGACGGTCTCCGTGCGCACGCCCAGATGATTGATTGTTTTGATTAACGACAGCAGCACGGACACGATGAGCGTCATCACGACGGGAAACGTCCATCTGCCGCGCAGCTGCGCCCGCGCGGTCTCTTTGTAGGTTATGCGGTCAAACATGATTGCCCCCTGCCGCTTCCCGCAGCATGTCGCGGTAGTAACGGCTTTCTATCTTTTCGGCAGGAACGCCTGCCCTGTCGAGCAGCGTTTGCAGCCGCTCCTGTATGTGCCGGACGGTCTCTTCGTCGTCCGTCGGCGAAAGCATCTCGATTTCAAGGAAGTCGCCCAGCGGCGGGACGGCGCACAGCTCGAACAACGCGCCGTCGTGCCGCCACTGCATGGCGCGTTTGGTCTTGGTGAGCGCGACGGTAAAGCCGCTGTCGGTCAGCAAAGACTCCACCGCCTCGCGCGCGGAAAGCGTGCATTCCTGCTCGTCGTTCACCTCGGTCGCCACGCCGTCTGCCGCCGTGCGCCGTTCTTTCCGCTTGTACGTCAGCAGGATACGCTCGCCGCCTGCGGACGATTCGGCGCGGATGCGCGCGCTCACGGTTTCTTCTCCGCGTTGCAGGGCATAGTAGGTGTCATGCTTTTCGGCCGTGCCGCAGAACGTGGCAAACGCGTTGAGCGCGGCAATGACAGATGCGCGGTCGTCCACGTGTGCCTTCAGCTCGATTTCGTACATACCGGCATGATAGCATATTTTTTTGCTTTGTGGTACACTTTGCGCATGACGATTACGCTGAAAAATACGAAATATGAGGCCGTCTTGAGTACGCACGGGGCGGAGCTGGTTGCGTTGCGCGGCGCGGACGGCACGCAGTATGTGTTTGAGGGACCGGAAAGCGTGTGGAAATACCATGCGCCGGTGCTTTTTCCGCACGTAGGCAGAATTAAGGACGGGTTCTACACCTGGCAGGGCAGGGAATACCATCTGGTGAACAACGGCATGACCCGCGACCTGGAGCATACTGTCGCCGGGCAGAGCGATACGGCGGTGACGTTCGTGCTGACCGAAAGCGCGGATACTGCCGACAAATTCCCGTGGAAGTTCACCCTAAAGACGCACTACGCGCTGACCGAGGACGGGCTGGTCTTTACGACGACCGTGACGAACACCGACACCACGACGATGTATTTCAGCCTCGGCTCGCACACGGCATTCTGCTGCCCGCGCAACACCGACCCGGCAGGCACGACCAACGCCGACTATCAGTACGAGTTTGAGAAGCGCGAGCCGCTGACGGCGGTGCTTCTGAACGATGCCGCGCAGCTTGCGGCGGACGAAGACGGCACTGCGCCCTGTACCAAGCCCTACGGCGAAAAAGACGCGGGCATCATCCCGATCGGCGCGGACGGGTTCGGCAACGGACATTTCTTCACGCGCTTTTCGTCGGGGTGGGTGGGGCTGCGCAACAAAAAAGACGGCTCGATCGTCAAGGTGAACTGCGCGGGCTATCCGTACCTTATGGTGTGGCAGGGCGGCAACGGCGCAGACGGAGCGGCGGGCAACGGCTTCAACTGCATTGAGCCGTGGTACGGCACTGCCGACGCGGAGAACACCGACCACGCATGGGAACACAAAAGCGGACTGCTTGCGCTCGCGCCGGGGGCATCGTTCACCGCCGACCAGTCGATTACGATAGAACGATAAGCCCGGACACCGCAGGCGCGATTGGTGCTGTCATGCGTAAATGTCTTGCGGGCATTGCGCAAAGTACGCGCGCACACGCTCGCGGCTTTGGTCGGGTGTGGCGGCGTTGAGCATCTGCGTCTTGAACCAGTGCGCGAACGTCACGTTGTCGCAGAAATAAGAGAAAAATCGTTGCAGCCGCGTCTTGTAGAACTCAGGCGGCTGGCACTCCTCTACGTCGGCAATGAAGTCGAGCGCAACCTGCTCAATGTTGATGTGCGGGCGTGCGCCGCGCAGCTCGGCAAAAATCCACGGCTTCTGGGCGGCAGCCCGCGCAATCATCACGCCGCTTGCATGGGGCGCGGCGGTACGGGCGCGCGCGTAACTCGCCTGGTCGCAGACATTGCCGTTCAATATGACCGGGACTTTCCCGCCATAGCGCACGGCAAGGCGTTCCACGTAGTCCCAGCGCGGCGGACGGCGGTATTTTTCTTTTTGGGTGCGCGGATGGAGCGTGAGCAGCTGCACGCCCTCGCCGACGAGCATATCGCAGAACGCGAAAAATCCGTCGTCGGTAAAGTCCTCCGCGCCCAGCCGCAGTTTGACCGAAAGCCGTTTTTCGTGCGTGCCGTCCTTTGCCGCGTTCGCAATCGCCGCCTGTACGCCGCGCACCATGGCGGCAGTCTCCGCCACCGGCTTGCGCATCCAGGCGATACCCGCGCCCGTGCGGACAATCTGCGGCGCACAGCAGCCCATGTTCAGGTCAATGCCCTTGCCCTCGCGCACGGCAAGCAGCGCGGCGGCGTTCGCCAGGGCATCCGCCTTGTTCCCCGTCAGCTGCCATACGATTTTGTCCGGCTCCGGGCCGCTCATCAGGTAGTATTTTTCCCACTGTCCGCCCGCGAGCAGCGACGGCGCGTGTATCATTTCCGTCACGTACTCGTCGCACCCGCCAAAACGCGCCACGGCACGCCGGAATGCCTCATGGCTCACCGTCGCCATGGGCGCGAGCATCAGCCTTGTGTCGTCGCTCACAGTTTCTCAATGAGCGCGGCGGCGGCATCCAGGTATTCCGCGTCCAGCGATTCGATGTCGCCCTCGTCCACCGCGCGGGAGAATCCCTCGCTCATCGGAATGCGCGCCAGCACGGGAAGCCCGTAGTCCTTTGCGATGCCGTTGATATTGCTCTCGCCGAACAAAGAGATGTCCTTGCCGCAGTTAGGGCATTTGAGGTAGCTCATGTTCTCGATCAGCCCGATAATCGGAATCTTCATCGTCTCCGCCATTCTGACCGCTTTCTCCACGATGACGCGCACCAGCTGCTGCGGCGAAGAGACGACGATAATGCCGTCCACGGGAAGCGACTGGAACACCGTGAGCGGCACGTCGCCCGTTCCCGGCGGCATGTCCACGAACATGAAGTCCACGTTGTCCCACACCACGTCCGTCCAGAACTGCCTGACCGCCCCCGCGATGACCGGTCCGCGCCACAGGACGGGATCGGTCTCATGCTCCAGCAGGAAATTCATGCTCATCAGCTGCACGCCGCTGCGCGACGTGACGGGATAGATTGCCCCGCTCTTGTCGCCCATCGCTTTCTCGCCCTCCACGCCGAACGCCGTGGGAATTGACGGGCCGGTGATGTCCGCGTCAAGCACCGCGCAGCGGAAACCGTGCTTTGTCAGCTTTGCCGCGAGCAGCGACGTGACGAGCGACTTTCCCACGCCGCCTTTGCCGCTCACGATGCCGATTACTTTTCCGACCCGGCTGCCATCCCGCAGCCGCGCCCGTAAATCTTTCTTCGCGCACGCCGAAGCGCAGGAATCGCAGTCATGCGTGCAAGTTTCGTCCGTATTCATACGCACCTCTGTCAACCGTTTTGCAGTAGGATACCCAATAAATCGCCCCCTGTCAAAGGAAAAATGCACGGGGCAGGGAAGCCTTACACGAGGACAATGGAGACGCGCTTGCCCAATGCGCGGGCGAAACGTTCTATGGTGGATAGGGAGGTGTTGCATGCCGGGTCGAGCGCGTTGTCTACGGCGGTGCGCGTGGTGTGCATCCGTTCGGCGACGGCTGATTTTGAGAGCTTCTGGTTTTTCATTTCCTGCTTGAGCTGTGCGGCGATTATTTTTTTGCCGCCAGTTCCTGTGCCTCATCATACAGGTTTTGTTCCTGCATGAATTCCGCAAAATTCTGTCCGAGTCCGTTCATTGCTGTTGCCTCCGGTAATCTTTCAGTCTGTCAAATATGTTCCCGTCGATTTGCCAGGGCGCGGGCAAGGCTCAGTCATGGCTGACAAGCCGCGCTTTTATCGCCTCCAGTGCCTTCAGGTCGGCGATGGCGGTGGAGAGGGGGCTGAGCAGCGGGGCGGTGCCGTCGAGGAAATCGACGGCGTTCTGGACCATGTTGGCGAAATAGCCGGTCTTTTTGGGCAGGCGGACGGACGGATCGGCGGCGAGCGAGCGGAAGCCGGTGTACAGGCGGCTTTCCTGCGCCGAATAGAACTTGGCGAAGCCGTTCCCGATGCAGATCCTGCCGGTCGTGCCGAGGATGTCAACGGCGAACGCGAAGAAGCGGCTGCGCCCGCTCATCGTGACGGTCACTTCGGGGCAGGCGGGAAGCGCGTAGCGGGCGGTGAAGTTGCGCACGTCGCCTTTTTCGTCGCGACAGATGCCGCTCACGGCGGGCGCGGGGAGCAGCGGCTCGCTCTTGTCGCGCGGCGGTTCGCAGAAATCTTCCAATAAGAACTGCACGATGTCAATCAGGTGCGTGCCGTCGTGGAGCAGGCTGTACGCGCCGTCGCTTTCGTGTTCCGCGCTGTAGACGCGCAGTCCCGAAAACAAGTCCGCCCGGATCATCTGGAGGTCGCCGATGCGGTGCATGCATTCCCTGGCGGCGCGCCAGTCGCGGGCAAAGCGGCGTTCGTGGTTCACCATGACGGGAACGGCGTGATCGCGCGCGCAGTCGGCGATGTCCTGCGCCTGTGCGTTGGTGAGCGCGACGGGCTTTTCAAGGATGACGAGGCGCGGCTTTGCCTGGATTGCCTTGATGCATTCGGCCTTGTGCGCGTCCTCGTTGACGGCGACGGTCACGATGTCCGGCGAGCAGTCGGCGTACAGTTCCTCGCTCGTGGCGAACGCGCGCGCGCCCCGCACGTGCTTCTGCCACCGTGCCCGGCGTTCCTCGTCCGTGTCCGCGCCCGCGATGAGGCGGATGCGCCGGTTTGCCTGCAATGCCCCGGTGTGCGCGGCGGGCTGCTCGCGCTTCCTGTCAAATCCCAGCGTGAATCCGATTCTTCCCGTGCCGACAATCGCGGCGGTGTACTGCGTCATGCTCAGATTATCGGAAAAAGCAAGCCAGAACTGACGCGGAAATTCCCCTGCGGAGAAAGC
>CAZSOK010000084.1:0-8365 GCA_964608445.1 uncultured Treponema sp. | reverse complement strand
CTTCCTTATGATAAGGAACGTTGTTCTTGCCTGGGGCTGACTTCCTTATCCGTGCGGGGGATGCCGATTATTTTGCGTCCGCTCCCGCCGGTTTCGGCGTGACGGGCGGCTGTTTTTTCGCGTCCTGCGCAGCCGTTTTTTCGGCGGCACGCGCTTCGGCTTTTTTCTCCGCCTCCTCGTCGCTGATGCCGAGAATCCTCGCCGCTTTCTGCGCGTTCACGTTCTTCGTCTTTGCCAGGGGATCGTACAGGTCGGCAAGACGGCGCACGTCGCTTTCGACGCCCGCATATTTGCCCTTGTTGTAGATGTCAAGCCCCGTTCCCTGCGTGGCGACATCCTTGCTCGCCAGATAGTCCGCGCAGATGTCGGCGAATTCGCTGCGGCCATACCTGGCGAATTCCTTTCCGAGCGCGTAGCGCAGCGACTTGCGCGGATTGTTTTTCGCGTCATCGCCCACCACTTCTTTGGCGAGCGCGAGGATTTCTGCCGTCCCCGCGTTGTTTTCGGCGAGCAGCGCGGACGCGACTTTTGCCTTGGTCGTGTCGGCGACTTTTTTGTCGGTAATCTGGCTGATCAGAAAATCGTTTCCTTCCGGCGTGTTGAGCTGCGCGATGACCGGATACACCGCGTCCTTGACGACTTTTTCGGGATCGTTCTTTGCCCGGTGGATAAGGTACGGCACCGCCTCGGTCATGTTCCATGCCTTTGCCACGCCGATCGCCTCCAGCCGCACTTTATAATACGAATCGCGGATTGCCTGAACGACCGTCTTCTGTGCGGCGGCATCCTGCGGAAAATGCGACAGTCCCTTTATCACGGCGATACGCATATTGGGGTCGGTGTCCTCGTACAGGGCAAGCAGGACGGAAACCGCGCCGGGATTTTCCATCGCGCCGATTGCCTCCGCGCTGTACATACGCATGAACGTGTTCTCGTCCTTGTCCTCGGCAATTTCGGCCAGGCGGTCGAACGTCTCGGTCGCCTTGAGCTCGCCGAGCACTTTGACGAGCGACTGCTTCTGCGGCACGGACAAATCCTCGCGGTCAAGGTAATCGGTCAGGTAGACGGCTTCGGCGCTGCCGCCCACCTTGCCGAGCGTGTCCAGGCACTGGTTGAAGTACGTGTCATTGTCGCTTTCAAGGAGATTCAGCACGGGCGCGACGGCTTCTTTCGTCCTGACGGCCTTCACATAATCAAAACACGCGTTCACCATGCCCTGCCGCTCGTCATAGGGATCGTCCAGCACCGAAACCGCATAGTCCTCAAGGCACGGGTCTTCCAGCCTGGCAAAATACTGCACCGCCATTTCTTTGAGCGTGCCGTTCTTGGTTTCCGCAAACAAATCATAGATGTCATCGGCATAACGCGGATCGGCTTTTTTCGTCAGCTCGCCGAGCAGGTCGCTGATTTCGCTTTCAAGGCCGAACCGAATCGTGTCACGGCGTTTTTCTTTGTCCGCTTCGGTGTCCTCAAGGTCAAGCTCGCGCGCCTTTTCTACGTCGGCGCCCTTCGGACGCTTTGCCCCCGGAATCGTCACCGTGCGCCGCTCAAGACCTCCGTCCTGCCCTTCCTGCTGCGCGGTCAGCGGCATCACGAGCAGAAAAATGATTGCAATCGTCGCGATATGTCTCATACAAATCCCCTGTCATTATCGGATGTTTCCCGCGGCAAAACGACGTAAAAAAGCCGTCCTATATTCCTCAAACCGATTTTCCGCAATCGCGTTACGGATTTCGCGCATCATCGTCTGCAAAAAGAAAAGATTATGGTAGCTGGCGAGCGTCGCGCTCAGAATTTCCTGTGCCTTGAACAGATGGCGCAGGTAGGCGCGGCTGTAATTGCGGCACACCTTGCACGGGCATTCGGCATCGACCGGCGAAAAATCGCGCGCGAACCGTTCCTGCTTGATAGAAAGTTTTCCGTCGCGCGTAAAATACGACCCGTTGCGGGCATTGCGCGTGGGAAGCACGCAGTCGAACATATCGATGCCGCTGCGCACCGCGTCCAGAATGTAGTCCGGCGTACCGATTCCCATCACGTACTTCGCCTTGCGTTCGGGAAGCAGCCGCGCCGTGTAATCGAGCATGGACGCAAAGACATCGGCAGGCTCGCCCACGCTCAAACCGCCGATCGCAATGCCGGGCAAATCCAGTTCCGCCACGAATTCCGCCGAACGCGCGCGCAAATCCGCAAAGAAATTGCCCTGCACGATCGGGAACAGCAGCCCCGCATATCCCTGATCGCGTTTTTTGAGCCATGCCGACTTGGCGCGCGCCGCCCACTGCTCCGTCACCGAAAGCGCACGCTCCGCCTCGTCCTTTGCGATGCCGAAGCCGCTGCACACGTCAAGCTGCATCTGAATGTCGCTGTTGAACTGCGCCTGTATGTCCACCACGCGTTCGGGCGTAAACAGATGCTTCGATCCGTCAACCGTGCTCCTGAACTGCACGCCCTGCGCCGTAATCTTTCGCAGGGGCGACAGGCTCCACACCTGGAAGCCGCCCGAATCCGTGAGGAAATTGCGCCGCCAGCCGCTGAACCCGTGCAGACCGCCTGCCTGCTCAACCGTGTCGCTTCCCGGCCGCAGGTACAGGTGATACGTGTTCGCCAGGATAATCTCAAAGCCGATTTCCTCCAGGTCGTCCTTGGTCAGTGCCTTGACCGTCGCGTTCGTGCCGACCGGCATGAACACCGGGGTCTGCACGTCGCCGTGGGGCAGATGCAGCACGCCCGTCCGCGCCCGCCCGTGCGCATCCGTATGCGTTATGTCAAAAACAGTCGTCGTCATATCCTTTCCTCACGTGCGCGCATAGCGCAGCAACACCACGCTTATCGCCACAAACAAAAACACGGGAAACCATGCCCCCATGAACGGCGTGATATACTGAAATTTCGCGAGCAGCATCGTTATCATCTGGCTCACGTAGAACAGCACCGCCGCGCTGATGCATGCCGCAAGGCTCACGAGCAGCACGTTTTTCCGCGTCTTCCCGCTCAGCCCGATCGACAGGAAGACGACGATGAACAGCACGAACGGGAACGCGAATTTCTTGTAGTACAAGCTCAGTTCCTCGCTGAACGGCAAGCCCGCCTTCTGCAAGTGGGCGATGTACTGCTTTGCTTCCTGCGCGCACACCGTCTCCACGCTGACCGTGTTGTTCTGGAACGTCGTCGGCTCTTCGGTCAGCCGTTCCGTGAGCGCGCGGTCGGGACTGCGCATCGTCATCACGCCGCCGGAAAACGTGTACTGCGTGCCGCCCGACAGCCACCAATGCCCGTCCTGGAACACCGCCGAATCCGCGCGGATAACCGCCGCCAGCGTCTTGTCCTCATTCCTGACGATGACATAGACCGTGTACAGCCGCTTGGCACTGTCGTCGTAATAATCGGCCTTGTACACGATGTTCCCGCCGTCCGAAATCACCACGATCTTGTCGTTGTTTAGGGATTTTTCTTTGTCCAGTGCCTTTTCCTGCATGACCGTCTTCTGCGCATACGTGGGGACGACAACCCGGTCGTCGAACAGGAACAGCGCGATGCTCAGCACGAACGAAAAGACCAGCAGCGGCGCGGTGAACGAAATGAGCGGAACGCCCGACGCAAAAATCGCGACCAGCTCGTTGTTGGCATAAAAATCGCTGAGCGTGTATGAGACGGCGAACAGGATTGCGAGCGGCGTGGCATACCACACGCATTTTGGCGCGTACAGCAGCAGAATCCGCCCCACCGTCGCGCCGGGCACCTGATTCGAAATGTAATTCCACAGGTTCATCAGCAAATCGACGAGGACAAGGACGAGCGCGAAAAAAGCAAGCGCGCCCAAAAAAAGCGGGACGAACCGCCTGAACAGGTACTGCGTCAGTTTCATCGCCGCCCCAGCTGCGTGTAGAAGAACAACGCCGCGCCGCCGATGACGATATTCGGCAGCCACATCAGGATAACGCCGTTCGTGCCGCTGCGCGACCCGAAAATCTGCCCCAAGATCATCATCGCCCAATACGCCACGGAAATGAACAGCCCGATTATCAGGCCGATCGTCTGCCCGTTATGCTTGCCGAACAGCAGCGACAGCGGAATCGCCAGGAACGCGAAGAAAATCGACCCGAACGGCATGGAAAATTTCTTGTTGTATTCCAGCTTGTATTTGTTCAGGCTCCGCGAATCAACGTCCGTCGCCTTTTCCATTTCGATGATGCGCTGGCGGAGGTCGTAGGAGGTCATCTCGTTCGGGTTGATGCGGGTCGAACTGCTGAAAAACGACGACTCAAAAATATTCAGCAGCATATTCTTTGACAGCAGCACGTCAAAATCGTTGCGCCTGCCGTTCTTGAAGAAGACCACCGCCGCATCGTTCATCTCCATGGACATGAGCACGCCGCTTTCCGTCGATTTCTCCACCACCGAATCGCCCGCCACGATGATGCGCTGGTTGCCGTCCGTATCCGTGTCAAAAAAAATCAGGTCGCTCACGTCCGTGCCGCTCACCTGCCCGATGACCAGCGTCTTGTCGTTCGTGCGCTTGACGGAATTGGATTCCAGCTCGATCGCAGGGTTCGACATCAGAATCGTGCGCCGCAGCTGGTTGTACTTGAGCGTTCCGAGCGGCAGCAGGTAGTCATTCACGAAAAACGACACAATCGAAATCACCAGCCCCAGTATGATGACAGGAACGATGATAATCCGGTAGCCAAGCCCCGACGCGCGCAGAATAAGCACCTCATTTTCCGTCATCAGCCGACCCAGGCACATCAGGAATCCCACGAGCGTCGCAAACGGCGCGGACTGCGCGATGATAAAGGGCAGCGAATACGAAATGAGCCGCAGCACGTCCATGAGCGGCACGCGCTTTTTCAGGACGTTCTCCGCCAGCAGCAGAATCTGGTTGCAGAAAAAGACCATGAAAAAAAACAGGAACGCGATAAAAAAATACAGGAACAGCTCTTTGGTCAGGTAGCGCACCATCACAAATCGGTTGATGCCCGTATCTTCCTGCACGAGCACCGCAAGCCGGTCGCCCGCCGCGCGAAAGCCGAGCCTGCGGCACACCCACGCCGCAGACGCACAGATCCAGTTGAGCAGATTGAAGCCCGCGCCGATGCGGGACAACCGTCCCCTGCCTTTTGTGAGAAATGCGTCGATTCGTTCGGTGATTGCGGCAGGCAACAGGCTCATTTAGTCTTTGCCCACTCCCGTGCTTCCAAAACCGCCGACCCCGCGCGCCGTCTCGTCCAACGCCGCAACCGGCTGGAACGCACCGGTCGTAACGGGCGCGACGACCAGCTGGGCAATGCGGTCGCCGTTCCGCACCGTGAACGGCTCCTGCCCCAAGTTAATCAGGATTACGCTCACTTCGCCACGGTAGTCGCTGTCAATCGTGCCGGGCGTATTCAGGCAGGTGATGCCGTTCTTCGCCGCCAGCCCGGAGCGCGGGCGCACCTGTATCTCGTAGCCCGCCGGAATCGCAAACGACAGCCCCGTGGGAATCATCGCGCGCTGCAACGGCGCAACCGTAACCGGCTCGTCCAGAAACGCGCACACATCCGCGCCCGCCGCGCCCGCCGTCTTGTAGTCGGGCAATACCGCGCCGTCAGCCACGGTACAAGGAATTGAAACAGTCATGCGCCAGTATAGCAGATAAACAAAAAAACTCCAATCCTTTCGGGACTGGAGTTTTCATGTCAGATGCATGCTGCCGGATGCAAACGGCACCGGCACCCAAACGCGTTATTTCTGCTGCGCTTCCAACGCGTCGATGTACGAAAGGTTCAGCCGCCCCATCTTGTCAACCTCAAGCAGCTTGACAGGAATCTGCTGGCCTTCCTTGAGCACGTCGGTCACCCGCTCCACGCGCTGGCGGGAAAGCTTTGAGATATGGCACAAGCCTTCCTTGCCCGGCAGGATTTCCACGAACGCGCCGAATTCCATGATGCGCTTGACCGTACCGTTGTAAATCACGCCCACTTCGGGGTCGTCAACGATACCGTGCACCGCGACCTTCGCCTCTTCGGCAGCCCTGCCGTTCTTCGCGTAAATCGTCACCGTGCCGTCATCCTCGGTGTTGATCGTCACGCCGTACTGGGCGCAGATAGCCTTGATGTTCTTTCCGCCCGGACCGATGAGTGCGCCGATTTTGTCGGTGTCAATCTTCATCGTCAGGATCTTGGGAGCGAACGGACTGATCGGCTGCGGCTTGCTGATACATTTCTCCATGATGGAAAGAATGTGCAGGCGGCCTTCTTTTGCCTGCGCAAGCGCCTTTTTCATGATCTCCGTCGTCACGCCCGCAATCTTGATGTCCATCTGAAAGCCCGTGATGCCGTCTTTCGTTCCCGCCACCTTGAAGTCCATGTCGCCCAGGTGATCCTCTTCGCCCAGGATGTCGGACAGGATCTGATAGCGTCCGTAAGGATTGTCGCCCTCCGCCTCGGTAATCAGCCCCATCGCGATGCCCGCGACCATCTTCTTCATCGGAACGCCCGCCGCCAGCAGCGACAGACAGCCGCCACACGTCGAAGCCTGCGAAGACGAGCCGTTCGACTCCAAAATCTCGGAGACGACGCGCACCGTGTACGGGAATTCGTCGATTGACGGCACCATCGGAGCAAGCGAACGCCGCGCCAAGTTGCCGTGCCCGATCTCGCGGCGGCCAGTGCTCAGGCGGCCGGTCTCACCGACCGAATACGGCGGGAAGTTGTAGTGCAGGATAAAATGCTCGCTGCGCTCGCCCTCGATGTCGTCGTACACCTGCGCGTCCATCGCCGTGCCGAGCGTGGTGACCGCCAGGGACTGCGTTTCGCCCCGCGTAAACAACGCGCTCCCGTGCGGACGGGGCAGCACGTTCACCTCGCACGTAATCGGGCGGATCTCGTCGCACTTGCGCCCGTCAATGCGCACGCCCTTGTCCAGAATGCTCTTGCGCAGCAAATTATACTGGATGTCGTCAAAGCACTGGTCAAACAGCTTTTTCTGGATGTCGTCCGCGAACTGCTCCGCGTGGGCGGCGACCAGCTGCTTCTTGACCGCGCTGATCGCGCTGCCACGGTTCATCTTGCCGTCCTGGAAACACGCCTTCTCCAGCAGCGGGGTCGCCTCGGCGACAATCGCGTCCTTGTTGGCAAGCTCCACGGTGAGCGGCGCGAGCGGCAGCTTTTCTTTTCCCGCCTTCTTCACCAGCTCGTCCTGCAAGCGGCACATATCGGCGATGAAGCCCTGCGCCTTCTCCAGCGCGCCGAGCATCACCTCTTCCGTCGCCTCGTTCGCGCCGCCCTCGACCATCGTAAAGCCGTCCGCCGTACCCGCGACCACGATCTCCAGGTCAGCCGCCTCAATCTGCCTGAACGTCGGATTGATGACGTACTCGCCGTTCAGGTAGGCGACACGGCACGCCGCGACCGGCCCGTGGAACGGAATGTCGCTCACCGAAACCGCCGCGCTCGCCGCGATGACCGCAAGGATGTCCGGCGGGTTCACGCCGTCAGACGAAACGCACGTCGGCACGATCTGAATCTCGCGCCCGAACGACGTCTCGAACAGCGGGCGCATCGGGCGGTCGATGAGGCGGGAGACCAGAATCTCCTTGTCCTTGGGCCGCCCCTCGCGCTTGATGAAGCCGCCGGGAATCTTGCCCGCGGCGTAGTATTTCTCGTTGTACTCGACGGTCACCGGAACGAAGTCAAGGCCTTCCTTCACCTCGGACGAACAGCAGACGGTCGCCACGATGACAGAACCCGCGAACTGCGCGTACACACAGCCGTTCGCCTGCTTGCCGACCTTGCCCGTCTCCAGAACCAGCTCTTCGTTGCCAATCTTATAGGTTACTCTTTCTACTGCCATTGCACGCTCCGCTTATTTGCGCAAGCCAAGCTCTTTGATGAGCGAGCGATAGAGTTCAAGATCACGACCCTGCAAATACCGGAGCAGCTTCCTGCGCTGGCCGACCGCCTTGAGCAGCCCGCGCGACGCGCCCGTGTCCTTGGGAAACGCCTTCTTGTGCGCGGTCAGCTGCTTGATCCGTTCAGTGAGCAGCGCAATCTGAACCTTTGTGTTGCCGGTGTCCGAGTCATTCGCACCGAATTTGCTGACGATAGCAGCAGTCTGTTCTTTCGTAAGTGCCATTACTTACTCCTTAAAAAATGATATTCCCCTGAATTGCCAAAACATGGACTGCCCCGCCACCCTTTTGCGGCGACCCATCGGAATGCAGCAGCAGGACGCTCCCGAAAACCAATTTGCAAGCCGTCAGGACGGTAGAACACAAACAAGGGTTTGTGGGGGCGTGGTCTTTGCACCGCGCCCGGACAGTTGTACCGAAACGATACCGCTTTATTCTAGCGAAAATCACGGAAAAGTCAATGACCGCCGGGTT
>CAZSOK010000083.1:0-8403 GCA_964608445.1 uncultured Treponema sp. | reverse complement strand
TGCCTTCAAATCGCGTTTGAACTGTCCGCGCAGTCCTGGAAGTGACTTCAAATCACATTTGAACCGTTCCCGCAATCCGGGAAGCGACCTCAAATCACATTTGATGTGTTCCCGCAAGCCGGGAAGTGACTTCAAATCACATTTGATGCGTTCCCGCAAGTCGGAAAGTGGCTTCAAATCACATTTGATGTGTCCCCGCAAGTCGGGAAGTGACTTCAAATCGCGTTTGATGTCTCCGCGCAGTCCGGGAAGGCTCTTCAAATCACATTTGAGCCGCCGCCAATTCCTTTCAAAACAGGCTGCATATCGTCATTCCATATTTCTTGCGTCTATTGCGGCTTTCAGCGGCTCGTTCTTGTCCGGAACAGAAATCAATCGTCCGTCCTGCTCCAGATTTCCTTTTTTCGCGTTCCCAAGACGACCCGGTTCACGTCCGCCGGAATGCTGATTTCAGAGCGAAACGAGCCGGAATCGCCTTCTTTTACGCAAAGCGATGTCCTGATATGCACGACAAGCGAGTCGCGCTCCTTTTTTACGCGCACGGCTTTTACCACAAAGGCACTGTCCATGCACAAGCCGGAGATTTCAAGCGTCGCCGCATCGTCGCCGACTTCCCGCACGGTAAAAAACCCGATGCTCTCATACTCTAGCGTTCCGCCGCAACAGCCTGCCGAACAAAACGACAGCACCATGCCGATTGCCAGCATACAAAGCATCTTCATGCCGACCGCCCCGCTGCTAGTCCGCCCAGCGGAAACTTTCCGCAATGCGCAAGGCGGCGCGGTCGGTCTCTTCGGTGTCGCCACGGGCAGTCTCATGCACAAGGACGAATTTCTGATTGCCCACGATATAATGCTGTGTCGTCGTCTGTGCGATTCCGTCAATCTTGTAGCTGTACATAAACGTGTAGAGGATGTCGCCCGCGTCAGTGCATGAGCCGCCGCCGATAATTTCCCCGGCCTCATAGTTGGCAACCTGCGTCATAAAAAACTGCGTCTGCATCATAAGCTGCTGGAGAATCGCATAGCGGAATGTCTCATGCTCTTCCACCGAATACGGGCAGTCCCCCATGTTCACCGAAATATTGTTCACGAACTGATTCCGGGACGGCGTGAGCCTCTTTTCGTCGGCTTGCGAAACATAGAACCACTTCCCCGCCTGCCGACGGGAATATGCCTCATATGCCGCGGTCTCGACAAACCCGTCCGGCACTTCATACGTCCCGAAATCTTTTTCCACGCGGTGTGTGCCGTCCGTGTCCGGTTCAGAAACCCAGACAGCGGTCGGTCCGTCCGCCCCGCCGATTATAGCAACCGCCGAGTCCTGCCGATTTGTCTGGCAGCCGTAAAAAAGTGCCGCCACCACGACCGCCAGCATGATGACAGCCGATTTTCCCAAATGATTCATCTTTCCTGTCCCGCGCAAATGCTCACGCCTTGCCCAGCACACGGCGCAGACAGTCCTCGTCCGCCAAAAACAGCGTCGCTTTTTCGCTGCCGTCAGCAAGGTGCGTCACGATGTCTGCCTTGCCGCCGTTCGCCAAAATCGTGGGGATGCCGAATCCCGCGGCTTTTTCCGCCGCCTGCAATTTTGTCTCGATGCCGCCCGTGCCAAAGTCGTTCGTCGCGCCGATCCTGATTTCCTTGCGCAACGCGGAAATATCGCGCACCGTCTCAATGATGTGCGCCTGCGGGTTCGTCTTGGGATTGTCCGTGTAAATGCCGTCAATGTCGCTGAACAGAATAAGCACGTCCGCGCTCCACAGAATAGCCGTCTGCGCGCTCAAATTGTCGTTGTCGCCGATCGTAAATTCGTCTATCGAAACGGAATCGTTCTCATTGATGACAGGAACGACGCCTTCGTCCACGAGCGTGAACAACGTGTTGCGGATATTGAGCGAGCGATGGTCGTTCTCAAAGTCGTCTTTGGTGAGCAGCAGCTGCCCGATATGAATGCCGTGCGCGTTGAACGCCTCGCGCCACTTGTCAATCAGCTCCACCTGCCCAATGGCGCACAGTGCCTGCCGGTAATGGATGTCCTTGCGCCGCGCCCAGCCGCTGATCGTGGAAAGCCCGCCCACCTGCGCCCCCGACGACACGACGACAATCTGCTTTCCCTGCGCAATCAATGCCGCGCAGGAAGCCGAAAGGTTATGCAGAAAGTCATGGTTAATCGTGCCGTCCGCTTTTGCCAGCGTGTTCGAGCCGATTTTAATGACGATTTTCCGCGCCCGCGCGATAGTCTCTTTGATAGTCATTGCCGCCGTTTCTGCCATACCGATTCCTTAGCGCACCTGACCGTCGCCGTCAATCAGAAATTTGGTCGTCGTAAGCGCACGGATGCCCATTGGTCCGCGCGCGTGCATTTTCTGCGTGCTGATTCCCAGTTCCGCGCCAAAGCCGAATTCGCCGCCGTCCGTAAAGCGGGTGCTCGCGTTCACGTAGACGCACGCGCTGTCAACCTGCGCCTGAAACGCGCGGGCATGCGCACGGTCATTCGTGCAGATTGTCTCGCTGTGATGTGTGCCGTGCGCGTTGATGAACGCAATCGCTTCCGCCACGCCGCCGACTATTTTTACGGCGCATATCAAATCCAAAAATTCATGCCCAAAATCGCTTTCCGCCGCCGGAATGACATTTGCGCCGCCCGCGCCCTGCAATATGCCGTAAGCCTTTTCGTCGGCACGGATTTCTACGCGACCGGCAAATGCGGCGCACAGTTTGGGCAGGAACGATTCCGCGCACCGCTCATGCACCAAAATGCATTCAATGGCGTTACACGCGCCGGGACGCTGGATTTTCGCGTTTTCGGCAATGGCAGCCGCCGCATCCACATCCGCGCTTTCGTCCACGAACAGGTGGCACACGCCCGCGCCCGTCTCAATCACGGGAATCTTTGCGTTGCGCACCACGTTCTGAATCAGCGTCGCGCCGCCACGGGGAAACACACAGTCAATCAGCCCGACCGCGCCCAAAATCTGCGCCACGTCGCCGTGGTCTGCCTGCGGCTCACACAAGGCGAGCGCACCCGCAATGCCGCCCGCGTCCTGCAAGCCCTGCCGTATCGCCGCGACAATCGCACGGTTTGAGTTGAGCGCACTTGACGAGCCGCGCAGCAGTATGGCGTTCCCGCTTTTGTAGGCAAGGCAGAACGCGTCCACCGTCACATTGGGGCGGCTTTCATAAATAATCGCCACTACGCCAAGCGGCACGCGCACTTGTTTTATGGCAAGCCCGCCGGGCGTATTCCAGCCGCCCGCCACCTCGCCGACAGGATCGGTCTGCGCGATGACCACGCCCATGCTGCTGATAATGCCGTCAATCCGCTTGCCGTCAAGCAGCATTCGTTCCAGCAATGCCTCGCTCATGCCGCGCTCGCGCGCGACCGCCACGTCCGCACTGTTCGCGGCGATGATTTCGTTTCGGTTTTTGTCGATTGCGGCGGCGACGCACTGGAGCGCATGATTTTTCTGCGCCGCCGTGTGCAATGCCAGCGTTGACTGCGCGGAGCGCAATGCCTGGCAGGTTTCGGTAATCGTCATCAGTAATTCGCCAAAAAGAACATTCCCACGAGCAACACGTAAAGGCTTTTTTCATCCGACCAGTCCACGGTCGCAGGAAGCTGGGTAAAATACCACCAGAAAATGCCGAACTCAGGGTCGATGCGCAGGGCGTATTCGTCAAAATCCTTGCTTTTTGCCTGCGTACCGAACATGAGGTACACGACATCGGTGATAATCTCGCGGAACGACGGATACAATGCCGTCCAATGATTGTCCTGCATCGCGGTGCAGAACTGGTCCAGCTTGTACAGCACCTGCTCCTTGAGCGACACGTCGTCTTTTTCCACCCAAGTTTTCTGCACGAGCAGGATAATGTTCTTCTGAAAACTCTGCAACAGCCGCTGTTCGGATGCTTTCAGGTCGTCCTGCTGACCGCTTCCGCCCACGAACGCGCCCGCGACAACCATCGCGTCTTCACGCACTTTGCTCATATCGTCCGTCACGAGCAGCTCGCGCATCGCATCGACGACTTTTTTCTCGACAAATTCCGTTATGGCATCCGTATCCATACCGTAAGATTAGAACAAAACGACATTTTGTGCAAGGTCGCCCGTCGTGCTAACGACGTGATTTTCCGCAATAAACACCGCGCCAATGCCGAGCGATTCCGCCAGCGACCGGGCTTTTTCGCAGCCGAGCACAAAAAACGCCGTGCTGAACGCATCGGCAAGCAACGCCGAGTGATGCACGACCGTCACGGAACGCACGTCCGTCTGCGCCGGAACGCCCGTGCGCGGGTCAAAAATATGCGGATACCGTCTGCCGTCCTGCTCAAAATACCGTTCGTACCCGCCGCTCGTCACGACAGCGCATTCCCCCGCCGCAAGCATGAGCGCGGGTTCTCCCTGCGGACAGTCGGGATTGCGTACCGCCACACGCCAGGGCGTTCCGTCCGCCTTTGCCCCAAACAGATAAATCGTGCCGCCCAAATCGATGACCGCCCGCCGCACGTTGTATGCGCGCAGGATGCCTGCCAGTTCGTCGGCGGCATAGCCTTTTGCGATGCCGCCCAAATCCAATGCCATGCCTTTCCGCGTCAGGAACACGGACGAATCGCGCTCCGAAAGCACGCAGTCACGCCAGTCAACGAGCGACCGCGCGGCTTCCCGCTCATGGTCGGACGGCACGTGCGCATGGTCAGTGCCGATTCCCCACAAAGAGACGACCGGTCCGACCGTGCAGTCAAACGCGCCGTCAGTCAGCTGGGAAACGCGCAATGCGGCTTGCACCACAAAAAACAAATCGCCGCTCACGGAAACGGCGCGTTCGCCTGCCGCCCGGTTGACGGCAGACAGTTCCGAATGCGCGTCGGTCGCGCTGCATATACCGTCAATCTGCCGCAGCCGCGCAAACAACGCATCGTACAACGCCGCGCTGCCATCGGCGAACGCATTGACCGAACAGACCGTCCCCAACACGTCTGCCGAGCGCGGCATTATGGAAGATTTCCTGCACGCGACAAAAAACACCGGCACCAGCACGAAAAAAAGAAATCCGCGTCTCATCGCCCTATCATACCCGAATTCTGCGGACACGGCAACGAGCGCGAATGCGCGAAGTCTCAAGCGAAGCTTTCCCTCACGAAAATACTTTTGGACTACGCCTCTTTTTCGGTCACGGCGATATGCAAATCTTTGAGCTGCTGGTCGTCCACGGGCGCGGGGCATTCGTCCATCGGGCTTGCCGCAAGGTTGTTCTTGGGGAACGCGATGACTTCGTGGATCGATTCCTCGTGGCACATCAGCATGACAAGGCGATCAAGTCCGGGCGCGATGCCTCCGTGCGGCGGCGCACCGAATTTGAACGCCTGCACCAGAAAGCCGAACGCTTTTTCCGCCCGCTCCGCGCTGTATCCCACGATTTTGAAGATGCGCTGCTGCAAGGCGGGGTCGTTGATACGCATTGACCCGGAAGCGAGTTCGTAGCCGTTCAGCACCAGGTCGTACAGGTCGCCTTTCACGCTGCCGGGGTCGCTTTCGAGCGTGTCCCAGTATTTTTTCTGCGGAAGCGTGAACATGTGGTGTTCCGTCTCCCAGTGCTGCTCGTCCTCGTTCCAGGCGAAATACGGAAAGTCGATGATCCAGGCAAAATGGAACTGGTCAGCGGGATCGTACAGACGCAAGTCCTTGCCGAGCTGCTTGCGGACCGCACCGAGCGCGACGCACGCCACCTGCCATTTTTCGTCGCTCACGAACAGGAGCAGGTCGTTTTTCTCCGCGCCGAGCCGCGCACAGATGTCGCCCTCTTTTCCCGCGAAGAACTTGCTGATGCCGCCCTCGAACGTACCGTCCGCGCCCACTTTCATCCAGGCAAGCCCTTTGGCATGATTGATTTTTGCGATGCCCTCAAGCGATTCTATCATCTTGCGGCTGTACGTGTCCGCCACGTTCTTGACGACGAGCGCTTTAAGCCCGCTGCGCCGATGCCGCTCAATCGACTTGTCCGCGTTTGCCGCGCCCGCCTTGAACGCACTGAAGTCCGACAACTCCGCCATGAACGCCGCGTCCTGCATTTTGAGGCCGAAGCGCAAGTCGGGCTTGTCGCTGCCGTACAGGTCGAACGCGTCCTCCCATGCAATGCGCTCGAACGTGGCGGGAAGCTCGTAGCCGAGCGTCTTGCGGAACACGTGACCGAGCATTCCCTCGGTCGTCGCGAGCACTTCGTCGCGGTCGGTAAAACTCATCTCCAGGTCAATCTGCGTGAATTCGGGCTGACGGTCGCCGCGCGCGTCCTCGTCGCGGTAGCACCGCGCAATCTGGAAGTACTTGTCAAAGCCAGAGACCATGAGCAGCTGCTTGTACAACTGCGGCGACTGCGGGAGCGAATAGAATTTGCCCGGATGCACGCGGCTCGGCACCAGATAGTCGCGCGCGCCTTCGGGCGTGGACTTGATGAACGTGGGCGTCTCAATCTCCAGGAATCCGCGTTCGGTCAGATACTCGCGCACCGCGAACGTCACCTGCGAGCGCAGGACGATATGATTCTTCATCGGCTCGCGGCGCAGGTCGAGGTAGCGGTATTTGAGGCGCAAATCCTCGTTGGGCAGAACGACCGTGCCGTCTTTTTGGCGGACTTCTTCTATAGAGAACGGCAGTTCCTGCGATGTCGTAAAGATTTCGATGTCGGACGCTTCCACTTCGATTTCGCCCGTCGCCATGTCGGGGTTGATGTCCTTTTCCGCGCGCGCGGCGACAACGCCTGCCACCGCAATACAATATTCGCTTTTCAGGCTGGCGGCAATGCCTTTTACCGCGTCGGAAGCACCGTCGCCCACCATCACCTGCGTGATTCCGTAACGGTCGCGCAGGCGGATAAACACGATGCCGCCCAAATCACGCGTGCGGCTCACCCACCCGTTCAGCACAACCTGCTTTCCCACATCGCCCTTGCGCAGCTCGCCGCAAGTAACCGTCCTCTTCGTCTGTTCCATAATGGGGATATTCTAGCGACTATGCGGGATTTTTGCAACGGACGCGCTTGTACAAGCGGCTGACACACGATGAAAAACATATGTCATTCCGTGTTGCGAATAGCACCGAAGTATGTTGATTTTTGAGGAAACCGTCGTCTTGTACAGTTCCACTGCATATTCCATCCACACGTATGTCCATATCCCATATACACTTATGTCCATATCACACTATGGGATATGGACATATCACACACCCACGTATGTACATAAGTGGAAGTGTGATATGTCGTAAATTCACTATGACTTTAAAACAGATGTTATGCAACTATGATTGCGCGGGCAGAAAGCGCGTCACCGCCCGCCGTCAGCACGGAATTGACCGCGCCGTTCCCCTTTGCATTGTCCGCGGAATTCGCTATACTGAAATCCGCGATAGACGGCGACGCGGCGTTCGGAACAGCTGATTGTGCGACCATTATGACTGGACGCAAACCGTAGATATATATGCAATTGATAGGGAGAACTGCATGAAAGCACATACCGTTTTGATACAATGCCTTTTTCTCTGTCTAATATGCTTTTCCGCCACGGCAAAGGAACATACGCCCGCATGGGTGACAAATTGGCGTACACTGTATCCGAACGAAAAATATGTTGCGCAGCTGGAAACTGCGCCTTCCGCGCAGGAAGCAAAAGTCGCGGCGGCGAATGCCGTTGCCCGGTATCTCAAAACGAATGTTTCTTCGGTGACGGATGCTTCAAGGACGATGAAAAACAGCGGCGACTCTACGGACGTGCAGAGCGAGATTTCCCAGTCCACCACGATAAGCGTTGACGTTACGCTCCGGGCATTGGAGTACACACAGCCGTGGTTCAGCAAAAAGGAAAAAACCTGGTACTGCCTCGCGTATTTCGACCGTGCCAAAGCATGGGAGCAAGTGCTTCCCGACGTGCGCGCCAAAGAATCGGTGTTCCTTTCGTTCATAGAAAAGGCGCAGAATGAAAACGAGCCGTTCCGTGCATGCGCCTATTATAAGGACGCGTGGGAAAACGCACAGGATTTCTTTTCCGCGCTTGATTATGGAAGGCTCATCAACAGCGAGGCCGACGCAATTTTTGCCGAAAGCAAAGGCCGCGCCCTTTCCGTGCCGTCGCTGCTCGCCGAGCAAAAGAAAAATGTGTCCGTGCGAATCGTGTGCACGGGAGACACAAACGAAATCATTCGGAGCGCAATCGCACGGAAATTCGAGGAAGCCGGTTTTGCCGTTTCAGAAAACGGCCGTTGCGTTGCCGAGGCGAAAATCGAACTGAACGCAGAGGGAAGCGACCCGGTAGCCGTGCGTCCTGCGCTCACCGTAACGGTGCACGGCATAACGGGAACGGCAGTTGATTCGTTTCAGTGCCGGGCAGAAGAAAAGACTTCCGCATA
>CAZSOK010000082.1:0-8626 GCA_964608445.1 uncultured Treponema sp. | reverse complement strand
GCCGGAAAAGACCGCTGACATGGCGGCGTTCTACCCGACTTCCGCGCTCGTGACCGCCTACGACATCATTTTCTTCTGGGTGAGCCGCATGGTCATGGCGGGTCTGGAATTCACGGGCAAAGCCCCGTTCCACGACATCTATATCCACGGGCTGGTGCGCGACAAGCAGGGGCGCAAGATGAGCAAGTCGCTCGGCAACGGGCTTGACCCGCGGGACATCATCGAGCAGTACGGATCGGACGCGCTCAAATTCACGCTGTCGTTCCTCTGTGCGCAGGGGCAGGACATTTTGATCGACAACGAGAGTTTCAAGATGGGCAGCCGTTTCTGCAACAAGGTGTGGAACGCGAGCCGCTACATTCTGGGCAACTTGGAGGGGCGCACGCTCATTCCCGTGGCGGACGGCGACCTGACTGAACTTGACCGGTGGGTTTACGCCGCGCTGGACAAGGCGGTTCGCGACGTGCGCTCCGCGCTGGGCGGCTACCGCTACAACGACGCGGCGAGCACCGTGTACGAATTCTTCTGGAACTGTTTCTGCGACTGGTACGTGGAGGCGACCAAGCTGAGTTTCCGCGGCGATGACGAGCATGAGAAAGACCGCGCGGTTTCCGTCCTGCTCAACGTGCTGGAGGAGAGCCTCCGCCTGCTGCATCCGTTCATTCCGTTCGTGACCGAAGAGATTTACGGGAAGCTGCCGCGCGCGCAGATTGTCGCCAACCGCCGTCAGGCGGGGACGCAGCGCATCCTGCCGAACGACGACTATGATTCGCTGCTGGTGAGCGCGCCGTTCCCTGCCGCGGGCGATGACCGCCAGGACGAGTCGGTTACCGCGCGGTTTGCCGCCGTGCAGGACGTGATCCGGGCGGTGCGCGGTCTGCGCAACGAGTGCGGCATTGATCCCGCCGTAAAGTTGCACGTCGCGCTGCATATCGTTCCGGGCAGTGCCGCCGAGAGCTGCCGCGAGAAGACCGACATGATCTGCCTGCTCGCGGGCGTGTCGGACATCGACTTTGTGGACGCAAAGCCCGCGCAGTCGATCGGCACGGTCGGACCGGGATTTGAGGCGTTTATCCTGATCGATGCCGCCATCAACAAGGAGCAGCTGCGCGCGCGTTTCCAGAAGGACATCGAGAAAACGACTGCCGAAGCCGCGCGCACGGAGGCAAAGCTGGGCGGAAAATTCGCCGAGCACGCGCCTGCGGAGCTGGTGCAGGCAGAGCGCGAGAAACTTGAGGAGGCAAAAAGGCGCATAAAAACCTTGCATTTGTACATTTCTGCTTTATAATAGTAGGAACGGTACAGGGGGCGCGCCATGGGAAAATACGAGATGAAGGTCGATAAGCCGGAGCAGATGGATCAGCAGCAGATGTTGCAGCTCAAGAATATTTTCCTTGCGCCCTATATGCAGATTGCGACTGCGCTAATCGGCAAGCGCCGCCGTGCGGGCGGCAATATGTTCCGGCATCAGCTGGACACGATGACCATCCTCATCGACTACGGCTATATCGACAACATCCTGCTCAAGGCGAGCATCATCCATGACGTGGTGGAGGACATTCCCGGCTTTGACCGGGACATCATCAGGTCGTGCGACGAGGACGGCTGCGAGGTGCTCGACCTGGTGCTTGAGGTGACCAAGCGCGACGGCGAGCAGAAGAACCAGTTCCTGCGCAGGATTATCGAGACGGGAAGCCACAAGGCGAAGGTCCTCAAGTGCGCCGACCGTATCAGCAACATGATTTCGCTGGGCTTCGTCACCGACGAGAAATTCATCGAGCGGTACTGCGACGAGACCGAATACTTCATCTTCCCGATCGCGCTGGAAGTTGACTACAATATGTACCTTGAGTTGATTTCGTTGGTAATGACGCGCCGTCAGGTGCTGGTGGAAAACGGCTACTTTGAGCGGAAGAAAGCGGGAAATCCTATTGTCTAACCCGGCGAAATGCGGTATTCTTGGAGAAAGAAATTTTTTGTACAGTGCCGTCTGCGGACGGTTAGAGGAGTTATACAATGGCAGATGTAAGAGTTGCTATTAACGGCTTTGGTCGTATCGGTCGTCTGGCTTTCCGCCAGATGTTTGATGCCAAGGGCTATGAAGTTGTCGCTATCAACGATTTGACAAGCCCAAAAATGCTCGCCCACCTTTTGAAGTACGATACCGCGCAGGGCGGATATGCCGGTCGCTTCGGCGAGGGCAAGCACACGGTTTCTTTCAAGGACGCGGTTCTTGAGGACGATGGCAAGACCGTCAAGGTGCCCGGCTCAATCACGGTTGACGGAAAAGAAATCACCATTTATGCCAAGCCGAACGCGGCGGATCTGCCGTGGGGCGAGCTGAAAGTCGATGTCGTGCTGGAATGCACGGGCTTCTACGTGTCAAAGGCGAAGAGCCAGGCGCATATCGACGCGGGTGCGCGCAAAGTCGTCATTTCTGCTCCTGCCGGAAGCGACCTGCCCACGATCGTCTACAACGTGAACCACAAGACGCTGACCAAGAACGACAACATCATTTCTGCGGCTTCTTGTACCACGAACTGCCTTGCGCCGATGGCAAAGGCGTTGAACGACGCGTTCCCCATTCAGAGCGGCATCATGGCGACAATCCACGCGTACACGGGCGACCAGATGATTCTTGACGGTCCGCAGCGCAAGGGCGATCTCCGCCGCTCACGCGCAGGCGCGCAGAATATCGTCCCGAATAGCACGGGCGCGGCAAAGGCTATCGGTCTGGTCATCCCCGAACTGAACGGCAAGTTGATTGGCTCGGCGCAGCGCGTTCCTGTTCCGACCGGATCGACCACCATTCTGACTGCAGTCGTTAAGGGCAGTGACGTTACCAAAGAGGCGATCAATGCCGTGATGAAAAAGGCTTCCGATCCTGAGACGTTCGGCTATACTGAGGACGAAATCGTTTCAAGCGACGTTATCGGCATGAAGTTCGGCTCGCTGTTCGACGCGACGCAGACCATGGTGACCAAAATTACCGATGGTCTGTTTGAAGTACAGGTCGTTTCTTGGTATGACAACGAGAACAGCTACACGTCACAGATGGTTCGCACCATCAAGTATTTCAGCGAGAACTGCTAGTCGTCCGCTGACAGCATGATGACAAAAAGCCTCCGCTTCGGCGGGGGCTTTTTGTCGCCCCGAAAAATTGCTGTGGCAAGGCAGCGGGCGTATCGTTCCTTTGGACTGCCGTTGCAGCAAAAAATCTCATCAAAACGGTGCGGCTTTTCGCCGATTTTATTTGACTATTCAGAATTCTTATAGTATAATATAATCGTATATTTGTATTTTGTTCCTGTAAAGTCGCGAGGCTTTCGGAACGGGTGCAATGCGAGGAGTTGCAGTATGAACGTGATGATGTTCATTGTTCTTCCCCTTGCTGGAATTGTTCTTGGATGGATTATTCGCTGGTTGTATGCCAGATTTCAGTTGTCTGCGTCAGAGCAAAAAGCTGAACGTGTAAAACAGGATGCGATAAAAGAGGCCGAAGCACAGAAAAAAGAAATTTTGCTTGAAGCAAAGGATCAACTCATTCGGGAACGGAATCAGCAGGAACGGGAGAACCGGGAGCGCCGCAGCGAAGTGCAGAAGTACGAAGCGCGGGTCGCCAAAAAAGAAGAGTTGGTGGACAAACGTGCCGCCGAATTCGACAAAAAAGAGCAGGATTTTGCCAGTCGCCTTGCGTCTATGAAGAGGCGCGAGGATGCGTTTGCAGAGCAGGAGGAGACGCTCCGCACCGAACTGGAACGGATTTCCGGGCTTTCTCAGCAGGAAGCGAAGAATCTGATTGTCAAGAATCTCGAAAACGATGCCCGCCATGATGCGCAGGTGTTGCTCAACAAAATTGAGCAGGAAGCGCAGTTGGCGGCGGAGAAGAAAGCGCAGGAGATTCTTGTTTCTACTATTCAACGTGTGGCGACGGAAGTCACGAGTGATATTACGGTCACTACGGTTTCGCTTCCGAGCGATGAAATGAAAGGTCGCATTATCGGGCGCGAGGGACGTAATATCCGCACGTTGGAGACGCTGACAGGCGTGGATATTATCATTGATGATACGCCGGAGGCAGTGGTCATCAGTTGCTTTGATCCTGTGCGCAAAGAGATTGCCAAGCAGTCGCTGGAGCGTCTGGTGACGGACGGGCGTATTCATCCTGCCCGCATCGAAGAAATCGTGCAGAAAGTGACGCGCGAGATTCAGCAGAAGATTTATGAAGAGGGCGAGAAAGCGTTGTTCGACTTGGGCATCCACAACATGAGCCAGGACGGTGTGCGCGCGCTCGGTCGCCTGTATTTCCGCATGAGTTACGGGCAGAATGTGCTCAGCCACAGCAAGGAGGTCGCGGAACTTGCGGCGGTGCTTGCGGCGGAGGTGGGCGCGAACCGGGAGCTTGCCAAACGGGCCGCGTTGCTCCATGATATCGGCAAGGGCGCGGAAAGCGACAGTGATCAGAATCACGCGGAAGTGGGCGCGGAAATGGCGCGGAAAATGGGCGAGGATGCAAAAATCATCAATGCGATTGCCGCGCATCATAACGATGTTGAGGCGACGACCGTTGAGGCGGTTATCGTGCAGATTGCCGACGCAATCAGTGCTGCCCGTCCGGGTGCGCGCCGCGAGACGGTGGATAATTACGTCAAGCGGCTGGAAAACCTTGAGGAAGTCGCCGAGAAATTTAACGGTGTGGAAAAAGCCTATGCCATTCAGGCGGGGCGTGAGTTGCGTATTTTGGTCAACAATGAGAAAATTCCCGACGGTGAGGTCAAGGAGTTGGCGCAGAAAATTGCCAAGCAGATTGAGACGGACTTGCGCTATCCGGGAAGAATCAAGCTGACGATGATTCGTGAGACACGGATTATCGAATACGCGCGGTAATTGCATGAGCAAGTATGTTTTGGTAACGAGCGGTGTCTGTTCCAGTTTGGGGAAAGGGGTCGCGACGGCATCGATTGGTAGCCTTTTGGAATGCAGCGGTCTGAAGATCGCGATGGTCAAATGCGATCCGTACATCAACATTGATGCCGGCACGATCAGTCCGTATCAGCACGGCGAAGTGTATGTTACTGAAGACGGCGCGGAGACTGATGCCGATTTGGGGACGTATGCACGTTTTACAAACGTGAGCGTGAGCGAAGGCGACTGCGTGACTATCGGCAAGGTGTACGAGACGGTCATCCGTAATGAGCGTGCCGGTCGGTATAATGGACGCGCCGTGCAGGTCATTCCGCATATTACCGACGAAATCAAACGGCGTATCGTGCAGGCAGGGGCAAAGACGGGCGCGGATGTCGTTATCGTGGAAATCGGCGGTACGGTCGGCGACATAGAGTCCATTCCGTTTTTGGAGGCGGCGCGGCAGTTCAGCCACGAGCAGGGCAAGGGAAATTGCATTACGGTGCATCTGACGCTCGTCCCGACGATTATCGGCGGTGAGCTAAAAACAAAACCGACCCAGCACAGCGTCAAGCAGTTGCAGGAGTGCGGGATTCAGCCCGATATCCTCTTGTGCCGCTGTGAGCGAGCCATAGAGGACGAGATGCGCAAAAAAATCGCGCTGTTCTGCAATGTGTCGCTTGGCTCGGTCTTTACGTCTGCTGACATTGGCGCATCCATTTATGAGTTGCCGCTGCTGTTTTATGAACAGGGAATTGCCACGACCATTTTGGAAAAACTGGGCATGGGCGACCGAAAAGTTGCCATCAAGCCGTGGAAAGATTTTCTGGCAAAACTGCAAAAGACCGAAAAAAACATCACGGTCGCGATGGTGGGCAAAAAGGATTATCTGGACGACTGTTACAAAAGCGTGCAGGAAAGTTTGTTCCATGCGGCGGTGACCACCCATGGCATAGGACTGCGGCTGCATAAAATCGACGCGGAGTCGCTGGAGTCCTGCACGGATATTGCGCCGCATTTTCAGGATGTGGACGCTATCATCATTCCGGGAAATTACGGACAGCGCGGTTTTTTGGGCTTGCTTGCGACGGTGCGATATGCGCGTGAGCATCAGATTCCCTATCTGGGCATTGATTTGGGAATGCAACTGATGGCGATTGAGACGGCGCGGTCGTTGCTTGGCTGGGAGGATGCGGATTCGACGGAATTCATGCAGAACACCCAACATGCGGTCATCAGTCTGCCGGAAGAACAGTCCGGCTCAGCGGTGGCTGGCGTAGTCAAGTTGGGCGCGTTGCCGGTCGCCATTATGAAAGAGACACATATATATGCTGCATATCAGACTGATATAGTGCGCGAGCGGCATCGGTCGAAATATACGTTTGACCGCCGGTATACGGACGATATGGCGGCGCACGGGCTGATTGTCGCGGCGACGGCGGCTGATGACAATCAGGTGGAGGCGTTTGAATGGCGGCAGCATCCGTGGGGAATCGGCGTACAGTTCCACCCGGAATTTGTCTCACGTCCGACGACACCGCATCCGCTGTTCAATGCGTTCATCGGGGCGGCGTTGACACGGAAAAAATGAAGTATCTGTTTCCGCTGTTTGCGGTCGGCATGGTTTTTGGCTGTTCGCTTGATTACGGGAAAACCGAGAGCGTGGAGGACATTGTGCCTGAATTCCGCTTTTCCGACGCATATTTTTCCCGTTATGAAGACAGCGCGGTGACGATGGAAATTGAGGCGCAAAAAATCGAGCAGTATAAGAGCGACGGCGCGTCGTATGCGCGGAAAGCGCGCTTCAGGACGTTTGACGGCGAAGGCGCGCTTGATACGGAAGGCTCGTGCAATCTGCTTGCGGCGGACACGCAGGACGAAATTTACTGGATGTTCGACGATATTTCTGTGACATTGCATACGCAGGACATGAAAATTTTTGCGGACGCGCTCAGATATGACGGCAAGAGCGAACAGATGACGAGCGGGCGCGACGACGAAGTGTCGATCGAAAAAAAAGACACGGTCATCACGGGACGCGGCTTCAGTTCCAGCGGCGTGAGCAAGACATTTTCGTTCTTGACGCAGGTGGCGGGCAACATCATTACGGACGAGGACGAAGAATCGGCTGGCGGCGAAAGCGGGGCGCAGGAATGAAGCGGCTGTTTGCGCTTGCCGTCGGTTTTCTTATGATTTCCGCGCTGGTGGATGCCGAGACTATTACGTTCCGCGCGGATTCGCTGACGGGAACGGCGGGCAGCAAGAGCGACACGACGCGCCTGCAAGGTCATGCGTTCGTCAAGACCGAGACAATGGAGATTTCGGCGGATGTCATCGAGCTTTTCGGCGATAATTTCCGCTATATCACGGCAGAAGGGGCGGTGACGGGCAAGAATACCGAGAGCCAGATGGATTTTACGTGCGGAAACATGCGGTATGACCGGCAGACCAAAGTCGCCAATCTGGAAAGTTCTGTGCATTTGGTGGACGTGCAGAACGAAGTGACGGCGGACGCGCAGGTCATCGAGTATAATCAGACGACGGAAATTGCCATCATGCAGATAAACGTGACGCTCAGGCAGAAAGACAACACCTGCACGGCGGCGTATGCCGTGTACCGCAAGAACGACAAGATGCTGGAAATGAGCGGCAATCCCAAAATCGTGCAGGGTGAGGATACGTTCCGCGCACAGGAGATTACGCTTGACTTGGACACGCAGGAGATTACGTTGGACGGACGCGTGAGCGGCACGGTGACGGACACAAAAAAAGAACCCGATCCGGCGGCGGAAGCGCAGGAATCCGCGGGAGAAAATCCTGCCGAAGATTCTGCGGAAACGGCAGAGCCGGTACCTGAAGAAGACGGGTCGGCGGACGACGGAGCGGGCGATGAGTGACAGCATGAGCGAGCCGATGGCAGGGGAGCGCGGTACGCCGCATACGCTGCGGGCGAGCAGCCTCTATAAAATGTTCGGCAAGAAAAAAGTGGTGCAGGGCGTTGATTTTTCCATGCAGACGGGCGAAGTGCTCGGTCTGCTCGGTCCGAACGGCGCAGGGAAAACGACGACGTTTTACATGATCGTGGGATTCCACAAGCCCACGGCGGGCGAGATTTTTTTGGACGACCAGCGCATTACCGGGCTTCCCATGTATAAGCGCGCGCGAATTGGCATTTCGTACCTGCCGCAGGAGCCGAGCGTGTTCCGCAAGCTCACCGTCGAAGAGAATATCTGGTCGATTTTGGAGACGCGTCGTGACCTGACGCGCGCGCAGAAAAAACAGCGGCTCGAAGAACTGATAGAAGAATTCTCAATCGGGCGGATACGCAAGCAGCAGGCATTCACGCTGAGCGGCGGCGAGCGGCGGCGCACCGAAATCGCGCGTTCCCTTGCCATTGAGCCGAAATTCCTGCTTTTGGACGAGCCGTTTGCGGGCATTGACCCGATTGCCGTCGCCGACATCAAGGGCATGATTACGCTGCTTGCCAGGCGCGGCATTGGCATCCTGATTACCGACCACAACGTGCGCGACACGCTCGAAATTACCGACCGCGCCATTATCATCAGTACGGGGCAGATTATGATCCAGGGCAGCAAGGATGAGATTTTGGCGAGTCCCGTCGCCCGTGAAATCTATCTGGGAAAAGATTTTTCCATGTAATTCTTCAGTTATTTTTAAATATGATTTACTTTTTTTATTCGCGGGTGTATAATATTTTTTA
>CAZSOK010000081.1:0-8667 GCA_964608445.1 uncultured Treponema sp. | reverse complement strand
CAGCGAGCGAATCTTCGGATTCGGGGGTCGTTGAAAACGCCATTTCGCAACGAAGCGACTCGCAACAAGCGCATAGCGCGAAGTTTCAAGCGGAAATGACAGTAAATAAGCGAGTTTTGAAAAAAACTCGAAGTTAAAAAACAGCGACGATATGTTAGTCGCTGTTTTTAAACATTCGTTATCCGCCGCCTACAAAGCCTTTTTGATGTCCTCCGCAATCTGTTCTGCCGTCAGGCGGTTTTCTTTGAGTACGTCGTCTGCGTTATAGCCGTCCAAAAATGTCTTTTTCAGGCCGTAGTTCAGCACTTTGACGCGTGTGTCCGCGCCGTAAAAGCTTGCGACGGTTTGTCCCCAGCCGCCTGCCAGAATGCCGTCCTCAAGCGTCACGACGACGCGGTGTTCTTTTGCCAGTTCGGTCAGTGCCGCCGTGTCAATGCCCGACACGTACACGGGATTGACGAGCGTCGCGTCAATCTGCAACTGCCTTTTGAGCGACGCGACGACATTTTCTCCCAGCTGGAAAAAATCGCCCAGGGCAAGCACGGCGACGCTGCTGCCGTGCCGTTCGATGTGGAACGTGTTGAGCGCGCTGTAATCGTGGCGCACCGCGCGGTCGGCATGAATCACGCCGTTTGTCGGCTGGCGGATTGCCACGGGGAACTGATCCTGCTCAATCGCCCAGTCGAGCATGGCGAAATATTCCTCGCAGCTGGTGGGCGCAAGATAGACGAGGTTGGGAATGTGCGCGAGCATCTGAATGTCATAGTAGCCGATATGCGTCACGTCGCTCATGCCCCACACGCTTGCGCCGCAGACCACGAACGTTGCCGACGTTCCGTTGACGCACACATCCTGCTGCATTTGGTCGTAGCATCGCTGGAAAAACGTGCTGTACACACCAAAAACCGGCTTTGCGCCCCGTTTTGCCAGTCCGCTTGCCATTGCCGTCGCTGTCTCTTCTGCAATGCCCACGTCAATGAACTGTGCGCCTGCCTTGTCGCGCTTTTCCTTGGTGAATCCGAGTACGGTCGGCGTTCCGGCAGTGAGTACGGCGACGCGCTTGTCTGCCTGCATTTTCTGGAGCAGGAAGTCTGCCGTCAGGTCGCCATAGTTTTCGCCGTTGCGCACGGACTTGGGCTTGCCTGTTGCGATGTCGAACGGGGCGGCAAAATGCCATGCCTCGCGGTTTTCTTCGGCGATTTTGTAGCCTTTGCCTTTCTGCGTGACGATGTGGACGACCACCGGCGTTTTGCTGTCTTTGACCGCGCGGAACGCGGCAACAAGCGATGCGATGTCGTTGCCGTCTTTGACGAATCGGTAGTCAAATCCCATTGCCTTGAACAGATTGTTCGGCGATGATCCGCCGCTTTCGCGCAGTTCGCGCAAGGTCTTGTACATGCCGCCATGATTTTCCGCAATCGACATATCGTTGTCGTTCACCACGATAATGCAGTTTCCGCTCAGCTCGCCTGCGACGTTCAGTGCTTCCAGTGCCTCGCCGCCGCTTAACGATCCGTCCCCGATGACGGCAATCACGTTTTCCGTGCCGCCCGCCAAGTCACGCGCTTTTGCCAGCCCGGTCGCCAGGCTGATCGCCGTTGATGTGTGTCCGATCGTGAACAGATCGTGTTCGCTTTCCGCAGGATTGGTAAAGCCCGTCACGTCGTCATAATGCGATTCGGAGAGCCAGGCGTCCTTGCGCCCGGTCAGCATTTTGTGCGCATACGTCTGGTGCGACACATCGAACACGATTTTGTCGGTCGGCGAATCGAACACATAATGCAGCGCGATCGTCGCTTCCACAAAACCGAGGTTCGGACCGAAATGCCCGCCGTGGACGCTCAATTTTTGTATCAATAACGTGCGGATTTCTGCCGCGAGTGCGGTCAGCGCGTGTTCGTCCAGGTTCTTTACGTCTGCCGGACAATTGATTTTTTCGATGTACATAAAAGCCTCCATGCCGCTTACCGCAGCAAAATGTTTATAAGGTCTGTCCTGCCTGCCCGCCGTAATGCCTCGCGCACCAGGCCGGCATGTTCGCGCCGGTTGAACTGTACGAGCGCACGTTGCAGGCGGCGTTCGTGCGCTCCCCGCGCCACGTAGATTTTTTCAAACGAGCCGTCCGCATACTGCTGGTGCGGGTTCAGCCCCGTGTAGTACATGCAGGTGGAAAGGCTTCCCGGCGTGGGATAAAAATCCTGCACCTGGTCGGGAACGAATCCCGTTTTTTTGAGGTAGAGCGCAACGTCAATCGCCTCGTTCAGTCCCGACCCCGGATGCGCACAGATGTAATACGGCACGAGATACTGCTTTTTGTGCAGGCGGCGGTTCATCTGCGCGTATGCGTCGGCAAACCGTTCATAGACGGCGTGGGAACTTTTGTGCATGAGGCGGAGTACGTTGTCGTTTACGTGTTCGGGTGCGACTTTGAGTTGTCCGCTGACGTGATGCTCGCACAGCTCGCGCAAAAACGTTTCGTCCTTGTCCATCATCAGATAGTCAAAGCGGATGCCCGAACGGACGAACACTTTCTTGACGCGGGGGAGCGCGCGCAGTTTGCGCAGCAGGTCGATGTATTCCGTGTGGTCAACAGTGACGTTGGGGCAGGGATTTGTGCCGAGGCAGTCACGGTGTGCGCACGCGCCGCGTTTTGCCTGCGCCGCGCACGCGTCATGGCGGAAATTTGCCGTCGGACCGCCCACGTCGTGAATGTAGCCTTTGAACGCGGGGTGATGCGTCATCTGTTCGGCTTCGCGGAGCAGGCTTTCGTGGCTGCGGCTTTGGATTCTGCGCCCCTGATGAAACGTAATCGCGCAGAACGAACACGCGCCGAAACAGCCACGGCAGCTTGTGAGCGAGAACTGCACTTCGGCAAGCGCGGGAACGCCCGTCTTGCCGTTTTCTGCCGGCGCGTCGTACCGGGGATGCCACTGGCGCGTGAACGGCAGCGTATAGAGCGCGTCGAATTCTGCCGTGGTGAGCGGCAATGCCGCTTTTTCCTGCACGACGAACCGCGCGTCCGTCGGTTCAATCAGCACGTGGCCGTTGAGCGCGTCGGTGTTCTGTTCTTGCGTGAGGTACGAGCGCGCGAACAGCGTCTTGCTTTCGTCAGTGTTCTTGCTGATGTCCGCGTATGACGGCAACATGAGCGCGAGCGATTCGGGAACGCGCCCCGATGACCATGCGTCCGCGTGGGGCGGCAGTTCTTCTGCTTTGCTTGTGTACCATACCGTTCCGCGCACGCCCCGGATTTGCCGCGCGGGAACGCCTTTTGCGAGCAGTGCTGCGATTTCCAGCAGCGAGTGCTCGCCCATGCCGTACATGAGCAAATCTGCCTTGCTGTCCAAAAGGATTGAGCGGCGCACGGTATTCGACCAGTAATCGTAATGGGCGGTACGCCGCAGGCTCGCTTCAATGCCGCCGATGAGGATCTGCACGCCTTTGTAGGCTTCGCGGATTTTTGCGCAATACGTGATGAGCGCACGGTCAGGACGATGCCCCGCAACGCCGCCATGTGCATAGGCATCGTCCGAGCGTGGCTTGTTGTTCGCCGTGTAATTGGCGACCATGCTGTCCATCGCGCCCGCGCTCACCAAGAACGCAAGCCGGGGACGACCGAGCACGGTAAAACTTTCGGTCTTTTTCCAGTCGGGCTGGGCGATAATGCCGACCGTGTATCCATGTGATTCAAGCAAGCGACCAAGCAACGCGGCGGCGAACGACGCATGATCGACATACGCGTCGCCGGAGACGAACACAAAATCCAGTTGATCAATGCCGCGTTCGAGGAGGTCTTGCTTGCAGACGGGAAGCAGCGGCACTTATCGTTCCTGCACGACCTCGGTCACTTCGGGGCAGGCATCTTTGAGATACCGTTCGATGCCCATTTTGAGCGTCATCGTCGCCATAGGACAGCTTCCGCAGCTGCCGGTCAGGCGCAGATGCACGCGCTTTTCGTCGTCAATGCTGACGAATTCCATGTCGCCGCCGTCTGCCTGCAACTGCGGACGGAACATATCCAATGCTTCCTTTACGGTCGCTTCAAAATTTGCTTCTGCCATTCGCTTCTCCTGTCTTTTACTATACCACAGATTTACTTGCTTAACAACGCATTCATCGCCTTGACGAAATCAGCAGGATTTTTCAGTTCCGCGCCGCTGACAAGCAATGCCTGATCGAGCAGGACTTCTGCCACGTCCGCGATGTATGCCTCGTCGCTCGTTGCCTCAAGCGTCTTGACGATAGTATGGTCGCCGTTTACTTCCAGAATCGGCTTGACGGTGTTCATGCCCGCCTGCCCCATTGCGCGCATCATGCGTTCCATCTGCAAGCTGGGATCGTTCTCGTCCACCACGATACAGCTGGGGCTGTCGCTCAGGCGTTTTGAGAGCGTTACGTCCTTTACGCGGTCGCCCAATGCTTTTTTGATTTTCTCCTGCACCGGCTTGAACGCGTCTTCCTTCTTTTTCGCCTCGTCTTTGTCCACGCCCAGTTCTTCGTCGCTGCCCGCGCGGTTCACGGCTTTCAGGTCAAAGTCTTTGTACTTCATGAGCGACGGAATCACGATGTCGTCGATGTCGTCCGCCATAATCAGCACTTCAAAGCCTTTCTTTTTGTACGCTTCAAGCAGCGGAGACGCGCGCAGGTTCTTTTCGTCGCTGCCCGTGATGTAGTAAATCGCCTTTTGTTCGGGTTTCATGCGCTGCACGTAATCGGCAAAGCTCGTCCAATGGTCGTCGCCCGTGCCGCTTTCGTCGGTCGATTTGAAGCGCACGATTTCGCAGATGTCGTCGCGGTTCGCATAGTCGCCGTACAGACCTTCTTTCATCGGTCGGTTGAACTGGCTGACGAACGTGTTCCAGGTTTCGATTGCTTTTTTGTCCTTGTCGTCCTGCTTTTCTGCCTTGCGCGCCTTGTCTGCGGCTTCGCCCATCTTTCTGAATTCAGAAAGCAGTTTTTTGACGGACTGCGTTTTGATTGTTTCGAGGATGCGGTTCTGCTGCAAGATTTCGCGGCTCACGTTGAGCGGCAAATCCTCGCTGTCGATGATGCCGCGCACGAATCGCAGGTAGGCGGGGAGCAGTTCGCGGTCGTCGTCGGTGATGAACACGCGCTTGACGTACAGTTTTACGCCGCTCTTGTAGTCCGCCTGGTACATATCGAACGGCGCGTGTTGCGGCACGTAGAACAGCGTGGTGTATTCCTGCGTGCCTTCGGCGTGCGTGTGCAGGTAGGTGAGCGGATCCTGCGCGTCGTGCGTGGTCGTCTTGTAGAATTCGTTGTAGTCGGCGGCTTTCAGCTCGCTCTTGCTGCGTTTCCACAATGCCGATGCGCTGTTCACCTGGTCGGTTTTCTGCTCGCTGCCGGTGATGTTGCCTTTGTCGTCGTATTTGTTCTGCACGTAATGCAGGTAGATCGGGAACGCGATGTGGTCAGAATAGCGTTTGATCAGCTCTTCGATTTTCCAGCGGCTCGCGTAGTCCTTGCTGTCATCGTTCAGGTGCATTTCGATTGCGGAGCCGCAGGTTTCCGGCTTGTCAAAGCCGTATTTCTTGGCAAGGTCGCTGTCTGTGGCGATTTCTTCAATAGAGTACGCGTTCGTTCCGTCGCTCGACCATTTCCAGATTTTTCCGCTTTTGTCGCCCGCCTTGCGCGTGATGACGGTGATTTCCTTTGCCGCCATGAACGCGCTGTAGAATCCCACGCCGAACTGGCCGATGAGGTTTGACTCGCCCGCGTTCTTGTCTGCGGCGATTTTTTCGATGAATGCTTTTGTGCCGGAGCGGGCAATCGTGCCGAGGTTCGCGGTGAGGTCTTCGTCCGTCATGCCGATGCCGCTGTCCTGCACGACGAGCAGTTTGTTCGTCTCGTCAAAACTGATGTCGATTCTCGGCTCGGTCTTGATGTCCTTGTAGTTGTCGTCGGAGACGGTCAGGTACTTGAGTTTGTCCAGTGCATCCGACGCATTGGAGACGATTTCGCGCAGGAAGATGTCTTTGTTCGAATACATGGAATGGATAATCAGCTTGAGCAGCTGATTCACTTCGGTCTGAAACTGATACGTTGCCATAAGATTCCTTCTTCTTGTGAAAAATATGCCGCGCGAACGGCGTGGCTCTCTTCAATATACTAACGAAAATACGAATTCGGCAAGTTTTTTTTTTCGAATGCGCCATGACGGCGGATTTTGCGCCTGGCGTGTGCTTATCATTGGTGCCGCATTGTGGTATACTGCTGCCATGCACAAACTTCCGCAGTCAAAACTGGATGTCGGCATTATCGCGTTCGACTTGGACGATACGCTGCTCGACAAACATTTGCAGATTACGCCGGTTACGGTTGCCGCCTTGCAGTCGTGCGCCGCGCGGGGCATTTTTGTCGCGCTTTGTTCGGGTCGTGCCGAAAACGCGATTCTGCCTTACGTGCGGCGGCTGGACATTGCAGGCACGCAGGCAGGCCGCTATATCATCGCCATGAACGGGGCGACCATTTATGATATGCACGCGCGGCGGCAGATATATACGCGCACCGTTGACGGCGACGTGCTGCTGTATGCCTACCGCGAAGCCGAAAAACGCGCTCTTCCGTGCCAGGTGTACGACCCGGCGACGATTTATCCGTCCAAGGACAACGAGTGGACGCGCCTTGACGTGAAGCTGTGCGGGCTTTCCATGGAAGTGCGCCCCGATTTTGCCGATTTCATCAAGGACGGCCGGAGCAAAATGGTCATTCCCGGCGATCCTGCCGTGCTGCAAATCCTGCAAGCCGACTTGAAGCGCGAGCTCGGCGACCGTGCGGTCATCTTTGTGAGCAAGCCGTATTTTTTGGAGATTATGCCCGCGCACTGCGGCAAGGGCGAAGCGTTGCTGGAACTGGCAAAGCGGCTCGGCATTCCGCAGGAAAAGACGATGGCATTCGGCGACAGCATGAACGATGAGAGTATGATTCGGCTGGCGCATCATGGCGTTGCCATGCGCAACGCTTTGCCGTACATTCAGGAAGCCGCGCGCTATGTGACGGAAGACGACAACAACCACGACGGCGTGGGAAAATTCTTGCGCGACTGGGTGCTATGAATCGCGCTTTTGCAGTTGTGCGAATGTCTGCGTTACGCCGAGCGCGTTCTCAAGCCGTTCTGCCTCCGTGCGCGCCGACGTTTTTGCCGTTCCGTTCGCTTTCCGCACCGCGCGGATGAGCAGGTTTTTGGGCGTGTGGCTTTCGTCAATGAATTCCAGCACGGTTACTTTGTAGCCCGCGTCTTCCAGATATGCCGCCCGGAGCGCGTCCGTCGCCAATGCCGCAAACCGTTCTTTGAGGATACCGTGCTTGAGCAGCGGCGCGAACGGCGACGCGGTTTCATGGCAAGCGCAGGCGTGGTAATCCAGCTGCGCGTTCAGTTCGTGCTGACAGCAGGGGACGCTCAGAATGGCGGTCGCATGATGCCGGACGGCGTAATCGAGCGCGTAGTCGGTCGCCGTGTCGCAGGCGTGGAGCGTCATCACGATGTCGGCCTCAAGCCCGTCGCCGTAACGGGCGATGTCTCCCACGGCAAAGCGGAGATTCTTGCAGCCACATGATTCGGCGAGCGTGTTGCACCAGGCAACCACGTCTTCTTTCAGGTCAAGTCCCGTTATCTCGCAGTCGATGTGGCGGATTTCCGTCAGAAAATACTGCACCGCAAACGTCAGGTACGATTTTCCCGACCCAAAGTCCACGATACGCAGCGGATTCCGTCGCCCTGTGATGGCATCGGATTTTGCGCGGGCGGCAATCACATCGTCCAGCACGTCGTCCACATATTCCAGAAACCGGTTCACCTGCCGGAATTTGTCGTATTTTGCCGCGATGACTTTTCCCTGCGCGGTCATCACGCCCAGCCGCACGAGGAACGGAACGGGAACGCCCTCACGCAGCAAGTATGCCTTCGTGCGGTTTTCGCCCGCGCCTTGTGACGGCACGACCTGCTGCCCGTCGCCTTGCGGCAGCGGCTTTGCAAGGCGCGTTGTCCTGCCTTTTTTGTTCGCAAGGATCGTGATTTCTTCGTTCTCCGTGCGCTCGACGCAGGAGCGGAACGTCGTGCCCGCATGGGCAGACAGGAACGCGTCCAGATCCGCCGCCGTCATTTTTTGGTGGAAAACTTGCGTCCTGGTAAAAAATTCCGCCGCATAAGCCGTCTCTCCGTCCGTGCTTGCGGCGCGGATTTTGATCCTGACGCGCACAATATCCCTGCCGAACGCCGTGCGCACGGCGGCGGTCGGCTTTGAGAGCGTGGCAGAAAGTATCATTGTTGCCGGTCCTTTGCGTACACGCTCAGTCCCACGAGCAGGCAGCCCTGGATATACGGCAGGTCGTGTTCGTCCAGGAACGCGAGCAGTTCGTCGCTTTCTGCCCCCGGCTGAATGACGATGCACTTGAATGGCTTCTTGCAGTCGCGCATCAGCGCAAGCCCCTGCGTCGGGTTGATGCACAGATCGATGATGTCAATATCCCCGTCGATGTCGTTGAAGCTGGCGAGTTCTTTCCCCACCGCATATACCGTGTAGCCGTGCTCAATCAGCCCCTGCTTGATCTGCGCGGCGTATTTGTGCGGACGCACCGTATCGCCCACCACTGCAAACGACTGCTGCCGCATAATCTCTTCCAAATCCATGACTTCCCCCTAATGGT
>CAZSOK010000080.1:0-8789 GCA_964608445.1 uncultured Treponema sp. | reverse complement strand
GACGATGGCGAACGGTTGTGATATACTTCCGCAAAAGCCATAAAGGAGAAAAACGATGGAATTTGACGCAAAGCATTCGGTTATCGTGCCGGAAGGCGTGTTTATCATCGGAACGTATGACGAGAACGGTGTGCCGAACGCAATGAACGCGGCATGGGGAATTCAGTCGGATTATGAGGAAATTACGTTGTACCTTGCCAAACACAAGACGACTGAAAACCTGAAAAAGACAGGCGCGTTTACGGTGGCATTCGGAACGAAAAATACGGTGGTCATTTCTGATTATTTTGGCATTGCAAGTGGCAACGACGTGAACAAAATCGAAAAGGCAGGCGTTCATGTACACAAAAGCACACATGTCAACGCGCCGATAATCGAAGAATATCCGCTTACGCTTGAATGCGTCGTCAAAGAATGGAACGAGCAGCGCGAAATGCTTGTGGGAAAGATAGTCGCGCAGCAAGCGGACGACGCCATTCTGACGGACGGAAAAATCGACCTGTCAAAACTTCAGCCGATTATGTACGACGCTTCATTCCATGTGTACCGCACGATTGGCGAAGTCGTCGGCAAAGCATTCAGTGATGGCAACAGACTGAAATAGCTTGCTACGATTTTATCAGCTTCATAAAGGAAAGTCGGCATGAAAAAAATAGCATTGCTTGCGGCGTTATTCGCACTTTTTATGGGAAGCGCATTCGCACAAAATACATCATTGGTTGTTTATTTTTCACGTACGGGCGAACAATATAGCGTGGGTGAAATTACCGAAGGCAATACCGCCCTTATTGCAAAGATGATTGCGCAAAAAGCCGATGCGGATATGTTTGAAATTATCCCGGAAAAAGACTATCCAAAGCAATATATTTCTTGCGTCCAAGTTGTCAAGCAGGAAAAACGTGTCAAAAGTCGTCCTGCCTATATAGGAGACGTGGACGTTTCTTCTTACGATACCATATTTATTGGCTATCCGATTTGGTTCAGCGATTTGCCGATGGTGATGTACACGTTCCTTGAGGCGCATGATTTGAATGGCAAGACAATCGTTCCGTTCTGTACGCATGAAGGCAGTGGATCGTCAAAAACTGACAGCACGATTAAACAGTTGTTTGCCGCTGCCACGGTGAAAAAAATCTTTGAGTTGCGCGGTTCTGTCGCACAGAACAGACGGGACGAAGCACGTGCCGCTGTAGACAAATGGTTCAAAGAATTAGGATTGTAAACGTTTTTTAAGACAGTATAGTTTCCAAATCAGCGCGAATTGCCTCAAAATCGTCTTCGGTAATGGCATGCAGTTGCATATTCACATGATTGTTCACGAACGAAACGTTTTCGTTTTCTAACTTCTTGCGCTGCACGTCACGCCCGCCGAACGCAAAACTGCCGGAACAAAATCCTTTTGCGTTCACGACGCGATGGCACGGGGTTGTACTATTGCTTGGATTTTTGTGCAATGCGTTGCCCACGTAACGGCGCAGGTGACAATTTCCCATGAGCGCGGCAATCTGCGAATATGACGCGACTTTTCCCTGCGGAATGCGCTGCACGGCGGCATAAATCTTTTCGTCCAATGCGCTGTAGTTCGGCATGATAAAAAGTATACGGCAGATTCAGCGCACCGTCCAGTGAAAAGTTCGGCGGAATTATAATTCGGTCTGCTGTTCAGCCACGCGTCGGTAGGTGATATTGTCCAAAATCAATGTGTCTTCCATGATTTCATAAGGAAGATTGCGTTGCTCAAGATCGCTTGGCGGCTCAAAATCGACGTAGCCGGCATCGGTTTTTTCCTGCGCTTTTTCCACGGCGACATACAAAGTCTGCTGAAACTGATGATATGAGCCGGAAAACGAAAGCGTTTTGGTAAACTGCTTGATGAATGCTTCTTTTGATTCGGATTCGTTTGCGAATGGCTCTGTGAACGAGATGCTGATCACGCGTTGCTCGACAAACCAAGTAAACGTTTCGTCATCAAGGAATGTCCAAATGATATGTTGCTTCGTGAGAAGCGTAGCGGCAGGGACAATTTTTGTCGTCGAATCAAGTTCAGACTGCATGGTAACATTTGCTTCCCACACGCCGACAACGGGCAAAAGCTTAGACTTGCACGAAATGCAGACAAAAGAGACGGCTGCGCATAATAACAAAATAGTTTTCTTCATAATGATAAAAAATAAACAAGCCTACTCGGCGAAAGTAATCGCTTTTCGGCTTGTCATGCATAAGTCGGTTTTTAGCCCTTAGTTACCAGTGATGATAATCGTGCGGGTAACATAAATACCAGGAAAACCTGATTCTTTGTAATCGACCGTGGCAATGTGCGTAATGCCAGCCTGCTTTGCCGCTTCAGCGATGGTGAATTCTTCCGGACCGCCCAGCGGGAAAGCACCGAACAGGTATGAGCAAGACAATTCGCCGCGGCGTGCATTCGCCGTTCCGGCTCCTGACGCAATACCAGGGTGAGTACTAGTACATCCTACCGCAAACAGGGCAAGAGCCAACGAAACAAGAATAGCTGTTTTTTTCATGTTACAACTCCTTAAAATAACAGTAATTTATGCTATCATATTAGGGGGGGGGTATGTCAAGCATTTATTATATTTTTTTTCAAAAAATTTGGTTTATACAAAGATTTTTTATATGACGCTCGCGCCGGGATCGCCGCTGTCTGTTTTTGCTTTCAAATCGCCTGTAATATGCTATACTTTCCGCAGGGAGCGCGTATGCGGTTTATTCACACGGCAGACTGGCATTTGGGAAATCAGATGCATGACATCGACAGGCAGGAAGAGGCGCAGGCGTTTTTTCAGTGGCTTAAAAATCAAATCGTAGAGAAAAATGCGGACACGCTTATTGTGGCAGGCGATATTTTTGACACGGCGAATCCGTCGGCAAAATCGCAGCGGTTGTATTACACGTTTTTGTCGTGGCTCAAAGATACTTGCTGCAAAAATGTCGTCATTGTAGGCGGCAACCACGATTCGGCGGTCATGCTTGATTCGTCAAAAAAATTGCTTGAGGTATTGCACATACACGTGGTCGGCTCAATCGACAATCTTTCGGCGGACGATATGTGCTTTGAGCTTTGGGACGCAAACGATGCGGTGTGTGGCATTTGCATGGCAGTTCCGTTTGTGCGCGAAGTGACGCTGCGCAGTCTGCTGATCGAAAAAGTTGCCGACGGCGATGTATATGGCAAAGCGTACAAGCTATTGTATGAGCGGGTTTATGAGGCAGCGAAAAAACTGCGGGGCGATCGTGACATTCCGATTATTGCGACGGGACATTTGTATGCGGCAGATTTGGAAGGACGGCTTGCGGATGCGACGGGCAACATCAAGACGGACGACGGCGTAAAAGTGCTTGACGTATTGGGAACGCTCGGCAATGTGCCGCCAAGCGTATTTCCTCCCGTGGATTACGTCGCGCTCGGTCATATTCATTATACGACAATGGTGGCAAAAAATCCCGCCGTGCGGTATTCCGGATCGCCGTTCGTTATGGGCTTTGATGAGACGACGATTCCGCATTTCGTGTTGTGCGGCGATATTTCACCGGACGGTGCGGAACATCGCCTGACTATCGAAAAAATCGAAACGCCGACGACGTTCGTGTATCGGCGCATTTCTGGCACGTTGGCAGAAATCGAATCGGCGTTGCGGACGTTTTCCTCGCTCAAAAGCGAAAAGCCCGTGTATCTGGAAGTGTGCTATAAAAAAGAAATCGGCGTGAACACGCAGGATTTTTTGGAGGAAGCCATTGCCGCGCTGCCAGAAAACGTAACGGTCGCAAACTGGAAAATGTACGAGCATGAAAAAGCATTTTCGGAGGCAGGATTTTCGTCTTTTGACGCGGTGGAAATCAGAAATCTGGACGACCGGGAAATCTTCACGCAGCTTATTTTGAGCCGTACTGGACTTGATCCGCAGAGCGACGAAGCAAAGTCCGTGCTGGAACAATTTCTGCCGTATTTTTTGCAGGTCGCGGAGGAAATGTGAATGCGCATTCTCAAACTGGAATTTGAAAACCTGAATTCGCTCGCCGGAAAGTGGACGATTGATTTTACTCATCCCGATTATGCCCGCAGCCACGATATTTTTGTCATTCACGGACCGACTGGCGCGGGCAAGACGACGATTTTGGACGCGATTACGCTCGCGCTGTACGGTCGCACGCCCCGGCTTGCGACGATTAACGATGGCGCGGGTGGCAACGAACTGATGACGCGCGGCACGAGTTTTTGTCGGGCGCAGGTGACGTATTCGTGCAAAAAAGGCGTGTTCGTGTCAGAATTTCAGCAGAAACGCGCAAAAGCAAAGGCTTCGGGTCGCTTGCAGAAAGTCGAATACGCAATCAGAAAACTTACGGACGATAGTTTTTATGACGACCGTTCGTTATTCGGCGTGGCAGGCGAAATCGTTTCGTCGGGGGCGACCGGCGTGCATTTGGAAAAAGAGACGCAGCAAATTATTCAGCTTGATTACAATCAGTTTTGCCGTTCGATTATGCTTGCGCAGGGCGAATTCAACACGTTCCTCAAAAGCCCGGAACGCGAGCGCGCGGAAATCCTGGAAAAACTGACCGGTACGGAACGCTACCGCGAAATCGGCAAGAACATTGCGGCAAAATTCAGCGAGATAAAAAAATCGTTCTCCGCCAAAAAAGCCGAAAAAGAATCGATTGAGGCGTTGTTGCTTTCGCAGGACGCGTTGGATACGGCGAAAAAACAGGAGAGCGAGTATTCTGTACGGCTGGAGCAAATGAACGTTCGGTTGGGTGCGATTCAAAAAGAACGAGCCTATTACGATGAGCTGGAACGCCTGCAAAAAGAACACGATACGGCTGCGGCGGAATTTCAGGCGATCGCCCATGAACGTGCGGCGTTTGCTCCAAACGAAGAGCGGCTGACACTCGCGCAGGCAGCGCGGCATTGTGAGACGGCATTTACGTCGTTGCAGAATTTGCGGCAGGATCAAGCGGCGGACGGCAAAAAAATCGACGCGCTTGTTGACCGCATTGCGCAGGCGGAAGAATCATATGTGAGTTCGGAACGTCGTGCGGCACAGGCAACGGAACAACTCGCGGCAGAAGAACAGGATATGGAGGCACAGCAGATTGTCTGGAAAAAAGTGCGCGAACTTGACGTGCGCCTTGAATCTGCCGCGAAAAAACAGCATGAAGCCGCCGAGCGAAAATCGCAGGCAGAAAAAAATCTTGCGCAGACAACGGAACGTCTTGCGCGGCTCGCGGCGGACATTGCCGCGCTCAGTCAGTCATGCGCTGATATGCAGACCTATCTTGCGGAACACGAAGCCGACGCGCAGTTGCCGCAGGTCATCGCAAAAATAGAGACGCTCAAAACGGCGGCAGAAGCTCAGCAGAAAAAAGCGGATACGCATGCGCAAGCACAAGCCGACGCGCAAAAAAAGCGGGACGAATTGCAACGTCGGCTTGATTTGGCGCAGAAAGCGAGCGAGGACATCGACGCGGAAATTGCGGCGTTCGTTTCTGCCGATGCCGTGCTGATTGCGCGGCTGTTACAGCGTGAGTTGACCGTCGGAAAACCGTGTCCCGTGTGCGGGTCGGTGTATCATGTGGCGCATAAGAACGCGGCGCAGGGCGAACTGGATTTGTTCGGGGCGGCGGACGCGGAAACTGTTGACGCGGGCAAGGCGCAGGAAATCGCGCGGACGAGTGGCAATTTGAACGCCCGCCGTGACGAAGCGCGTTTGCTCGTGCAGAATTTGGAATCGCAGTTATCGGCAACCGCAGGCGAATATCTGCATGCAGAAGAAAACCTTGCGGCGGCGCAGGCGGACGTTGCGGAACGGCTTTTGCAGATAAACGACGCGCTTGCCCCGTGGCATCTGACGGCGGAACTGCGGACGCTCAGCGCGATTGTCGCTGACTTGCGCGCGCGTGAATCGGCATGGGCGCAAAAAACGGACGCGTTCCGTTCCGACGACGCGGAGCATACCAAGAAATCTGCCGAACATCAGGCACTCGTGCAGGGCGAACAGTCGCAGAAAGAGACGCTTGCCGACGCAGAAAAAGCCTTTGCGGCGGCGCAGTCTGAAACGCAGTCGCTGCATGATGATCGCGTGCGATTGTTCGGCGAGAAATCCGTTGATCAGGCGGAGCGCGAAAAAGCAGAAGCCATCGACCTGCTCAAAGAACGCGCGTCGCAGGCAGAAAAAAATCAGCAGGAAGCAAAAGAAGAAAAAGCGCGGCTTGAAGCGCAGAAAGACCAGTTGCAAAAAAGCGTCGCCGACCGTGCGACCGCATTGCAAGCCGCGCAAAAATCGTTCGTGCAGAAACTCGCGGCAAACGGTTTTGCGGACGAAGCGGCATTTGCGCTCGCGCGCATGAGCGACGAGGAATTTTCCGCGCTCGGCAAAAAAAGCGAATCGCTCAGAACGCGGCAGACGCAGGCAGAAACCGCGCTCACGCAGGCGCAGAAATCGCTCGCGGAATATCAGGCAGCGGCGCAAGTGACGCATTCAAAGGAAGCGTTGCGGCAAGAACAGGACGAGCTTTCGGCGATGCGCGAGGAATTGCAGCAAAAACTCGTCGAAATCAAGTCGGAGTTGCAGACAAACCGACAAAATCAGAAACGCGCCGAAGAAATCCTGCGCGACTATGCCGCGCTGCAAGAAACGTATGCCGTTTGGGATCAGATGAAAAAATGGGTGGGCAAAGACGACGGCGCAGATTTGTCGGTGTTCGTCCAGAGCCTTGCATTCCGTTCCTTGCTCGCGCTCACCAACAAAAATCTGTACGGCATCACGAACCGCTACCGTATGCGGCAAAAATCCGCCGGGTCGCTCGATTTTGAGATCGAAGACGTGTATTTTGCCGAGCCGCGCTCCGTCGCCAATCTGAGCGGCGGCGAGCAGTTTTTGGTGAGCCTTTCGCTCGCGCTCGGCATTTCTGAATTCGCCAGCAGGAACGTGCGCGTGGATTCGCTTTTTTTGGACGAAGGATTCGGCACGTTGAGCGGCGATCTGCTGACCGAGGCAATCAACGCGCTCAAAAACCTGCAAAAAGACGGCAAGATGCTCGGCATTATCACGCACGTACAGGATGTCATCAACGAAATCGACCAGCGAATCGAAGTCCGGCAGACAAGCGGCGGGCATAGCGTGCTGACGGGCAGCGGCATTTCGCACGGATAACGCCTTGTAAAAATCGTGTCCATTTGCTACTATCGATAGTATCATCTCACCGGGAGAAAAAAATGTTTGATGCTGTTCTCAATGCTATTGACGACGTTGTTTGGGGAATTCCCACTATCGTGCTGATTTTGGCGACGGGCTTAATCCTGACGATCCGCTCGCGCGGCTTGCAGTTCACCAAATTGGGGCGGGCGTTCAGGTCGATTTTTAAAGAAAACGAAGGTCACGGCGAGCTTTCCGGGTTTTCCGCGCTGTGCACGGCACTTTCCGCGACGATCGGCACGGGAAACATCGTGGGCGTGGCGACGGCGATCGCGGCGGGCGGACCGGGCGCGTTGTTCTGGATGTGGGTTGCGGCAATCCTCGGCACGGCCACTAAATTCTCCGAGTGTATGCTCGCCATAAAATACCGCGAGGTGAAAGCGGACGGTCACGTGCTGGGCGGGCCGTTCTATACGATTGAAAAAGGCATGGGCAAAAACTGGAAGTGGCTCGCCATGCTGTTCGCCATTTTTGGTGTGCTGGCAGGACTGCTCGGCATCGGCACGATGACGCAGATTAACGGCATCACTTCCGCCGTGAACATGGCATTTGACCCCGATTCAGCGCACGTCGCCTTTACGATTGGCGGAACGCCGTACACCTGGGCGACCGTCATCGGCGGCATCGTGGTGACGGTCTGCGCCGCGCTCGTCATTCTGGGCGGGCTTCAGCGCATCTCCAAAGTGGCGGAAAGAACCGTCCCCGCAATGGCAATCATCTACGTGTTTTTGGGGCTTTCCGTCATCATCATGAACGCGACGCGCATTCCGGCGGCGTTCGCGCTTATCTTCAAGTCGGCGTTCGGCTTTAAGGCGGTCGCCGGCGGCGCGGTCGGCTGGACGGTCAAGCAGATTGCCGACTCCATGCAGAAAGGCATTGCGCGCGGCATCTTCTCCAACGAGGCGGGACTCGGCTCTGCGCCCATTGCCGCCGCTCCCGTGCAGACGAACGAGCCGGTCGAGCAGGGCTTGGTCAACATGACGGGTACGGTCATCGACACGCTGATTGTCTGCACGATGACCGGCCTGGCAATCGTCCTCGCGCTCGCCGACCCCGCATTCTTCGCGCAGTATCAGGAGGCGGGCTGGAAAGGCGTGGAACTGACCGCGAACGCGCTCTCGTTCGATTTGGGCGGCGACGGCATTTCCGTGCAGTTTCTGCTCATGCTCTGCCTTGCGTTCTTCGCGTTCACCACGATTTTGGGCTGGGACTACTACTCCGAAAAATGCCTTGAGTACGTCACGGGCGGGCGCATGAAACTCGTCCTCGTCTACCGCATCGTCTACATCCTTGCCATCGCAATCGGCCCGTACTTCACCGTCAACGCCGTGTTCACCATTGCCGACATCACCAACGGACTCATGGCAATTCCGAACTGCGTCTCGCTCATCGTTCTGAGCGGCATCGTGGCAAAAGAGACAAAAACATACTTTGAAAAATACCCGAAATTCTGATTCGTGCGGGAGGGCTCGGTGATTTGCATCGAGGCATGTTGATTTTTAGCATAGGAGGGGAAAGCCTTCCCCTCGGCTGCAATGCTTCGCATTTCCGCCTACCCCTTCTCCGGGGGCTGCG
>CAZSOK010000079.1:0-8906 GCA_964608445.1 uncultured Treponema sp. | reverse complement strand
CGAAGCACAGCGCACTATATGGCGACTGCCGACGACGTGCAGACAGGGGAATCCGCCACGCCGCAAAACCAAATCATTACGCCGTCACGGACGGTTACGATAAAAAACAACCAGTATTTGGATGTCGTGTACCCCGGAAGCGGCTGGGTCTATCTGGGCGAGGCAGAAGAAAACCGCGACACCAAAAAAGAGCCGATTATCAGTTATTTCGGGCGGAAATTGGACACGACGGACACGACTTTCTCACTGCGATCGCGCAAGCCGGGAAAAACGCTGCTTCATTTCTATAAAAATGACGCGCTCACGGGACAATATATCGACGATTATCTGGAAGTCAGCATAGAAAACGAAAGCGCGGCGGCAGGCCAGCGCACGACTGCCCCCGCCTATGCCCAGGTCGTGCCGCCAAAACCGAGCCGGCAGACACGGCAATCGTATGAGAACGCAGCCACAAACACAGCCGAAACAAAATCCGCGCAACCGGCAAAGGATACCGAACGCACGGCAGAACAGCAGAGCACCACTCCGGCAACGACGGCGCACCGACCAGCCGCAGAACAGCCAAAACCCGTGCCTGACACGCCGCCAGCGGTCGTCCTGCCGACTGCCGACGAGCGCGGAGTCAGGACCGTCATCCAGACGACGGAATCCGCGCCGGGCGGAGACACAAAGCCGCCTGCGCCTGCGCCGTCTTACGGCGGACAGGCAGCACCGGTCACCGCAGACAGGACGCAGGATTCCGCAGACGAAAACGGCTCGGATTTGCTGGAGCAGGCAAAGCGCGCCTACGCCGACAAACAGTACGAGAACGCACTCGACCTCGTGCAACGCTATCTTGACGATGCCACCGAAAAAATCGACGAGGCATTGTTCTTGCAGGGACAGATTCTGGAAGCGGATTCAGGCATCAAAAGCATCCGTTCGGCAATCGATTCGTATGAATCGCTCACCAAAAACCACCCGACGAGCGCACTCTGGAAGAAGGCGAACAACCGCATCATTTATTTGAAGCGATTTTATATAGAAATCCGATAGGAGTCACCATGAAAAAAACATCGATTATCTTTGCGGCCGCCACGGCACTGTACTGCGTGCTTTCCGCGTCATGCATCGTGCGGCAGTATCCGGCGAACAGCCGCACCGTCAGCGTCCGCGGCACGGGATCCGTGTCCGTCGAGGCAGACCGCGCGCTCATCGTGCTGTCGGTAATCACCACGGCGCGGGACGCGGGAACGGCGGCAAGCCAGAACGCGGCAAAAATGGCGCGGGTGCAAGAAGCCGTCATCACGGCGGGCGGATCAAAAGACGCGATTTCCACCGAAAACTACACGATTTATCAGGAATACGAGTACGTCAAGGACCGGCGCGTGGCGGGAGATTACCGGGTCTCCAACGAAATCAAGATTTTCCTCAAGAACAAGGATCTTGCCAGCACGATTATCGACGCGGCGATTACGGCGGGCGCGAATTCGCTCTCATCGCTCACGTTCACGGTCTCCAACCCCGACCTTGCGATCAAACAGGCGCGCACCGCCGCCGTGCAGAACGCGCAGGAAGCCGCCAACCTCATTGCGGGCACGAGCGGCTCGGAACTGGGAAAAGTACTCAAGATTGAAGAACTCGCCGGTCCGAACGCGGGCAACCTGAAAGTCACGTCGAACGCCAGCATGATCAGCAACCTGTACGCATCGGCGGACACCAACGGCAGCGCGACTCCCGTGCAAAGCGGAAAAGTCACGTTCACCGTCACCGTTGACGCGACGTTCGCATTGAAATAAAACGGAGAAACCGCTAAGATACAGCAAAGGAGACGTCTATGCTCGACTACCGATTTATCAAAGAAAACCTTGACGCGGTAAAGCAGAATATCATCAACCGCAATATGCAGGCGGACGCGGAGCTCGTGGTCAGACTGTACGACGAGCGCACTGAGCTCACCACGAAATTGCAGGCATTGCAGCAGAAGCGCAACGAAAACGCGGCGGCAATGAAGCAGAAACTTGACGCGGACACACGCCAGAAATACATCGCCGAAGGCAAATCGCTCAAGGACGGCATCGCCGAGCTGGAAAAGAAACTCGCCGAAACCGAAGCGAGGCTGGACGAGGCCGGACGGCAGATCCCGAACATGGCGCATCCCGACGTTCCCATCGGCAAGGTCGATACGGAAAACCTCGAAGTCAAGAAAGTGGGAACGCCGCGCACATTCGCGTTCCAGCCGAAAGACCACGTGCAGCTGGGCGAAGCCCTGGATCTCATCGACTTTGACCGCGGCACGAAAGTATCAGGGCAGAAATTCTACTACCTAAAAAACGAAGCGGTCTTCATGGAAGAAGCGCTGATTATGTACGCGCTCACCATCCTGCGCAAGCATGGGTTCACCACGTTCATCACGCCGGATGTCGCGCGCGAATCAGTGCTCAAGGGAATCGGCTTCAACCCGCGCGGAAATGAGAGCAACGTCTACGCGCTCGAAGGCGACGGCACGTGCCTGGTCGCCACGGCAGAAATCACGCTGGGCGGCTACCATTCCGACGAAATCCTCAAAAAAGAGAGCCTGCCGCTCTTTTACTGCGGGCTTTCCCACTGCTTCCGTCGCGAGGCGGGGGCGGCAGGGCATTTCAGCAAGGGACTGTACCGCGTGCACCAGTTCGACAAAGTGGAGATGTTCGTCTACTGCCTGCCCGAACAGAGCGACGCGCTGCACGAAAAACTGCGCCTCATTGAAGAAGAAATCTTCAGCGGGCTGGGGCTGCCGTTCCGCGTGGTGGACACCTGCACGGGCGATTTGGGCGCGCCTGCCTACCGCAAATGGGATTTGGAGGCATGGATGCCCGGACGTGCCACACAAGACAGCCCGCAGGGAGACTACGGCGAAGTCACGTCCACGTCGAACTGCACGGACTATCAGGCACGGCGGCTGAACGTCAAATACCACGACGACGACGGAAAAAACAAGTACGTGCACATGCTTAACGGAACGGCAGTCGCCGTCGGGCGGGCAATGCTCGCGATTTTTGAGAACTATCAGAACGAAGACGGATCAATCACCGTGCCGCCGGTACTCGTGCCGTTCTGCGGGTTTGACAAAATCGGGCCGAAAAAAGAGATCGCCGACCCGGTTTATCACACGGTGAAAAAATAGCGGGGCAACATGAGCGAAAAAGACACAAAAACCCGCGGCATTTTCTTCCTGCTGCTCTTCCTCTGCATCATCGCGACGGGTGTCATCCTCAAGCTGACGGCGAGCATCGTGGTTCCTGTCGCAGTGGCGGTACTCCTCTCGCTCGTGTTCTACCCGGTCATCAACAAGCTGCACGAAAAACTGCATTTCCCGTGGTGGCTTGCCATCGCGGTCGTGTTCGTGGTCTTTTTCGGCATCGTCGGAATCATCGCAAACATCCTGACGACGGGCATCAGCTCCATTCTGGAATCGCTGCCGACCTACGAAGCCCGGCTGAACATAATCTACGCGCGCATCGCGGAACGTTTTAAAATTGAGGTGAACTCCGACATGACGTTCTTCCAGAATATGTGGAGTCATATCTCAATCCGCAACACCGTGGGCAAATACGCGCTCAGTTTTACGAACATCGTCTACAATTTCAGCCGCAACCTGCTGCTGGTCGTGCTGTTCTCGGTCTTCCTGCTCGCGGAAATGCACGCCACAAAGGACAAATTCCGCCTCGCCTTTGCGCAGGACGACGGGCGCGTCAAGCGGATCACGCACAATATCGTCGCCGACGTGACGCGCTACATCTCCCTCAAATTCATCATGTCGCTGGCAACGGGGCTGTTCGTCATCCTGCTCCTGCTGCCCATCAAGATGAAATTCGTGGTGGTCTGGGGCTTCCTTGCGTTCGTGCTCAACTTCATTCCGACGTTCGGGTCGATTATATCGGGCGTGCTGACGGTCATGTTCGCGCTCGTGCAGTTCTATCCGTCGCTGGGTACGGTCGTGTACGTGGCAGCCGTCATGCTCGCCATCAACCTGATCATCGGGAGTATCATCGAGCCGCGCGCGCAGGGGCAGAACCTCGGCATCTCGCCGTTCATCATCCTGGTCAGCCTGTCGCTGTGGGGCTGGATGTGGGGATTCGTGGGGATGATTATCGCCGTGCCGATTATGGTCATCGTAAAAATCATCTGTGAGAACGTGTCCTATCTCCAGCCGATCGCGATTCTCCTGGGAAACAAGCCGAAGCAAAAAGACGATACGCCGCCAGCAGAAAACTGACCGACACGCGGCTCACTTCCGCATCACGTCGGACAAAAAACGAGCGTCCTCTTCCTTAATCGACGTGTACGTGCAGACGGCGCAGGATTTTGTGGCGTCGTCGCTGGCAAAAACAGCGCTCACCAGACAAGTCACGTACACCTCGCGCGTCCTGAGCGGCTTTGCCAGCGGAAAGTCCAGTTTGAGCGCATATTCGCCGCCGTCCCTCAGCCGCAGCGACGGCGTGTCCGCGCCGAACACGATACGTTCCTTGTCAAGATACAGCACGACCGGGGCGCGCAACGTTCCTTGCAGGGCGGCGGTCTCCGGCTCGGTATGCGCAAGATAGCGGCAGACGGGAATGAGAAACCCGTCGTTCCCGATCCGACGCGCGTATCCGTCTGCCTGCGCCATGTCGCTTTCGGGAATATCATCCCATTTCGGCGTGACAAAAAGCGGATACGCATCGGAAAAATCGCAGTCAATGCGCATTCCGCCTGACCGCCGGTCCGTCTCATAATACAGAACCGCGCTCATATCATGCTTCTTTTCTGTTTTTGCGTCCGTCACGCGCAGGATTGCCGACGGAACCACGAGCGCCAGCCCCGACGACGTGTCCTTGAGTTTCGTCACGAAATACAGACCGAGCCTGTTGAAATAGAACTGCACGCGCACGTCAGTATCAACGAACTGCCGCACACCTTCGCCCGGATCTTTGAGCAGGATAATCCCCTGCTCCAGCACCGTCATCTGGTCGGAACGCACGGCGACGGGAAAAATACGGCTCGAATCGGAACAGATTGCGCCGCCGGGAACATTTTTCTGCGCGGGGCTGACGGTGATAGGCGCGTTGCCGTCAACCAGGTAACGCAGCACCAGCTGACGCTCAATGCCCGTAAGCTCATGCGCCATCGGCATCCTCCGACCGCAGAATCCGAAGCTCATCGATTTTCCAGGCATCGCTTTCGTTGAGCAGGAACACGAGCACGTCCATCGAACGATTTTTCCCGACAAAACGCACGGGGACTTCATAAGTCTCCTTGGTCACATACGGCTGCCCGTAAAAATAGGTGTCGAAAAACGAAAAAGCCGGCTTTTTTTCGTCCGGCCCAGCATCAGGAGACGCTTCCGGCGGATTTAAGTCGCCGTCACGGTAAAAAAGCGCGAGCTGATACAGGCAGCCCCGCGCCATAAACGAATCGGCATTTTCCGCACGGCAGACCGCATCGCAAAAGCCGTCCAGCACCGTTTTCACGGCCGGCACGATGCGCGTCGTGTCCAGCGACCCGAAGCCCTCCAAAAAAGGATAGACAGGCGGCGCATTCCGTGCGGCCGCCCCCGCAAGGAACGACAGCGGCGAAAGCGAAACATGGCGGTCAACGCCGTCCGCAACCGAAACCGTCGCCGTCAGCCGGTCGCTTTCCAGCTCATCCGTCCAGGGAACGGATTCCGCCATCGCCTGCGCAAGCGCGCGCAACGTCGGGACATCATCTTCCGCACGCTTCCCCTGCTGCAAGTCGGAGCACGCGGAAAATGCGAGAATGCCCGCGGCAAACGAGACCACCGGAATGACAAAACGCAAACTTTTTGCACACATCGCTTGCAAATACTATAGTACATTTCTCAAAAAAAATATATACTTGCCGTATACATTTTACGAAATACCGAGGTCACTTATGGCACTAACGCTCGCCGAAAAAATCTTGCAGGAACATATCGTACCCGAAGCCTGCGCGGAAACCGCATTCAAAAAAGGCACGCCGATAGCGCGCGGCGCGGACATCGCGCTCAGAATCGACCAGACGCTCACGCAGGACGCGACGGGAACGATGGCCTATTTGCAGTTCGAGACGATCGGCATTCCCCGCGTCAAGACAGAAGTGAGCGTGTCGTACATCGACCACAACACCTTGCAGACCGACTACAAGAACATGGACGACCACCGTTATTTGCAGTCGGTCGCCGCAAAATACGGCTTGTATTTCAGCCGCGCGGGAAACGGCATCTGCCATCAGGCGCACCTTGAGCGATTCGGCAAGCCCGGAAAAACCCTGCTCGGCTCGGACAGCCACACGCCCACCGGCGGCGGCATCGGCATGATTGCCATCGGCGCGGGCGGACTTGATGTCGCGGTCGCGATGGGCGGCGGCGCATTCCACACGCCGATGCCCAAAATCTTCGGCGTGGAACTGACCGGGCAACTCAAAAAAGGCGTGGGCGCAAAAGACATCATCCTTGAAGTGTTGCGCCGCGAAAGCGTCAAAGGCGGAATCGGCGCAATCTATGAATATTTCGGCACGGGAGTCGCGTCGCTGACCGTACCGCAGCGAGCGACCGTCACGAACATGGGCGCGGAGCTGGGCGCAACCACGTCGATTTTTCCGTCGGACGAATCGACCAGACGATTCCTTGCCTCAATGGGACGCGGGGCGGACTGGACGGAGCAAAAGGCAGACGAAGGCGCGGTGTACGACAAAGTGATACGCATCAACCTGAGCGAACTGCAACCGCTCGCCGCCTGCCCGCACTCCCCCGATGCCGTCAAGCCGGTCGGCGAGCTGGCAGGAAAACCAATCACGCAGGTGGTCATCGGCTCGTGCACCAACTCGTCGCTCGACGACCTTGCAAGCGTCGCCGCAATCGTCAAGGGAAAGCACATCGCACCGAACGTGGAAGCCGGCATTGCGCCCGGAAGCCGCGCGACGCTCCTCATGGCAGACAAAGCGGGCATTCTGGGCGAGCTGATTGCGGCAGGCTTCCGCATCCTGGAAAGCGCATGCGGACCGTGCATCGGCATGGGATTCGCACCCAACTCGGAAGGCGTTTCCCTGCGCACGTTCAACCGCAATTTTAAAGGCCGCAGCGGCACGGCAGACGCGAATGTCTATCTTGTCTCGCCGGAGACGGCGGCGGCTTCGGCGATTACGGGCGTGTTCACGGACGCGACCACCATGCAATACGATGACCCCGCCTACCACACGGGTGTCCGCCTGAGCCTGCTCGACGGCGGCGACAAGCGGCTCTCGCTCCAGCACGTCACGGAATGTGCGACCGACAGCGGCATGCTCATTCCGCCGCTCGCAGAAAAAGATGCGGCGCAGACAGAAATCGTGCGCGGTCCGAACATCAAGCCGTGTCCGCCCTGCCGCAAGACCGCCGACATCCTCTCATTCCCGGTGCTGCTCAAGGCAGGAGACAATGTTTCCACGGACGACATCATGCCTGCGGGCACGAAAGTCCTGCCGTTCCGATCGAACGTGCCGGAAATCAGCAAGTTCACCTATGAGCGCATTGACGCGGATTTTTACGCCCGCGCGGCGGCGACCGAATTCGGCGGCTGTTTTGTGGTGGGCGCGGAAAACTTCGGGCAAGGTTCAAGCCGCGAGCATGCCGCGCTCGGACCGATGTATCTTGGCGTGCGCGCCGTCATCGTCAAAAGTTTCGCGCGTATCCACAAGGCAAACCTGATCAACTACAATATCATTCCGATTACGTTCGCTGACCCTGCCGATTATGACAAGATTGCCTGCGGCGACACGATCACCATCAGCAACATCATCGCGTCGCTCACGGACGGCACGCCGTTTGCCATCACCGTCAAAGGCAAGGACGGCGAATTTGCCGTGGAAGGCATCAACGACTTGGCGAAGCGCAGCCGCGACATCCTGCTTGCCGGAGGCCTTGCCGCATACACGCGCGATGGCGGCAACTGAGCGGACGCACGGCAAAAAACTTGCAGGCATTGCAAAAGTGCGGTATACTGATAACGATAAGACGGGGGACAGGGAACATGAATGTGCATAACGTAATGGAAGAAATGGTCATGCAACGCGTCAACGGGCTGTATGATCAGGTAAAGGCGTTCGGGTCGGCATGGCTTACCTGTGACTGCGAGCACTGCCGATTGGATACCATGAGTTATGTCCTGAACCGCATTGCGCCAAAATATGTCGTCTCCGGCCGCGGGGCGACCCATTTAATCACGACGATAGAAGACGGACAAGTGCGCGCCGATATTGACACGCTCACGCTTGAGGGAATCCGAATCGTCAGTTCGACCAAACGCCCGTATCATCAGAGCGCAAAAAAACGGCCATCACGGGGCGCGTCGTCTCCCGTGTTCAATATGCCCGCTTTTATGGGGACAATTCTTGACGGCACGACATTCGACCCGCTGACCGGCGCGACCGTCGTGCTCAAGCAAAACGGAAAGCCGGTGGAAATGATCGATGAGACCTGGCAAAATCCCGTAAAGACATTCAAAAGTACGCAGGGAGCCTATTCGTTCTGGGCAAAAAGCGTTCCCGCCGAAAAAGAAGGCTTGAATCAGCATTTCTCATTCACCGTGGAAGTCTCCGCGCCCGAATACACGGACTGCGTGTATTCTTTTGAGATGCCCGTCGTGAGCGAAGCGGCGGTGCGCACGGAACTGAATTCGACGTTCTCGCTCAAGCTCAAGGACATCATCTTGTTCCGCAGCGACATTGAGACGCCCATGGAAACGGACATCATCGACTTTGACTTTGCCGGCTGAAACCGGGCGCACTGAAAAGCCGGGATGTTATCTGCACATATAAACGCCCCCCCCCATTGGATTTATCCTTTGGATAAATCCAAATACAGTAAGGATAAATTGATTTATCCTTACCATAACCTATGGTTATCCTTTGGATAAATCAATTTATGGTAA
>CAZSOK010000078.1:0-8996 GCA_964608445.1 uncultured Treponema sp. | reverse complement strand
GAACAAAGTGTTTCTTCCGTTGAAACAAACTGTTTTCTCCGAGGAAACGCTTCTGTCGCCCGGTATGTGCCTGCGCAAAGACAGGTATCCGGCGTTTTGTCGGCGCGATGCTCGTGCGCCCGTGTGCGGGGCGGTTTGTCGGGGGTGTATAAAAAACAGGACGCACCCGGTCTGTTGCCGCGCGGGGCGGTTCGGGGGCGTCCGTGTCCGTGGCAGGGTGGCGCGGGTCAGTCGGTAAAGCGGATTTCCTGCCAGCGGGCGTTGTATTTGTCCAGCCCGTCGCCGAGGTCTTCTTTCAGCTCGCAGTTGGTCAGCTCGCTCGCGTCGTACATCGGGACTGCCGTCATGTACTGCGCCGCCTCCGTGTTCACGAAACAGGGGAAGTTGAACGCGTCAAGGAACTGCGCGTAAATCTGGGGGCGGTGGATAAAATTGATGAATTCGTTCGCCAGCTCATAGTGCGGCGCGTCCTTGAGGATGCACATGCTGTCGAGGTAGGACGGCCCGCCCTCCTGCGGGATAAAGAAGTCGATCATCTCGTCCCATTTTTCCTGCGGCACTTCGCTGTAGATGACTTCGGCGTAGCCCTGGCACAGCCAGAAGTCGCCGCTCGCGAACGACTTGCCGAATCCCTCCGCGTCGAACTTGACGAGGTTGGGCTTCCAGCGGTCGCTGACGAGCCGGGCGGCGGCATTGAGCGCGTCGTCGTCCAGCGTGTTGACGCTGGAACCCAGGTAGGCGAGCGCGTCGCCGAGCACTTCGCGCATGTCGTCCATCATCGTGGCGTGTCCCTTGAACTGCGGGTCGGCAAAGATGTTCCAGTCGCGGGAGTACGGGGCGGCTGCCTTTGTCTTGTTCACGGCAACGCCGGCCGCGCCAAAATAGTACGGGACGGCATAGCGCATGTCGGGGTCGTAGGTCGCTTTTTCCAGCACGGCGGGGTTGATGAGGGCGCGGTTGGTCAGCTTGGTCTGGTCGAGCTCGCGGAGCATCCCCTGCTTGATCATGATGGACGTGTAGTCCTGCGAGGGGACCACGATGTCGTAGCCCTTTGCCCCCGCGCGGAGTTTTGCGTACATCTCTTCGTTCGAGGCGTAGCTGTCCACCTTGACCGTGCAGCCGAATTCCTGCTCGAACTGCGCTATCACGGAATCGGGCGTGTAGTACGTCCAGTTGTACAGGTACAATGTCCTGCCGTCCTTTTTGGCGCAGGAGACGAGGGCGATTGCGGCAAGTCCCAGTGCCGCGGATACGAGGTGAGCGATGCGTTTTTGCATGACAGATGCTCCTAAATATGAAGAATAGCCGCGCTTGCTAGCGCGCGTTGGCAAACGATTTTAGGCCTTTGCGCAGGACGAACACGAGCGCGCAGACGGCGAGAATCAGCACGAACGAAAGCGAGTTTATCACCGGGCTTACGCCGAACCGGATCATCGAGTACACGTACAGCGGGAGCGTGGTGCTTCCCGGTCCGCTGACGAGCGAGGTGATGACGTAATCTTCCAGCGACATCGTGACGCTCATGGCAAATCCGCCGGCAATGCCGGGCATGATCGCGGGGATGATGACCTTGAACAGCGTCTGCCATTCGTTCGCGCCCAGGTCATGGCTCGCCTCAATGATCGAATAGTCGAATTCGTCGAGCCGTGCGCTGACCATGAGGTAGACGAACGGCAGGCAGAACGTGGTGTGCGCGATGAAAATCGTAAACAGTCCGAGCGAAAGCTTGATGCCGCTGAAAAAAATCAGCAGCGACACGCCCATAATCACTTCGGGCAGCACCATCGGCAAAAAGCCGAGCGTCTGTATGTACTGCTTGCCCGCAAAGCGGTACCAGGATATGCCGATAGAGGCGAGCGTCCCCAGGATAGTCGCCACGAGCGACGAGGTGAGCGCGACCAGCACGCTGTTGAGCAGCGCGGACCACAAATCCTTTGAGTCGAACAGCAGTTTTTCGTACCACACGAACGAAAAATGCTGGAACGTCGTGTCCTTTGCCGAGTTGAACGAATAGAAAATGATGACGAACAGCGGGATGAACAGGAACAGCAGCGACAGGCACAGGACGGTGTTGGACAGGCTGAACTGCGGCGCGCGTTTTTTCCAGTCGCGCTTGGCGTGCTTGGCGTTTTCGCTCGTCCGCGTGCGCCGGACAAACAGTTTGTACGGGTTGAAATGCATCATGCGCCTCCGATTGTGCCTTTTTTGAGGCTCGCCGCCAGCAGCGGTGCGTCCGTGCTTGCCGCCGCGTCTTCTTTTGCCGAGGTTTTCTTGAGGCTCGCTTCCTTGTGGTTGGTTGAGAGCATCCATAAAATGGCGATCATGGAGACGGCGGTAATCACCAGGCTGAACGCGGACGCGAGCGGCCAGTTGCGCACTTTCTGCACCTGATCGACGATGATATTGCCGAGCATGTAGCTGTCTTTGCCGCCCACGAGCTGCGGAACGGTGTACGTGCCGAAAATCGGGATGAACGTGAAGATGAGCGCGCTCACGATGCCGCTTTTGATGCCGGGAACGAGCACTTTGAGCATGGACTGCGTTTTTGTCGCGCCCAAATCGCGCGCGGCTTCGAGCAGGCTGAAGTCAAAGCGGTCCACCGCCGTAAAAATCGGCAGGATAGCATAGGGCAGGTACATATACACGCTGACGAGGATGACCGCGCCCTTGGTGAACATGAATTTGTGCGGCACGAACGCATCGCCGCCAAAGCCGAACGCGTGCCTGATATGCCAGCAGAAACGGAAGATTGCGTTGAGCAGACCGTTGTCGCCCAGAATCGTCATCCAGGCGAAGATGCGGATAAGGCTGTTCGTGAGGAACGGGATGACCACGAGCACGAGCAGGAACGTCTGGTATTTGCTGCGTGCCATGGCATAGCCGCAGGGAAGCGCGACCGCAATCGTGATGAGCGTGGAGACTGCCGTGATGGACAGCGTGCGCAGGAAAATCATGCCGTAGGCGGGGACGAGCATCTGCTGGTACGCCTTGAGCGTGAATTCGTGTACCACGCCGCCGTACACGTCGCGTTTCATGAACGAGTACGCCACGATGATGACGAGCGGCACGACAAAGAACAGCGTGAACCACAGTCCCATGGGATACGCGTAGAACGGACCGGGATTTGCTTTCTTGTAGGCCGCGCCGTGCGCCTTTGCCGCGAGCCTGAGCAGGAACGTCCGCTTGGGTCGCGCCTGCGTCTTTTCCTGTTCCGCGCTCATTTGTTGATGTCCTCTACGATGTAGCCGTCGTTCGCCGCCCAGGAGATGTACACGGTATCTTTCCATGCGATTTCCGGGCCTTCGTCAAGATAGTTGATGTGCTGCTTGAACACTTTGACGATCGTGCCGTTCTCCAGCCGCACGTAGAATTTCGACTGGAAGCCCGTGTAGATCGGCTCTTCCACCACGCCCTTGAACACGTTGATGTCCTTGCGCCCGGCGAATTTCGGCTCTTCCAGCGTGATGCGGATTTTTTCAGGGCGGATCGTAAAGGCGACTTTCTGCCCTTCGTCGGTATGCTCGTAGTCGGTGACGAGGATATTCTTGTCCTCCTCGCGCGTCGCCGCCGTCTCGCCCGTCAGCTGTGCCTGCATGCCGAGCGCGGGCGTGTTGAGCGTGACCATGTGCTCGATGTCGGTCTTGCCCGGCACGTTGTATTCCTCGCATTTGACCACGGTACTTTCAAACAGGTTTGTCTCGCCGATGAACTGCGCGACGAACTGCGTGGCGGGGCTTTCGTAAATCTCGAACGGCGTTCCCACCTGCAAGACGTGCCCGCTGTTCATCACGGCAATGCGGTCGCTTACCGCGAGCGCCTCGCTCTGGTCGTGGGTAACATAGATGAACGTGATGCCGATTTTGTCGTGGAGCGCGTCAAGGTCGATGAGCAGGTTCGCGCGCAGTTTTGCGTCAAGCGCGGAAAGCGGCTCGTCGAGCAGCAGGACTTTTGGCTCGTTGATGAGCGCGCGCGCGATTGCCACGCGCTGCCGCTGTCCGCCGGAAAGCTGGTTCGGCTTCTTGAACATATGCGCTTCCAGCTGCACGAGGCGCAGGTATTCGCGTACTTTTTCGTCGATCTGCGCTTTGGGAAGCTTTTTCAGTTTGAGCGGGAACGCCACGTTGTCGTACACGGTCAGGTGCGGGAAGAGCGCGTAGGTCTGGAACACCGTGTTTGACTGCCGTTTGTTCGGGGAGAACGGAATGACGTTCGTGTCGTCGAACAGCACCGCGCCGTCGTCAGGGAATTCAAATCCGGCGATGATACGCAGCAGCGTGGTTTTTCCGCAGCCTGAAGGACCGAGCAGGGAGAAGAATTCCCCCGGCTTAATCGTGACGGTAACGTCGTCGAGCGCGACGAAATCACCGAATCGCTTTGACACGTGGTCAATGGTAACCTGGCTTCCTTTCACTCTTTTTCCTCTACCTAGCCCGTTGTGGCGGGCAGTTTGATTTCGTGCAGAAAACAATGCATAGCCCTAACAATAGAACGAATGCGCAAAGTTATCAATATATTTGGGGAATTATTTTCAGAAAATTATGCGCGGCGGAATGCCGTTTTCTGCGGCGGCGACGCGTTAGCGATGGGAGCCCCGCAGTACGCGGCGCGCCGCGTATGAGCGCAGCGAAGGGCGGACGTAGCGACCCGCGCGAGCGGGGAACGCCCTTATTTTTCTTCCGCCTGCTTTGCCGCTTCTTCTTTTTTCGCTTCTTTTTTGTCCTTGATGTCCGCAAAGCCGATGAACAGGGCGATCATGCCGACGAATGCCGCGAGGACGGGGGCTGCGCCTTTGAGGAACGCGATGATGTCCGTGCCCCAGTTCAGGCAGGCGGGCAGACAGGCAATCACGGCGAACGCGATGAGGATGAGACCGACTAACATTGCTACCATATAATTCTCCATTCGGAAGTGATGTGTTATATGCTATCATCGCACAGATTGCTTGAAAATTCAACAAAAAATGAGTACAGTTGTGGCATGCTTAGTCAGTTGCATTTCCGCATGGCGGCGAGGACGACGATCCCCGTGTTTTTCGGCTATATTGCCATTGGCATTCCGTTCGGGCTGATGCTGGTGAATGCGGGCTATCCGTGGTGGCTTTCTGCGGTGATGAGCGTGTTCATGTATGCGGGCGCGGGCGAGTATATGGCGGTGGCGTTGTTCGCGGCAGGCACGCCGCTTGCCGCCATTTTGCTTGCGGAACTGTTCGTGAACATTCGCCATATCGTGTACGGGCTTTCGCTCATCACGCGGTTCAAGGACGTGGGGAAATGGAAGCCGCTGCTGGTGTTCCTGCTGACCGACGAGACGTATGCGCTTCTGACGGACGTGACTGTTCCCGACGGCGCGGATGCGGGCGCGTATTACGGGACGATTGCCGTGCTCGATTATCTGTACTGGATTACCGGCAGCGTGATTGGCGCGTTGCTGGGCACGGTGCTTCCGTTCAGTTTTGCGGGCGTTGACTTTGCGCTGACCGCGCTGTTCACGGTTTTGCTGATCAATCAGGTGCGGGCGAGCAAGGATGTCCTGCCGCCGGTGATCGGCATTGCGACGACGGTTGTGGCAATCGTGCTGTTCCGTGCGGGCATTCTGCCGGGGCAGCATATCATTCTGGCGGCGATTGCGCTCGGTCTGTTCGCGCTCGTCCTGGTGCGGGGCAGAAAATTCCGCGCGGAGGCGTCGTGATGAAACTGCCGCTTTCGCTCGCGTTCGTCGCGACGGTGCTGACGGCAGCCGTGATTTTCCTGCTGCGGGCGTTCCCGTTCCTGCTGTTCAGCAAGAAAGATCCGCCGCCGTTCCTCCGTTTTATTGAAAAATACATTCCTTCAATGATAATGGCGATTCTGATCGTCTACTGCCTCAAGGACGTGCGGGTGACGGTCGCGCCGTTCGGCATTGCGTCGTTCGTCGGCATTGCGGTGACTGCCGTCCTGCACGTGTGGCGCAATAATGCGATGATAAGCATTTTTGGCGGCACGATTGTCTATATGCTGCTGCGTCTGCTGTAAATCGTCCGCGTGGCGGTATGCGACGAGCGGAAAATATGCTATAGTAGCGGCATGACGTATTTTTTTGAGACTTACGGCTGTCAGATGAACAGTGCCGAAAGCGCGGCGGCGGAACAGCGTTTCCTTGCGCGGGGGTGGACGCGGGCGGAGGACGCGGAGGTCGCCGATTTGGTGATTATCAACACGTGTTCCGTGCGCGCGACGGCGGAGAACCGTATTTTCGGGCGGCTCGGCTGGTATGCGGGGCTGAAAGCCTTGCGCGCGTGTCAGCCCGACGCGAAGAACAAGTCGCTGGAGAAAGCCGCCGCTTACGTCAAGGACGGCGCGAAGCCGCTGAAAGTCGCCGTCATGGGCTGCATGGCGGAACGGCTCCAGAAGTCGCTCAAGCGCGATTATCCCGTGGTGGATTATGTTATCGGGACGTATGCGAAACAGCATCTGGACGAATTGATTGACGACATTGAGAACGAGCGCGGCGCGGCGCATCCGGCAGTCCTCGTGAACCGGCGCGACGGCATCATCACCGAAGATCCCGTGTATTCGTTCGCGCCGATCAGTGCCGGGCAGGGCGCGTTCTCCACGTTCGTGCCGATTATGAACGGCTGCAACAATTTCTGCACGTACTGCATCGTGCCGTATGTGCGCGGCAGGGAAGTGAGCCGCCCGGTTGACGCGATTCTTGCCGAGCTGGACGAGCTGAGCCGCCGCGGCGTGCGCGAAATCATGCTGCTCGGTCAGAACGTGAACAGTTACCGGGGACGGCGCACGGCGGACAGTGCGGACACGGAAATCGTCACCTTCCCCGAACTCTTGCAGACTATCGCGGATCACCTTGCACGGACAAAATCGACCATCGGGTGGGTGCGCTTCGATTCGAGCCATCCCAAAGACTTGAGCGACGAGCTGATCGCGGTGATTGCCCGGAACGACTGCCTGTGCAAGGGAATCCATCTTGCCGTACAGCACGGCAGCGACCGTATCCTCAAGGCGATGAACCGTCATTACACTAAGGCGGACTACCTTGCGCTCGTGGCGCGTATCCGCGCGGCAATTCCCGGCGTGGCGATGACGACGGACATCATGCTGGGCTTTCCCGGCGAGACCGAAGACGACGTTGCCGAACTGCTCGACCTCATGGAGCGCGTGCAGTTTGAGAGCGCGTTCATGTACTATTTTAACCCGCGCGAGGGAACGCCCGCCGCGAGCATGGCGAACCAAGTGCCGCTTGCCGAAAAGAAACGCCGTCTCCAGCGCATTATCGACACGCAGCTGGAAATCACGCAGAGAGAGATGGCAAAGCATATCGGCGTGACGGAAAAAGTGTTGGTCGAGCGGCAGAGCCGCGACTGCGCCGACGAAGTGCTTGCCAAGACCGACCGGGACGAGCGCATCGCGTTCAGGGCGGACACATCGCTCATCGGGCAGTTCGTCACCGTGCGCTTTGACGCATTGAACGGAAACACATTCCGTGGTACAATGATGCCGTAGCATCCGCACTGCGGATTGCGGGAGATATTATGCCAGTCAAGCTGTTGGGAACGGTCGCGCTTCTTATTATCGTCACGATATTTTGCGGATTCAATCTGGACGATGAGTTCCGCTGCGACATCAACCTGCTGTTCCATACGTTCCGGGATGTGCCGGTCTTTCTGACGGTGCTGATTTCGTTCTTTGCGGGCGTGCTGCTGATGATGCCGTTTTCGTTCGGCAATGCGAAATACCGGGCGGCGCAGAAAGCGGCGGACGCAAAAGCCCGGCAGGAACGGGATGCCGCCAAATCGCGGGCGAAGGCTGACGCGCAGGCAAAAAAAGACGCGGATCGTGCCGAACGCGCGCGCAAGGCGCAGGAGAGACTGGCGAAGAAACATCCCGAAGCCGCCGAAAAGGCGCAGGTGACCGCCGCGAACGAAGTGCCCGTCATCAAGCCGGAACCGGCGGCGGCAAAGTAGGCGGCGATGAAAAAAACGGTGCTATTTCTTGCGGCGGTGCTGGCATTTCCGCTGGCGGCGCAGACTGCAATCAACACGGCGCGGCTTGCCGCCAAAGAAGCAGAAAAAAAAGATTCGCTGGATGAGGCGGTCTCCTATCTGAGTCGGCAGATTCCCCTGCTGTCGTCGGCGGCAGAAAAGCGGGCGGGATATGCCTTTTTGGGTGCCGTGCAGGAGCAGATGGGATTGTACGCTGCTGCCGGAACGTCGTATGCCGCGGCCGCCGCCATTACGGCCGGGAACGCCGCCGGAATGCCCAAAAAATCGAACGAACAGTTGGTGCTGGATGCCGTGCGCTGTGCGCTTGCCACGGGAGATTCTGCAACTGCCGACGCGTATTTGGGCAGTGCCGTGCGCAGTTCGCAGGACACGACGGTCGCCGCGTATGTCAAGTTGTATGAGCAGTGGAGCGCGCTGTGCAAAGCAAAAGGCGAGGGCGACCTTGCCGAGCCGATTGCCCTGCTCAAAACTTACGCGACCTTGCCATCCATGCGCGCCGTCGCGCCCGCCGTGCTGCTGACGCTGTGGCATATTTCCGGCGAGCAGTCGTTTGCCGACACGCTCAAGAAAGACTGGCCGTCCACGCCCGAAGCGGCGGTGGTAAAAGGGACGATTCAGCAGCTGCCCGCGCCGTTCTGGTATTTTGTCCCGCGCAAGGGCAGTGCCGTTCCCGACGTGGAGCAGGAGCCCGTATCCTACCAGCAGTCACCCGACGAGAACGTTGCGGGCAGCGTGAGCGGTGCGACGGAATCGGCATCATCGGGCGAAAAACCCGAACGCGCCGTCTATCAGCAGCTGGGCTTGTTCCGCGACGAGAACAATGCGAAAGGTTTGGTCGAGCAGCTCAAAAAGAAAGGCTTCGCCGCAAAAATCACGACCGAAAAACGGCCGAGCGGGACGACCTATTATTTGGTCGTTGTTGACGAGAACCGCTCCGGCACGATGGGCGCGGAACTGCGCAACGCCGGGTTTGAGTGCTATCCCGTCTTTGAGTGAC